>JAQTWB010000046.1 GCA_028689495.1 bacterium | reverse complement strand
CTAATAGAGGGGAGACTTTTTCGTATCTCCGATACGAAAAAGTGGATTGACGAAAGTCAATCCTGGCGAAATGCTAATTTCGCAACACTCCCCAAATAGCTGCTACCGCAAACAACTCTCAGCTACCCTTGATTCACCTTGCTGGTGTGGGGATTGCAAATTCAAAGTGGTTGTTCGCCTCACGCCGATAACGAATCAGGTCAGCCACAAATCCATCATCACCAGTGGCATCAAGAGCAAGTAGTCCATAAGTATCCTTAGGATGATGTCCCCGTTCGTCTGTATAAAGCGGCATTATAGCAGTGCCAAGTGGTGGCATGACCACCTCAATGCCTCTAGACGGAATCCCGCTGGTATCGGCAAGGTTAGTGTAAGTAACGATTACTTCGTGCTCTTCGAGGTTGGTAATCCGCAACTGATTATCCATATTGAGATAGAAATTATACGTGGTGTAAGCTTCTCTTGATGCCTTAATTTTTGCTGACAGCGCATAGCCCGTCTCAATCGAACGATTTGAGTAATCGCGGTGGTAAAAAAGACTTTGTGCGAGAAGCGCACCAGGTTTATCAGTCGTCAAACTCACATACCCATTCCCGGCTTCCGACAAAATACCATTCATCGGGAAATGCCGCTGAGAATATTGAGGAAATGCTACAGTATTCTCGGCAATCACGAATCCTTCGCTATCAACAAAGCGCAAGGTTACATTCACCTCTTCATCCAGCATATTGGCAACCTCTACATAATTCTCACCGCGACTGTTAAGTGAAATCGGCGCATAGAGTGTTTCAGTCGCACCGGTTGTTGCCGGGAGAGTAAATGCATAGTCAAAAGAATTAAAGTTAGAACCTTCAGCATAACGCACCAGGTTTGCCAGGTACGCAGCATTATTATTATCCGGAATAATGATATTGGTCCCCACATTATTCGCCCCCGGACTGACATGGCCGCCGTCAATATCCCGTCTCGCCATTGACGGCACCACTACACGCTCAGTGGCAACAAGTTCACCAGATATGTTGTAACGTTTTACTGTAAACCCTCGTGCCCGTGATGAATCGAGGTTGGCAATCGTCAACCAATTATAGACCATGTTATTTGCATCGACGATATTACCTCCTGGATGATAGGAGTTAAACATCACCGCACTCCGTCCCTTATTTGCCAACTTCAGCGGATCTGTATAAGCAAAACCATAACCAGAAGCTCCGGTAACTTCAGATGTCTCCGGGAAATACACCGCGACACGTCCATCAAAATGCTGATGTGAACCAGTAACCGCGACCATCCCGTAAGTGTCAATACTAAATCCCGGCAGGTCGTTGATGATAATATCTCTCTGCGAATGAGCGGCAACTGTATAACTTGTCGTTACAGCCTTTGCTGTCCCCTCAATTGTATAAACAGTCAATGTGACCGTCATCGGCTCCGGCTTAAGGTTCATCACCTCAAGTACATTAATCATACCAAGGAAACCATTCCACAAAGCATACTGCTTGTTAAGCACTTCACCTGAAACCGAAATATCTAGATCGTAACTACTGCTACCATTTGAACTGTAGCTGCCGTCACTGACGTCAACACTTACACTTCCCGCCTTGTAAATATAAAGCTCACAACTTGCCGCTCCGGCACTAAACTCCAGTAATGTTGGCTTGCCAAACTCAACCAGTGTTCCTGATTTGTTGCGACAGGCTGGCAGCTGCTCATCACTGCCATACGCTGGCGAAGCACTGAATGTTACCGTACGAGTCCCCGTGTAAACCAGGTTATTCCCACCCGCGGCACTCTTGGCACTGACTGTAATCACTTGCGACGAACCCTTCGCCTGGCTTGAAGAACCACGCACTTCTAAATGATGCATCGGAAACTTGCTCACCGTCAGGTGAAATACTCCGTCACTAGTTCCTTCACTGTCCTTGGAAATTGCTTCACCGCCGATACTGCCACTAATCAGATCCACACCACCCACCAAAGGTGTATAACTTGCGCGATAAGAAGAATTGACCTGAGAACTGATTGCCAGACTCCGGGCATTGGCTCCAGCAACACTGAGCTGCACAACATCTCCACCTGACGTACGCGTATTGCCATAACGGTCTTTGGCGGTGACGGCAACAGACACAACACTGCCCTGCACTACCGGGTTAGGAGTTGCAGATAGTTCAGTCGCAACACCACTGGCCGCAGCCGCAGATACCGCAACATCCAGATCCCATGACACATTGCCGGCACTGCTGTATGTTCCATCCGTAGCATCTATTGAAGTGGAACCAGACTTGTAAAGGTAAAGCTCGCAGCTTGCCGATCCAGCAACAAAGTCAAGCAATATCGATGTCCCAATATCGCGCAATATGCCATTTTTATCGCGACACGCAGGCTTTGTGCCATCCGCTGCCGCCACTGCCCCAGAGAAAGTAATACTATGTTCTCCCACATACCCCGGGTTTGGCACTTCACCAGAACTCATGGCAAACACTTGCATCACCTGTGATGCACCCGCAGTTTGATTGGCACTTCCGCGAACACTCAGATGAGTGATATTCATCGCGTCAACCTGTTCGTGATAAACACCGTCCGATAGTCCATCGCTATCTTTTCCGATTGTATAACCGTTAACAGTGCCCCGATATTCATCCACTCCCAAAACGCCTGGTGTATAAATCGCCGAATATGTCCCGTTACCGCCGTCCATTACCGCGGGGGAAGCAGTATTTGCTCCACTGACACTGATGCTGACTACATCCCCACCAGTTGTTTTCAGGTTACCCCACAAGTCGTAAACCTGAACCGTAACAGTTGCTGGATAGCTCACAGTCACGGGATTCTGCAAGGAGCCAATTACGCTCAGCGCTCCGCCTGTGCCGCCGCGAACATTTATATCAAGGTCCCAGGCAGAATCGCTAAAGCTTGTGAAAATACCATCTGTCACATCAATTGAAACATTCCCTGTGCGATACAGTCGTAACTGGCACTGTGCCTCTCCACCAATGAAATCAAGTACCATGTTCTGCCCAAGCGGCACATCAATGCCATTCATGTCTCGACAGGTCGGCAACTGTCCGGTGATAGCCGCCGCTGCTCCACTGAGCGACAGCGCTTTTTCCCCCTCATAACCGACATAGGTCACTCCAGCACTATCAACGGCACGGATAATTATTGTTTGTGTTGTCCCCGCCGACTGTGTAGCGGCCCCGTAAACCTGAAGCCGTGAAATCGGTCCATTCTGCACTGTCAGGTAAAATACTCCGTCGCTGATGCCTTCCGTGTCATGCATCACAGTAAAACCATCAATAGTTGCCCGAATAAAATCAAGCCCGACATGGGTTGCCTGATAAGTCCCTGTATAGGTACCATTACCGTGATCCGTCACGGCCAACGTCCCGGGATTAGCCCCGGCAACAGTAATAGCTACTGTTGACCCACCACCGGGAATCAAATTCCCCACCGAGTCCTTTGCTGTCACAGTTACTATAATCTGGTTTGTCAGAACCGGATTTGTCGGAGATACGCTGATTGAGGTTCTACCGGCATCGGCATTAAGCTCTGCCGGAATAGAGATATCCCCTCCATAAAGCGGATTGCCAAATGTCGAGTATGTGCCATCGGTCAGGTTAATACTTGTCGACTGCGCCTGATAAAGCGTCAGCTCACAGGTCATCATACCATCGACAAGTCGCGCCCGCATCGGCTCACCAAACGGCACAGCAACATCGTCTTTTGAAGTGCAGGTCGGTTTCTCGCCATTCGGACCCAACCCCGCACCACTCAGAATAAAATCTCTCTCTCCCTGGATAAAGTATGGATTGCCGAAGTTATCAATCAGCTGCACTGTCATCGTCTGCGTTGCCCCAGCCGCCTGGGTGTTATTCACCGAGATGACATAATGATCAGGATGTGCCTGATACAATGTCCCAATGCTGCCGTTACTCCCACCTGAGGGCGCTACCTGTAAACCCAGCTGAGAGACACTGCCTAATGCTCCAAAAGTTCCATCGTTATAAAACAAGGCAATCCGTCCACCACTTCCACCTCCACCGCTTCCCGTACCTGTCCCGCCCTGGGCATCAATATAACCACCACCATCAAAGTGATTGACCGTCAGCAACACGCTGCCACCCGCTCCACCAATATCTGAACCACTGTAGTTACCCGCTACACCATCAGCAATGATGTCTCCATCCAATATCAGCGTATCTTCTACCTGTATCAGCACTACTCCACCGCCACTGCCGGCGTAACCGCCACCCGAGCCGATATCAAGCGGTGCAACCTGACTGCCAAATGCAGCACCTGGAATTCCTGTTGCTCCCGCACCACCTACTCCACCATAACCACCGCCGCCATACTGAAACCCTTGCCCTGCTCCTTCCCCAGCGATACTGCCTCGACCACTGACGTCTATTGCTCCGCCGGCCTGCACCTCAAGCAAATTCGTCTGCAAATGCATGATATGTTGTTGCAAAGTGCCATTAGCGGTGTGAGTCAGGACACCCCCGCTAGCAACTGTCACTTCTGGAATAATAAATGGAAATTCCCGGTCGAAGTATTCAAGCTCGAACTTTCCGCCATCTCGAATGTAAAGCTGATCAATCACATCTCCGCTGACAAGCCTTGAATGGGGAGTTCCCAAGCCTGTTAAACCTCCGTTATCAACCCTCAGCACTGAACCGGCAGCATTAGCAAACGAGGTATAAACTGTTCCCGCTCCACCCTGCTGACTTACAACTCCCGCAATAACACTGCCGCCATATGCGCCGACTAAACCACTAAAGGCATTTGTGGTTGCGCGAAGCTCAATTCTTCCACCTCCACCGCCTCCACCTCGACCGGAACTATCACCACCGCGAGCATAAATCGCTCCAGAACCAGTAAGTGTTCCGGCAACAATCTGCACTGCTCCACCAGAACCACCTCCGTAATTTGCCGGTCCGGCGATACCATCAACACGAATCTCACCATTTATTGTCGCCGTGCCACTTACTTCAAAACGCAAGGCTCCGCCGCCTGCTCCGCCATGACCGCCAGCTGAACCTGCCATGACAGCATTTCCGTATTCTCCATAGGCATGACTGGCATCAACACCAGTTAAATATCCACCGTTACCGCCATACGAACCTCCACTGCCATGGTCGGCACCGACGATGTATTTACCGCCGCCGTCCCCACCTCCGGCAAAATCACCGCTCGTCGCTGCCTGATAGCCAAGACCGGTCGCATCAATGACTCCTCCAGCATCAACTGTCAGACTTCCCACCTGCAGGGTCTGCTGTGTGCCAAACTCTTCTGGCGGCAACTGATAGGACAACTTGCCACCAGGCAGGATATGCACCACATCGTAGGATGGAACATAGGGGACATCAGTATAATAAAGAGTTTTGATCGCCTTCCCACTACAATACATCACCTCATCGCGAGTCTGTCGGGAAACAAGAAGCGTCAGATTTACCGGATCTGTCAGCGACGCCACACTGACATTTGCAACACCTCCACAACTATTATTCCCGTTATGGGTCCACACATCCGGATAATGAAATTCAATGCTGCCGTCTGAGAATATCTTCGCCTGAAAGGTGATAATATCTGCTGGATTTGTAGAGTTGCGATCAACGTAAAGTAGGCTTTTCCAGGTAATCACCACGTGGTCAGCGTACGTCTTTTCATAGATACCGCAGTTGCTGTTGCTGACACAAGTCGCCGCTGAAACAAGGTCTGCCTGATAGGGATTTATCCCCGCATAAAGATTATTGTTGTAATCACTACCCGAAGTAAGAGGCTCAGCAGCCGAAAGCGGAATTATCCTGCCGTTTGTCGAAATTGCAATTCGGCTATATGGCGTTTCATAATAATCAAATGAGAACGGTAGGCTCAAATCATAATAGCCTTCATCATCGTTGCTAAACATCATCCTGTTGCCAATATCGGCGTCATCGTTCTGCGGAATCGGAAAACTATAATACTGCGAAGTTTTTGCTGAGCTATCCAGGACAAATTCTCCAGCTACCTCAATATCAGAAATAGTCTGAGTACTGCCAATACCTGCCTGGTCGCCATTTTCTACCCATCTCACCCCCGCAGGAACAGAAAGGGTTGCCGATGAATGGTTGTACGACCCGTAATTGCTAAAAATAATATTGTTCGACGATGTCCATGAAGGCAGACTGAGCACCGAGTAGTTCACTATTTCAATGGTATCAAGGCTGGTGACATTGTCGGCAATCAATGTTCCACCTCGTTCAATCACCAAACGTGCCCCACCATTACCGGTAATTGTTGTTCCAAGAATTGTCAGGGTATAACCGGGCTTAATATAAAGCTCCGCGCCATTTAACAAGGACAGATTGTTTATTGTCAGACTTTCTGTAGTCTCTGAAATGTTGCCCGTTATGCCATTCGCATCAATAACCAGATCGCCATAAGTATTGGCGTTGTCTTTTATAAAAATTGTCCCCGCTCCGCCATTCTGGTAGCCAACTCCTCCGTAGGCTGAATAACTGCCCGCAAAATTGTTCACATCGTACAGAACCGCAATGCGCCCCGCTCCGCCTCCTCCAGACCAGATATTACCACTATCATTTCCAGCATCGCCGCCATTGGCCAGTATCTGGCCGGTTCCTTCAAACGTTCCCGCATCGATAAAGACACTTCCACCTGCACCACCGGCAGCGTACTCCGAATCAGCATGAACGTTAGCAGCTCTCCCCGAAACATCAATAACACCATCTATACGAACCAAGGGCGATTTGACTCGAATGGACCCACCACCGTCGCCGGGATTTCCATCATTGGCACTTCCACCACTAGACCCATCTTCAACCGGTTGACTGATACTGTCATATGTTCTACCACCGACATTCTTCTCACCGCCGACAACCAGCTCCTTGCCATCTCCTCCACGTCCACCATGTCCACCCCCTCCAGCAGCATTATCATAATCCAAGACTTCGCTGCCTCCCGGCCCATTCCCGTCATCCCAGTCCCAACTATTATATCCCTGACCAACGAGACCAACGGCGCCGCCTGCTTCGACGACAAAACTTCCAACATCGAGATTTAAATTCCAACCGCCACTCCAGCTATCGTAATTGTGCTTTAGCACTCCGCCATTTCTAACTGTAATAGAGTTGAAGGATGCACTGTTTGCCAGATCCTGTGTGTAGCTGAACATCAATGTTCCACTGATATCAAGATCAGTGATTGGCTGTGTATCTCCTATTACATCAAGATCACCGACTTGAGTCCAAAACGTACCTGCAGGAATCGCAAGCATAGATGAGGAATGATTGTACACACCACTATTATACACTGAAGTCGGCTGCATTACCGACAGACTGGGTAAATTTAGTCGCCCGTAATTCTGCAAAGAAGTGCCACTAATAGTCGTTAAACTGCCTAGAGTCAGATCATAGCCACTACCGATATATAAACTTCCTCCTGTAAGAGTAGTTAGCAATCCCGATACGCTATTTGAATAAAAATAGAGGTTTGTACCAACGGTTGTCGAAATCGTTCCAAAGTCAATGCTTCCAGCGTAATGCCATAAGGTAGCATTATCAATTGTAGAGTTCGCACCAAAAGTAAATGAGGCCGCAGGAGAATTGGTAACGATAACCAGGTTGTTAGTTGAATTAACATCAGAGATTGATATAGTTCCTTCGATAAGAGATGCACTGGTATCAAAGGTCGATGTGCTTCCACCAACATTAAGATTGCCCTGAACCAGTATACCGGCGCCATTTTGAACTGTAATGGACGAAAAAGACATATCCTCTGTTATCGCAGTTTTTGGATACATGTATATCTTTAGTTCAGCTTCCGTAAATGACTGACTGTATGACGTAGAAGAATAATTTGAACCATACCGCCCACCATTATCAAGCAGTAGACTATCTTGATGATTTATTTTGTCGCGAAAAAATATAGTCCCCGCGCCACCATACAGTCCATGATGCTGATAACAGCCTCCAACAGCCTCAGCGCCACCAAATGCAGTAATATTTCCAGTGTAAGCTAGATTAGAATAGTGAAGAGCAATTCTTCCTCCCCCTCCCCCTCCCCCGACAATTCCAAAGCCAGCGCCGCACCATATATTTCCACCATCAGCAGAAATTGTTCCATTACCTGCAATCAGCGAAGCTGTTAAAAATACGCTTCCTCCTGAACCACTTCCCGACCAGTTCTCCACCGTATTTCTTCCGTTTGCCTTGATGCTGCCAGAAACTGTCAGTTGATTTGCAACAGTAATAACAGCGGCGCCTCCTCCGTTGTTCCCTGGCGTTCCTGTGGTTGGCGCATATCCTGAAGCAGAACCTAAATCTATCGGTGCAATCATCGAGCCATAGGTCGGTGGCGATATTGGTTCAAATGCCTGCCTAGGCAATCCACCGACACCTCCGTAACTTGCCCCCGGCGACTTTTTCCAGCCATTATCGGCAGTACTACTATTATTCACAAATAAGCCGCTACCCCCGGGTCCATTTCCTGGAACTCCCATTGCCGCTTGGTAGCCTTTCTCCGACACATCAACCTTCCCGCCAGCAGTAATCGTCATATCCCTGCCAACGTCAAGAAAAAGGCGATGTGCCTGTGTCGATGTATTAGCCGTATGAGTCAACGTGCCAGTTGCACCAACAACAACATCCCGACCGACTATCAGTTTCTTCGTCTCGCTGCTGTTGCTAAATGTCAGTGTCGATGCCGCGCTCGTACCAACATTCAAATCCTTAACCGTTACTGAACCACCCGCCAGATTTATCGTCGGGTGTCTTGCGCCACCATTGATACTGACAACATGACAAGCTGTCGGCACAACACCTTCCACCCAGTTCGTCGCCGTACCCCAATCAGTTGATACTGCTCCATTCCATGTTGCCGTCTGTTCCAGCTCGGAGTTGATAACCAGGTTATAACTGCCATCCGATACACCATCTGTATCCTGAACAACGGGATTGCCATCTAGTGTCGCCGTAATTAAATCAGTTCCAGAATTTGTCGCATCGTAAGATCCGATAAACACTCCCCCACCAAACTCGACAACTGCTGGCGTTGCTGTATTGGCTCCGCTCACTGACATGACAACTGTCTGTCCTGAGCCGGGAATGCCATTGCCATAAATATCTCGCAACGTCAGAGACACCGCTACTTGGCTACAGTTTCCTGTCGGGTTTGCACCCGAACTCAATATCGCTTCCGTCGCATCTGCAACTGTAGAGGCTGTGTTCACTCCCAGATCCAAGTCCCATAAAGTATTCCCTGCGGAACTCTTGCCACTGCCACTGACATCGAGAGAATATGAACCCGTGCGATAAGCCTTGACTTCCGCAGTTGCCACTCCGTCAATAAACGCCAATGTCACTGCTCCTGTAATCGGCCGGTCTATACCCTGATAGTCTTTAATCAATGCCTGCTGACCATTTGGCGCAGCTGACAAACCACTAAACGTTATCGCCTGATTCCCGGTGTAACCTGCGTAAACATCATCCAGCACATCCCGCGCCGTAACTGTCACAACCTGCACCACTCCCACCTTCCAGGAATTGCCCCCAGTGACACGAAAGTGGTCATGCCCCGGCGCGGTGACGTTGATCGAAAGCTTGTCAGCATTGATACGAGTATATGCTGATGATGCCGAAGCATAAATCAGGATACTTTCAATATTAACCAGCTTCAATGAACACGTAGCTTTACCCGCCGTATAAGTAAGTGAAGTTGCTTGCCCCAGCTTAATCCCACCACAGGTCGCGTAATTCAAACCGTTATAAACGGTCGCACCACTGAAGTAGGTGTCATAAGCGCCATTTATCTGCGTTGCCATATTCCCCGCCTTGTCGCGCATCAGCAGAGCAATTGTCTTTGTCGTGTTGGCAATCATACTCGTCGACGAATTATAAACCGTCGCCGGGCTCTCAAAACGCACCTCCATCGTATAGGGGTTACCTGCCACGACAGGCTGATTGAAGTTCCCATCCGGAGTGCCGTCACTATCACTGGTGACGATCAACCCGTCTATCGTTGCGGTAATGACATCCGTTCCGATAATTGTCGGTAGATAGACAACCCGATACAATCCCTCACTGACATAACTAGCTGTCAGATTGTTGTTATTAACTCCGGTTATCGTCACTGCCACTGTCGCCGGACTGGCAGAACTACCGTGTCCATTGCCGTACGCATCATAGGCAGTAACCGAGATAGTCAGGTTATCTCCGGCTTTTGCCGGCGTCAGACTGGTTGAGATGTTGCCCGCGACACTCGCTTCCGGAACAACACTTAACGAGAGAGCATAGGCACTGTTGCCCGAGGAAGAAAGTGCGGCATATGATGCATCAAGTAAAACAGTTTCAGCTTTATAGAGCTGCAGGGTACAAGTTGCGACCCCATCGGTAAACACCAAGTCCACTGGCTGCCCGATATCAACTCCGTCACACTTTGGCACAGAAGCCCCAACCACTGCCGGACCGGTCAGTGTCACACTCTTAGTCCCGTGAATCCCGATTACGGTTTCTCCATCAGGATTTGCTGCTATTATTTTCACTGTCTGGGTCGCTCCGGCGGAGGTCGCCAATAGCGAATTATTATCAACAGTGCGCACAAGCAGATGGTCGGCATAATTGGATGAATAGAGATTTCTGCTAATCTCAACCAGATAAGCATCTCGCCCACCATTGATTGTCGTGTCGTACCCGGACGTTGCCAGTTCAAAGTCACTGCTGTCACTGACGCCACTGAGCAGCAGATTTCCGGAAGGCAGAGACATGATGCTTAACAATGAATCGACACTACCACTGCCGCCGTAATATGAACTTGCCGAAAGCTCAGAGAAATCAGACGACAGAACACTGACAACACCATCGGTTGCACCTGAGCGATAGGGTCCGACAACATTATCAGTTACTGGATAGTTAGCCGAATCACTATAACCGATAACAGCATAATCACTGACCCCACTGGATATTATTAACTCCGACAGCTCATATAGCGTATCCCAACCATCGCCACCAAGATAAGTGGAATGCAACAACGTTGTCAGTGTCGGATTCATCTGCGCCACAAGGCCATCAAAGTTACCGCGACGGGTCCCTTGATAGCTTCCGCCAGTTACCGGGAAATCTGTGCTCAATGTGCCACCGACAAGCACAAGGTTGCCGTTCTGGTCAACTATGCCGCTGTCGAGGATATCGGCGTAACCTCCACCAACGTAACTCAGTGCTTGAACAGCGTCGAGGCTGGTTGCGACTTTTGCAATAAAACCATCAAGGTTACCGTTATGCGTTCCATCATATACTCCGACAGTCACCGGCAAATTTGTCGAAGTGCTGTTGCCTATGAGGTAGAGACTACCACCTGAAGATATCACCTTTCGCAGGTAATCATCTCCACTTCCGCCAAGGTAACTTCCCTGGTTAACAGCTGAAAGATCGCCTTCCAGCACAACGACAAAACCATCCGACCCACCCTGAGTAACTGTTTGGATGCCGCCTGCACGCACGGGAAAGTTATTGGATTGCGTATCGCCAACAACATAGATATTGCCACTCTCCTCGATGATTGAATAGGCATAGTCAACACCGCGACCACCAAGATATGTGCTGTATTTAAGCTGCTGAAGGTCAGAAGAAAGACGAGAAACAAAAGCATCAGAGTTGCCCCCGCGATAAATACGACTGAGCGCACTTTCCGTCACCGGAAAATCCCGTGAACGGGTAAACCCGGCAAGTAAAATATCACCATTTGCCGCAATTGCTATGCTGGCGCCGTTATCCTCACTGGTACCGCCGAGATAGGTCGCGGCAAGAAGCTGTGTCAGGTCGGGGCTCAACTTAAATATCGCGATATCGTTTCTCAGTGTCGAATTGGCATCGTTGTAACTGCTATCAATTACTCCAGCCGTTATCGGCATATCCGGGGATCGGGTATGGGTTATAAGGTAGATATTGCCGTCAGCATCACGCGTCATCGAATCGTGTCCGACATAGATATGTCCGCCAAAGCCATCAAAACCATAGCGTTCATCCAGCCCCCCACCGAGAAATGTCGTGTGGAGTACCGGGTCTATTATCAGTTCGCGTGTCTGATCATAATCGCCTACTCTAAATCCGTAACTGTCTTTCGACCGCAGCTCATAGGCAACTTCTACCGACTGTCGACTGCCACTCTCATCCAGTTGGTATGCAATTGGTGTGCTAAATGCCAACTGCTCACCAGCTACACCAAGCTTGAGCTCTCCGCTTTCCGCTAACTCAACATCGTCGACACCTCGCAGGGCAAGTTCTATATCCGCCGGATTGCCGCCTCTTACATGAAAAAGCTTCTCAACGTTACCTGGATGTGCACGAACAGTAACTTCAATTCCTTGCCATACTTCCCCGGCACTGACTTCTCCATATGATCTGAAACTCTCTTTTTTACTCCCGCGATATACGGATACCTCTGCAGAAGCCGGTTCAAGTCCGCGCAGCTTACTGTGACTATCAGTCTCAACAACAAACTTCTCGCTAAAGCCGGCTCGTTTAACACTGGTTTTACTTTCAAGACGAGATTTGTACATCTCGGTAAATGAATCACCTTGCTTCGATTTATGCCCGGACCAAGGTGCCTCAACAAGATAATCAAGCCCCCGAGAATTTATCTCCACATGCCCGCTATAAACAGACGTCGCATATCGACTACCCATGTCGATTTCAACCAGTGCTGGAGATAAATTGGATAGACGTTCTTTTAAAACAGGGGAAACATCTGCCACCTGAGGAGGAGAAGAAGAAGAAACTTCAGGTTGGGTTTCTAAAGAGATGAAAACCTTCGGCCAGAAAACACAACAAAGCACCAGCGCCAAAAATGGAAAAGTAGACAAATAACGCTTTGTGAGAAAGTTTCTAAATCCCATGAAATTGCAAAAACCAAGTTAATCATAGCTTTGTTGACCCGACACCTGCTTAGGTCTTCGTCAACAAAATAGAATTACTTGAGATTTTACGCGGGTGGCACTTCCTGCCGCCAAAAAGCAGAAGAAAGAAGCATGATTACAGGTGGTTACAACGCCCCATACAGAGCATCCTCGCTCAGACAGTCTCACCCGGCAAAGGTGGCAAACCGCCCCGGAGAAACAAGTGGCCGAAGCTTGCCCACCAGATAAATCGAACCGGTGACAACGACCAGGCCACCGTCTGCCGCGGCATGAAGCCCGGCCTGAAGAGCACTGCTCGGGCATGATTCAACAATGGCGTAAGGAAAGTCTGCGGCGAGGGTCTCAGGAGCTACAGCACTGTGGTGTCCTGAATCGGTAAAGATGAATTGCACTCTTGATTGTGGCAGCTCGGCAGCGAAACCGCGCAAAAGCTCAAGCATCGACCGCCAGTCCTTTCGCTCGAGAACCGAGACAAGGAAAACGATAACCTGCTCATCGCTAATAAGTCCCGGGGTCTGACGAAGATAGGCGACAAGAGAGTTCATGCCATCGACATTGTGTGCGACATCAAACAAAACAGAGACCTTTCCTGCATCATCTGCTTTCTCCGCCGACAAACCAACGCTCGTCATCTCCAGTCGTCCCGGCCAGCGCGTATTCTGCCAACCTCGCTCAACGCTGAGTTCATCTACACCAATATGCTGGGCAACACGCGTGGCCAGCATGGCGTTATGTCGCTGATGCTCACCGACAAGCGCCAGCTCCTCAAGCGGCAGAGGCATTTCGCCATCAATGCTGCGCAGCGAAGAACCAGCTTCGTCGAAAACAAAATCATCGCCCATAAACTCAATAGGCAGGTCTCTTTCCTGAGCAAGACGCAATAATTCACACTTCACCTCATCCGGCACATCACCGACAAAAGCCGGAACGCCCCCACGAAAAATCCCCGCCTTCTCGCGAGCGATCGCAGTCAAGGTCTCGCCTAATAATTGCGTATGATCATAGCCAATAGTTGTAATCACTGTCGCCGCAGGTCGAAGCATAATATTTGTTGCATCAAGCCGCCCCCCTAGACCGACCTCTACCACCATCCAGTCAAGCCCCAATTCAGCAAACTGCAGAAAAGAACAGGCCGTAACAATCTCAAAGTAAGACGGTTCTATTCCCGCTTTGTCGGCAACATCACGCACACGACGCACGCTGGCAGCAAAATCAACCTCGGCAATCGGCAATCCGTTGATGATACAACGCTCCGTGATATGCGATAAATGCGGAGAAGCAAACTGCCCGACAGATTTTCCGGCGGATCGCAGCATACCGGCAATTAACGCGCAAACAGAACCTTTACCGTTTGTCCCCGCTACATGAATGCTCGCCACCTTGTTTTGCGGATTACCCAACACCTCAAGCAAACGTCGCGGGTTATCGGCAGTAAAGTTTTGCCCAGCCCAAAGGTAACGGGACTCAAGCCATTCAAGCTCGCTCATCTCGGATGTTTTACTCATAATTCCTGCATTACAAGATCGTGGATGTAAGGGCGAAAAGCCTTCATCCGATTATTTTCTACACTGGGACAGACGCGATTGCTGAGCATTACGACGACTACCTCTGCCTCCGTATCAATCCAAATGGAAGTGCCGGTAAATCCCAGATGACCAAAAGACTCCGAGGAAAAATATTTTCCGGCACTGCTGCGCACAACTCCAGCCAAAGGCGGAGTCGGCGTATCCCAACCAAGAGCCCAGGTAGAATGCGGCACAACAACGCTTTTGCTCCAAAATCGCTTCATCACAGACTGCGAAAGGAAATCCGATTTACCCTGCCTGGCGCGCAACATCTCGGCGGCAAAACGATATACATCAATAGCCGTGGAAAAAACTCCGGCATGCCCGGCAATTCCGCCCAATGCCCAGGCGTTTTCGTCATGCACCTCGCCGCAGAGCATGCCATCCAATGTCCGCTCTCTCCAGGCGCAAAGCCCGGTCGGCACAACCCTTTCCACCGAAGATGCGACCAACAACGGGCGATAAGAAGTATCAGTCAGGCAAAGCGGCTCAAATACATACCGACCCGCAAGCTCCGCCAAAGTAAGCGAATCTCCGGTGAACTCCTGATAGAGGAGCGGCATAAGCGCACCCAGATAGATATAACCGAGATCGCTGTAAATCGCCGACTGGCGATAGAGCTGTGGTTGTTGTTCAGCGGCAATCATTTCCAGCACAGACCGACGGAACTTTTCTCGCGCTACTGGATTCACAATCTCTGCAGGGCGAAAGCCCTGATAAAACTTGATATGCGCCGGAAACCCGGCTTGATGAGCAAGAATGTCAGCAAGCGTCGTCTCGGAGAGTTTAAATCGCGGTAATATTTTTGTTTTGTCGCTAATATCCAACAAATCGTTAACCGCCGTATCCACCGATACCTGAAACTTCTCACAAAGCCTCATCAGCAAAGCAGCCGTAACCATCGGCTTGGTCAACGAAGCGACATCATATACATCACCCTCGGTAACACGTTCCGCCGCCCCCGTAACTGCCGGTGCTTTTATCCCCACGGCATGCTGATAAATGACCTCACCTCTGTAGCCGACAACAAGTTCTGCTCCGGGAAATACCGCGGACAACGGATTACTTTGCTCTACCGGAGAAAAAGAAAAGTCCGCACCCATCGGGAAAGCGGCGTTCTCCAAAGCATTTGTCACTGTTGCAAATCTCATTACGCAGCTCTCATTACGCAAATTCTCACTTCTCAACCTTCGCCAGCGAAGGACAGGTCAGAACAATATTACTGCCCTCAATCCGACCCAAAGCACGCACCGGCACAGGATAGTTCAGCAGTTCGTGACCAATTGGCATTGAATACAGAACCGGGAAGTCAAACACAGTAAACATGTCTTCGGCGAGGCGGCGCATCAGCGATTCTTCATCGTGCGGCGCCCCATCTTCTCGTGGCGCAGCCTCGGTAAGCGACAAACCACCAAATGCCAGAGCGCATAAACTATCGAGCTTCCCGGCAAGCAGAAGCTGAGTCAGCATACGATAAATTCGGTAAGGCGCCTCGTTGACCTCTTCCAGCAGGAGTAAGACACCGTTTAAGTCTGGCTCCCAAGGTGTGCCCAACAAACTGAGCAACATCGTCAGATTTGCCGGGACCACCGGCGCAAAAACCGGCGCAGCAAGCTGGCCAATGACCGCCGACTGGTAGCGCAGCTCACTATCTGCTGGCAAAAGGTCACGCGCGTTTTTCCCACGCAGCACAATTGTCGAGTCTGTCCCGGAACAATAGGTGCCAAGAAATGTCTGTAGCGCCTCAACGCTCTCATTCGCCAAAGCGCTATCTTTTGCCCGGGCAAACTCAAACGCCACATGAGGGCCATGGATTGTCGGTATGCCAGCCAGAGCATTAAAACTGAGCAATAGAGCCGTCACATCAGAAAAGCCGATAAACGGCTTTGGCGTCCGCGACAACCTGCGAAAATCAAACAGCGGCAAAAGTTCCGAGGCTCCCGTCCCACCGCGCAAACAAATCACGGCATCCACTTCAACATCAGCAAACGCATCGTATATTGCTGCAACCCTCTCCACTCGACTACCACAGGTAAAACCACTCTCCGACCCGGCATTGGTCACCGCCGGGCCACAATAAAGCTTCACTCGGGAAAAACGCTCTGCCAACTCGGTTATTCCGGCCTCATAGCTTTCAACCCGTGCTGGAGAACTGGGCGCGACAACGGCAACTGTTAATTCAGACTTCATCAATTGACCAACTCTATTAAAGTTACTAGAAACAACCGGAACCAGCAGAGGAATAAGCTCCAGTTAGTGGCAGCCCTCAAGGAAATTGTCCAGTCGCCCGGCCAGTTGCTTCTGTCCAGTTTCCGCCGGATAGTTTAGTCAGATACGGCTGGCTGTGCCCATTTTTTCTTGCATATTGCTTTTTATATTGCGACCCGACATGTTTGAATCACTTACCACAAAACTCGAAGCAACATTCAAGCGTCTTAACAGCCGCGGACGCCTTTCCGAAACAGATATCGCCGAAGCAATGGAGGATATCCGCACCTCGCTCCTCGAAGCTGACGTGAATTTCCAGGTAACAAAAGACTTTTGTGACCGGGTGGCAAAAAAATGCCTGGGCCGGGAAATCCAGAAAAGTCTTTCCCCGGGTCAAACGGTCGTAAAATATGTCTATGAAGAACTGCTCCGCACCATGGGAGAACGCGGTGACCTTGCCCTGAAAAACGCTCCGCCAGTAGTTATCATGCTCGTTGGCTTGCAGGGTTCCGGTAAGACCACTTCCTGTGGCAAGCTGGCGCGCTACCTCAAAGAAGACATGCGCCGCCGCCCACTGCTCGTCCCCGCTGACGTATACCGCCCAGCGGCAATTGAACAGCTTAAAACACTCGGGGCCCAGCTCGGTGTCGAAGTATTTCCCTCGACAGCTGATATGGACCCTGTGCAAATCGCCCAGGAAGCTGACAATTACGCCCGTCGCGCCGGACTGGACACAATCATCATCGACACCGCCGGTCGACTGCAAATCGATCGCGAGCTGATGAACGAACTGGCTGAAATTGTTGAAAAGGTGGACCCTCACGAAATATTGCTTGTCGCTGATGCGATGACAGGTCAAGAAGCGGTCAATGTTGCAAAAGGCTTTGATGAGACCCTCGACATTGATGGACTAATTCTGACCAAAATGGACGGAGACGCCCGTGGCGGTGCAGCCCTCTCGATGCGGGCGATAACCGGTAAACCGGTGAAGTTCATCGGCCTTGGTGAAAAACTGGACGCTCTGGAAGTATTCCATCCAGACCGTATCTCATCCCGCATCCTTGGCATGGGTGACATGCTGAGTTTTATTGAGAAAGCAGCCAAGGAAGTTGATGTTAGTAAGGCGAAATTACTACAGAAAAAGCTGAAAACTAATGATTTTTCGCTGATGGATTTTTACGACCAGATGCAGTCGATCAAAAAAATGGGCTCAATCGCCTCACTGATGCAGATGATTCCCGGTGGTGGAAAATTAACGCAGGCTTTGGGTGAGGTTGACACAGAGAAAGAAATGAAACATGTAGAGGCAATTATTCTCTCCATGACCAAAGCAGAGCGCGACGACTATACTTTAATCGATGGTGGTCGCCGACTGCGGATCGCACGTGGAAGTGGCACCTCGGTGGAGGAAGTTAATCGGCTTCTGAAAAACTTCTCCGACATGCGCAAGGTAATGAAGAAGCTGATGAAGAGTGGACCCCAGAAAGGTCTTGGGGCTCTTCAGGGAATGCTGCAAGGCGGCATGCCACGAGGCTTGATGAGAAGATAACAAGTTTTTGCTGAATTTCAGCTGAACGAGATAAGCACAATTAACAACAAAGATTTTTAGTTAACACCTTTAGGAGAATACACAGTGGCAGTTACTATTCGTATGTCCCGTCACGGACGACTCAAGAAGCCTTTTTACCGTATCGTTGCCGCTGACAGCAAAATGCGTCGCGATGGCCGTTTTCTTGAACTGCTCGGCACAATGAACCCGCTTACCAACCCTGCTGAAGTAAAGCTGGACATGGAACGGGTAAAATACTGGATCGGTGTCGGCGCAGGCGCCAGTGACACTGTTGCTGATATCATCGAAAAGCAGGCCCCTGGATATCTCAAGGGACTGGAAGCCGGCCGCAAGGAAAAAATCCGTTCGCGCCGTGCAGCAAGAAAGGCTCGCGCCGCAAAGAAGTAAGCTGGTTTACCATGACGGGAGCGTGGCGCTGCACTTCCAACAAAGACGCAACGCCATCGCCGCAGGGGCGCTTCGTGAAGCGCCCTGCTGTATCCGCAACATGGTGGGCGCCTCGCGAGGCGCCCCCACAGCCATTAAGTTAAGGGTTGCGGAAAAACCTAAAAGTTCGTAGTGACTTAGAGCCGCTATGTACCAACCTTCTTTAGGACTTGCAGGTTTAAATGTTCGATAAAAAAAACTGAGTCTGGTT
>JAQTWB010000167.1 GCA_028689495.1 bacterium | reverse complement strand
ATTTACTATGGAAAAACTAAAGTACCACGATATTTTTTTGACCCACGCCTGGCGTTTTCATGATGACTGGACGAAATTTTCCGAACTTTTGGACAACACTCCGGGAATTGCATGGCGAAATTTCAGTTTGCCTTGGCATGATCCAGCAATGAATGCGAATACAGAAGTTGGCGGACGATTTATACGCGATTTTCTTGAAAGTCAAATTATTCCTGTACATGGGGTTGTCTTGCTCACCGGTGTGTACGAAATCAAAAGTGCCCGGCGCTGGTTTGATATGGAAGTTGAAATGGCGCGTAAACACAACAAACCGCTGATCGGAATTCCCGCGATCGGTAAAAAAACTGTTCCCAATGAGATCAGTAGCTTATGTGATGCGTGTTGTGAATGGGATGCAGTGGAATTATTGGCAACGATAGATCGGGTCAGAGAACTCCCCAAGTACTCGCGTTCAGTTTGAAGAGCGTACTATGATTCCAAGAGCCTATTGTTACTGAACATGAGAGATTGAAAATGAGCGATACGAATGTTGTTTTAACGCTGAAAGAGAAACAGACTACAGTAAGGGTTGAAGGAACCCGCGTGGTATTTAGTCCCCACCAGTGTTTTGCATTTGACAATGGCGCTGAGGATGTTGAATGCCTGATTACGCTGGCTTCTCATCTGAAAAAAATTCCGGGATTGTGTTTTCTCGGCTCAAAACGGTTTACAGATTATTTTCTTCACCATGTACCTGAGATTGGCAATCATGTTGTAGGTACGATAGTTTATGACGATTCTGCCGGGCATCAGAATGAATGCGGCTTTGCTTCAGTTTCTGTGGATGTTGGGCTTTTGCCGGAATCTGCGCAGACAGTATTTATTTGCGAGACCCTAACGTTTTCGCGGATGCAACTAAAACAACGTCTGCCAATCTCAGTTAACGTAATTGAGCCGACAATCTTGGCTGAAGTTGCTCCGGAAGTCATCCCTGCCCGAGGTTGGACACCACTTCCACGCAACATATATCCTATTGCTATACCCGAAATAGAGATCAAAAGTGGACTTGATTTCGCGATCGTAGATTCTCCTTCACGCAACCTGTCGTTGATGCCAAACGGGTTGGCGTATTTGAATAATGCCTTGAAAAAAACCGATGTATCATTTCAGATACTTGATCTCGATATCATTTCCTATCATCGGTTCCATGTTCATCGTCTGTACGATATGGGTGGACAGATTGTGCTGCCTGGGAATCTGACTTTACCGGAAGATCCTTGGCAAGCCGAGCATTACGACTTATGGACCGCAGGCGGCGGCGGTGCGTCAGGTGTAACGGGTAAGAACGAAGTACTGGAATTGTTTAGGCCGTTGATTGATGAAACCATTGAGGCCGTAATAAAAGCTCGTCCAAAGGCTCTAGGTCTTTCTATTCAGGGATGTAATGAAGCGGCTGCGCGGGAAATCGCAATAGGCGTGAAGGCCGGATTACCCGATATTATCATCATTGTGGGCGGTTTCAGTTGTTACAACGCCGATATTGGTCGGCGGGCGTTCCCGGAATGTGACTATATGTGTATCGGTGAAGCCGATCTGACGGTGGGACCGTTGCTTGAGGCTTTGGCTCAAGGAGAGCGCCCTTTTAACCAGCCTGGTGTACTTTCACGCTTCGACACTCCGGAATTTAAGTACCTCCCTGCTCCGATGATCCATGATTTGGATAAAATCGAGTTTCCCAAGTACGAGTGGTGCGATTTGAAAGTCTATCGCAATTTCAATGACTACCAGTTGACTCCGATTATCGCAAGCCGAGGCTGTCGCTGGTCTCGATGCAGTTTTTGTGCCGAGCGTTTTTATTGGCGAATTCGCACGCCGGAAAATTTTGTCGATGAACTTGAATGGCTGGTCGATCATGGTTGTCACTTGTTCATGTTCAATGAGAGTGACCTTGGCGGCATGCCGGAGCGGGTAGAGGAAATTTGCGATGAAATTATACGGAGAGGCCTTCACCGCAAGGTAAAGCTTACTGGGCAACTGCGGGTCAATAAAAATCAAACCAGGTCATTTTTTGAGAAGCTTCGGGCAGCCAATTTTGTTGCTCTCAGATTCGGCATTGACGCCTTTTCAGAAAACACGTTGCGCTTACAGAAAAAGGGCTATACCGTTGAAATGATCTCTCAGAACCTGAAGGATTGTTGGGAAGTTGGTATTTTTACCGAAATCAACTGGGTTATCGGTGTTCCGGGGGAGACCGATCAGGATGTTGAAGAAGGTATTGAGTTGATTCTTAAAAATAGCCAATATATTGGGCGCTTGGCAAATATAAATCCGCTGATTCTTGTTAATGGCAGCGTTTATTGGATTGACCCGGAAGCCCATAACATCGTCTTCAGGGGATCCAAGGAACAGATCTATACAAAGTATCCGCGAGCATTGCCAGCAGACCAGTGGTACAGCGTGGAACCTTATATTGACGCTCAGGTTCGTAAAGAGCGGTTTGAACGAATCGTGATTGCTCTTTACGAAGCTGGTTTCAATGTCGGAGCATGGGCCAATCGTATCATTGAGGATGTCAAATTCTCACGAGACAAAGCGCGTGGAACCGGAGAGAATAATGCCAGCTTTGGCGAGTTTGAGATTGCCGGTGGAGAAAAGGCGCTCCCTGCACAGGATATGACCGAAGGAGAGCAAGCTGTTGACTTGGCCAGCCATCGCTCTCCTCTCGAAGAGAAATCACTAGACTCTAAGGCTGAACAGACAGCAAAACCGGCAGCCGCTCCTCCTTTGTTTGGAATCGCCGGGGAGTCCCCGCAACTGGTGATAAAGACAGATACTCACAATGTCATATTCCATAACGGTTGGTACTATGGTGTGCCGCATGCATTGGCGGATATCGATCTCACAGATCCAGAGACCGCCAAGCTGTCAGGAATTATTAGATTTACTACCGAAGAAGAAGTGATTGCGTCCATAGAAGAAAGCGCAGAATGGGCTAATTCACGTGGACAGTATGATGATCAAAAAAAGCAGCGCGCTTCCGGATCATATATGCGGGCAGACAGTTTGGGTGAGACATCCGGAATAGGTGAGCTACCCAGCAAGCCAAGGATTCTTCAATTTGGAGATGGTTATTTCGCGGTTGATCAGCGGATTCTAGTTGATGCACTGAGCACGGCAGGGCATTTTGTTGATGAAACGGCGAGCGAAGATGATGTAAAGCCTTTGGAGAATCTACCTCCGATTCATGGAGGTAGATTTATTCGACGCATAGCGGAACGTTTTTTGCTTGGTTTTTCTCGATCACGAAACGCCACAACTGATAACGCCGTATTATCGGCAACACAGGGTGACGCTTCTAGGGATGATGAGAAAAATTTTGAGATTATCTCGGTAGTGACAAAGAACGCTCAGCCCGAATTGATGTGGACGATCGGTGCTTTTAATATCGTCAAGTTTGATGGTATTTATTATGGCGTACCGCATGGAGCTGCTATTGATTGGGAGTCTAGTTCAATTGCGGAAGATGTTCCAGGTTTGTTGATCGAAGCAAATGTCACAGACTTGGTTGCTATAATCGAAAGCCAAACTAAAACGTCGGAACAGGAAACAATTATTGCCGACTCATCCGGGCGGGTGGCTGCCGATCAGATTTCCAATCAACCGATGCTGTTAGGTACGATGGAATCCGAACGTTACAACATTGTCTCTTATGAAGGCTGGGTTTATGGGATACCGCATGACTTAGGCGCCATTGATCTAACCCAAGTGGATGTCATCGAAATGCCGGGCGTTATCCGCGATGTTTCCCGTGATGCGGTCGAGTCGGAGATAGTTACGCGAAGCAAAGAGAAAAAGCAGGCCGCTTAAAGTGTGGTGGAAACGCCCTCAAATAAGCGACCAAGTTCTTTCGACACGCGGTATATTGCAACAGGCAGATCCTTGTTTTTGGCAGGAACATCATTTTGGCCTGCCGCAGCCTAGATGGGACCGACTTCATGGGCGTGCCTTTTGGATCACCGGGGCCGGTACGGGCTATGGTCGGGCTATCGCCTTGGCGCTGGCAGCTGCTGGCGCTCAGGTATTTCTGACCGGAAGGCGAAAAGAAAAATTGCAAGAGACCTTAGACGAAGGCGTCGCTTTCGGTATCAATGTTGATCTTTGCATACCTGTCGTGGCCGATATTTCGGTAGAGTCTGATCTTGTTCATGCCGTAGAAGTGATTTCACAACACGTTTCACAACTACATGGATTAGTAAATAGCGCAGCTCTTCCCCAACCGGGTGTCGATCTATATCCGTTGGCCGATCTGAGTCTTGCGGCGTGGTCTGGGCTTTTTACAACAAACGTTACTGCACAGTGGCTCACAAGCAGAGCTGTCTTACCTGTTATGGCGAATGGCGACACCATTCGTATAATCTTCATGTCATCGGAGGCGGGTTGGGCCGCCACCCCAGGCTTTGGTCCTTATAACGTA
>JAQTWB010000045.1 GCA_028689495.1 bacterium | reverse complement strand
GTCAAACTCCCAGGCCAGAATGAGACAACCAACTTCTCCCGGGCCTGACGTACAACTTCAGTCTCGACAATCTCCCAATCAGCAAGCAGCGATGAAGAAGAAATAATAAGCGGGATCCCTTTTTCCTGAGCACGTCCTTTAAACATAAACAATTTCCGGACAGCCACATCGGAACAAGGGTTGCAACCCAACGCCCAAAAAGTTTCGGTAGGGTAAGCAATCAATTCATCCGCAGCAAGGCGGGCGGAACATTCTGTAATCGAACAAAGCACTAAATATTAGCCGCAACTATCTCGGCTTCCATCTCGAGCTGATATTGTTCAAGCTTATTTCGCAACTGAGGATTACTCACGGAAAGAATACGAACCGCAAAAAGTGCCGCATTGATTGCTCCTGCTTTACCAACCGCGAAAGTGGCAACTGGAGTCCCTCTGGGCATTTGCACCGTGGAAAGCAATGCATCCAATCCACCCATCACGCCCCCAGGCATAGGCACACCGAGAACTGGCATCCGCGTGTGAGCAGCGACCACCCCAGCCAGATGAGCGGCAAGTCCTGCGGCAGCAATAATGACCTGCACGCCGTTTTTCTCACAGTCTTCAACCCACTGTACGGCCTGACGTGGTGTGCGATGTGCCGAATAAACCTTCATATCAACTTCAACAGAAAATTTTTCAAGCTCTTCCTTGGCCAATATCATCACTTCGCGATCACTGGCACTACCCATCACAATCCCAACTTTCATTTCACACTTCTCCCTCTCGTAAGATTTCAACTGCCAATATCCTTGCGGTAATGCATTCCGGCAAAAGAAATTTTAGCCATTGCCGTATATACCTTGTCCAGCGCCGCCAAAACATCTTTACCAAGTGCACTGACAACCAGCACCCGACCGCCTTTGCTATACAACGCACCGTCTTTCTCTCTAACTCCGGCGAAAAACACCCGACAGTTATCTTGTTCCGAAAAAATTCCAGAAATCTCTTTTCCGTCCTCAACGGCCAGTGGATAACCTGCTGAACTGGCGACTACGCAAGCAGCAGCCTCAGTGGACCAGACGAGTTCCTCCTGCCCCAGATTACCTATAGTTGCCGCGTAAAGGTGCTGAAGCAGATCACTCTCAAGTCGCGGCAGAAGAACTTCGGTTTCCGGGTCACCAAGACGACAATTAAACTCGATAACGTTAACGTACCCCTCTGGCGAGACCATCACCCCGGCATATAAAAATCCTCGGTAACGAATTCCGCGTTTCTTAAGCTCCGTAATTGTCGGACGAAATATCTGATCTACAAACGTCTCCATCGGAATACCGTTGACCACCGGAGTCGGAGATATAGCCCCCATCCCGCCGGTGTTCGGTCCTTCGTTATTATCCAACAGTCTTTTGTAATCCTGACTTATCGCAAGCGGCTGAACAACATCACCATCAATTATCGCCATCACCGAGGCTTCACGCCCAGCCAAATACTGTTCAAGGACAACGGAAGCTCCCGAACCGCCGAACTTCTGGTCGAGCAAACAATCAGCAAGAGCAGCAAGCGCCTGCTCTTGCGTCATCGCCACAGTAACGCCCTTTCCGGCAGCAAGACCATCGGCTTTGATGACAATAGGCGCTCCATGTTTCCGAACATAGGCCGATGCCAGCGCATAATCGGTAAAAACCTCTGCTTTGGCAGTCTGCACCCCAGCAGCAACCATCACCTCCTTGGCAAAACTTTTTGAAGACTCAAGACGGGCCGCAGCTTTTGAAGGACCAAAAATCTTCAACCCCTGCTCTTCGAAGATATCGACTATTCCATCGGCAAGATGCGCCTCGGGACCGACTACAGTAAAATCAATCCCTTCAGTTTTCGCCCACTCCGCAAGCGCCGGCAAATCCGAAAGATCACGACTGACACATTCGGCAAGTTCGGCCATTCCTGGATTCCCTGGAACACAATAAAGCTTTCCAAGAAGCGGACTCTGCGCAATTTTCCAAACTATCGCGTGTTCCCTTCCACCACCGCCAATAACCAGCACCTTCATATGTAACTCCTATCAGGCGTTTCTTTCAGACAAGATACTTTAGTGACGAAAATGCCTTTCACCAGTAAACAACATCGACATCGAACGATTTCGAGCAACTTCAATTACAAGCTCATCTTTGATGGATCCACCCGGTTGAACCAAAGAAACCACTCCAGCATCGCCTAAAGTTTCCAAAGTATCAGGAAAAGGCAAAAACGCATCACTAGCTGCAACAGAACCAGCAAGGTCATGCCCATGAATTCGCGCCCGTTCAATCGCAATACGCGAAGAATCCACACGACTCATCTGCCCTGCACCGACTCCAATAGCTTTTCCGCCTTGGGCAATCACGATAGCATTACTTTTGGTATGGGCCGATACTATCCAGGCAAACTGCAAATCACGAAGCTGTTCCTTGCCTTTAATCTCTCCAGTTACAACCTGCTCCTCTGTCACTTCAACAATTTCACTGTCTCTCGTCTGCAACAGATATCCATCAATCATACTGCGCATCGCGACATGTGATGTTTTGCGGCGTCGATTCAAAGCATCGAAATCACAAACAAGAAGACGGATGTTCCGCTTCTTGGCAAAAAGAGCCAAAGCTTCATCAGTCGTTTTCTCAACCAGGACAACTTCGAGAAACCCCTCTAACATACTTGCCGCAAGTGGGGCATCAAGAGTTCCACTAACTGCAATAATACCGCCAAACGCACTGACCGGATCACAGCTACGTGCGGCTTCAAAGGCCTGTAACGGATTTTCGGCTAGCGCCGCTCCACATGGGTTGGAGTGCTTGATGACAACTGCGACTTCATTGCGCGGAAAAGCAGAACGCAAATCAAGGAAAAGTTCGAGTGCACCGTTCATATCAAGGATGTTGTTATAAGAAAGCTCCTTTCCCTGGACTTGAGTCCAGAGAGCCTCATCTGCTCCTCCTTCAACCTTTACATCTTCATAAAAAGCTGCCCGCTGATGAGGATTTTCCCCATAGCGTAAGGCCGCTTTCTTCTTTAAAGCGATACCCTCAAATGGAGCAAACAATGCAGCATTGCCCTCTGAGTCGAAAAGAGATTCGTTCAGTGAAAAATAACGGCTGACCGAAGCATCATAGGCGGCCATGGTCGAAAATACCTTGGCGGCCAGCTTTCTTCTCATATGCAGACTGACATCTCCATTTTCCTTCAACTCCTCCAGCAACAAACCGTAATCAGCCGGATCGCACACAGGAACCACCGCATGACAATTCTTTGCTGAAGCCCGCAGCATGGTCGGGCCACCGATATCAATAAGCTCGACCAAGGAACCATGCGAGATATGTCCGCTACTCAGCAGATCCCTGACGCGATGGGTAAACGGGTACAAATTTACAATAACAAAATCAATCGGAGAGATACCCAACTCATCAAACTGGGCCATATCCGTCGGATTGTCTCGGCGCGCAAGAATCCCGCCATGAATCTTCGGATGAAGCGACTTCACCCGACCATCAAAAATTTCCGGGTGGCCGGTATATTCACTGATACTGATATTTGGAATTCCTCGCTCCGTAAGGAACCGGGCAGTGCCGCCAGTAGAAAGAATCTCGATACCGGAACTGGCAAGGGCACGAGCAAAAGGCTCAAGCCCGGTTTTATCGTAAACGCTTATAATTGCTGTCTTTTTCATTAATTTCACAAAGCTGATGGGTGGTATGGTGGACAGCCGCAGCAGAAATACATCAAGAAAAGATACCACTGTGCCTGTCAGCGCCAGATGACGAGCCCTGACAAAAACATAACTGGCAGGAATTCCGAGTAAAACAATAGCCAAGAAAGCAGGCCATTCCGCGGCGTAACGCCCAAATCAAAAACAGCGCTAGGTATACAATAGTGATTTTAGTAGTCAATCCGGAGAGATTGAAAATCAAATGGTTAGTTTGAATGTCGGAGGTAAGCCCCCTAGCCCGGAAATTGCACGTAAATTCACGGTTGAACCTGACTAAGGCTCAACTCCTTCGTCTTTGACAATAATCTCTCGGCGAAACGCCACTTCAAGATAGTCAGGCACAGTAACACTGGCCTGATAAAGCTGTGCAGAAAGATCGTTTAACTCGCTTTCCAGTTTTCTGATACGGGTAAGTCGCGAACTGGCATCAACAGGGGTCCAGCGCTCAAGACTTTCAAGTTCCTGACGGTATCGAGCAATGCGACGTTCGGAATCCCATCGCAGCAGACCCCAACTGGCGACTTCAAGCACCGCCTGCTGATAGCTGCGTCTCACAACATCCTCCACCAGGGCCTGCAAAGAATCCTGACGTTCACGTGTTCGGGAAAGCAGTCTTGAATAATCTTTGGACAACTGCAAATCTGCTGGCTGTTCTGTATACCGATCGATCGCTTTTGCCAGTAGCACCTGTGTTTCGCGATAATAATCAAGCTCAGCATCTACATCCTCGTGATCAACAGCAAGCTCCTCTGCCAAAGCCAGTAACCTGGATGGAGCAATCGCTCCAAGATCCCCTTTATATCGTCGTACAGTCTCCTTCGCCTTACGTAACTTCTGAAGGCTCTCCTCCAATGCGACATTCTGTGCGGCGATCAAATCTTTTACCTCCATCCGCATCTCGGCAACCTCGCTGGATTCAACAATCCGTCCAATCACAAGGGCCTGACTGACGCCGGCAAGCCTATCCTCAAGCATCAATTTTGACTGAACATCCGCCGGAGACAATTTATCCAAAGCATCTCGACCAGGATTATAACTGATAAGTTCCATCCACTGCCGTTCGCCATAACCATAACGGGCCTTCAGTCGCTCGACAAGTGTCTGACTCAAATACTCCGGCTCACGAAAAACATCGGCACTTACTTCGTCTGCTGGAGCGTTTATAAGAGGTGCAACCTCAGAATCTTCCCCTTTCCCCGATCCCTCAACTCCAACACCCTCATCTTTCCTGGTTCTTGCTACATCTTCCTGAGCTAAAGGCTTATCAGGATCACCAACAGGAACAATGCGATCTCCGGGTCGTTCCACCGGTTTCATCTCATGGCGTGGCATCGTCACTTTCAATGGAGCTTTTCCGCCATTGCTAACCTCCTGGCGAGCAGTCTTTACCCCGATCATCGCCAATTCAAATCG
Source organism: bacterium (assembly GCA_028689495.1). GTDB lineage: Bacteria > Bdellovibrionota_C > UBA2361 > SZUA-149 > JAQTWB01 > JAQTWB01. The sequence continues at coordinate 14,052 of JAQTWB010000045.1, read as the reverse complement.
ACTGTTAGAACGCGACAACACATAACCGGCGAGAGATAACAGAGCTGCCATGATACTCAATCCGAGATAAAATGAACGCTTGCGAAATGCGACCGTATCGTCACTTGCCTGAACCGCTGTGACTACAGAGGCCGACCGCCCAGAAACAGGAGAAATAACCTGGGTCACCTGCTGAACATCACCATTTTCTGTAGAAAGCTTCACCAAAGAACTGCGTGCGCGCGACTTTACAAGTGGAAAATTCTGTTCACCAGCCTTTTCCACTGCTGGAGTAATTTCAACTTTACATTCCGAGGCATCATCAGAAGACTCACCTTGTACTACCTGAGTAACTTCAACATACTCGCCAGTATCTCCGCCTGTGACATTGCTGTTTTTCGCCTCAATATCCCCGGCGGTCCGAGGTTGCACATCGGACCCCGAAAGTGTTGGAAATACAGCTGTAGCATGTTCATTCACTATCGCTTCTTCTACCGCGGGAGCACTCTGTCCAATCGCAGAATCTGAGTTCGTTTTTGCATCGGTAAACAGGGCAAAAAGCGACTCTTCTGGCATCACCTTGGCGCGAAATGCTTCTACTGGCGATAAAAGAGGCGTTGCTGATGGAGAAACATTATCTGACAAAGACACGAGACTTGGCTCAGGTGGCTTGACAGCAACCAAACTCGCTGACGTAGCTTCAGTATTATACGCAACAGCTTCCTGCTGTGGACTTTCAGGTGAAGGCTGAATAACAAAATCAACTCTAGGCATTACAGAATCCTTATCTTCGAGAATTCCGTCTACCTGCGTATGTTCTTCGCCTGAAATATCCTCTATATCTATTTCTTCAACCGATTCTCCAAGCGCCTCAGGGTCTCCTAGGGCAGGTTCGTTTATGTCTACGGAACTCTCGGATGGCTCTGCATCACCCTGAACAGTGACATCAAGCAAAGTATCATAAGCACCATCCAATCCATCCAAGTCCTCTTCGGTAGTAGACTCCTCATCAACTGAAAGGTTCCCCGAGTGCAAATGCGGTTCTTCACCTGCTACCGACACTCCCTCACGCCCTTCAAGATCAGCACCAACTTGCTCCGTATTTTCCGCAGCGGAAGCCACTTCTACCGCCACTGACTCATCATCTAATTCATCCACAAGAGACAAGTCTGCAACATCCTGAAGTGGCTCAACAGCAATAGTCTGGTTGTATTTCTCAGCATCTTCAAGATTGGGTGCATAAACCGACGATACAAGCGGCCGCTCCGACTCTCCCGGCTCAATCAGACGACTTCTATTTTGTAATGATGGCAGTTCACGTTTCTCTGGCAAATCACTTCGATAATCTATTCGATCAGGATCAATAAAACCACTTGCTTCAGCAAGCCCGGCGCAATAACGAAGTCCAACTTTAGTGCAGAGGTTGAGATAAAAACCCTCTCGTCCTTGAAGATCTCCTGCAGATTGAACACCGCGAATTGAAACAATCATAATTGTGATGTTATCCGAACCGCCTCGTTCATTTGCCAGATCGAGAAGGTGCTCAACAGCATCACCAGGGGTCATCCCCTGAAGTGCAGCATGAATTTCATGATTGTCGACATGATTATATAGACCATCACTACAAAGCAGAAAACGATCACCATCCACCACCCCGCCGGAGATTACTCCTACATCAACTTCAACCTTTTCAGTCTGACCTACTGCCCTCGTCAGCATATGCCCAATCGGATGATTCGCAGCCTGCTCAGGTGTCAATGCACCGGAATCGACGAGCTCCTGAACAAGTGTATGGTCTCGGGTAATCTGATAAAGTTGCTCCGAACGAAGCATATAAATTCGCGAATCGCCAATATGAGCGACGAATGCTTCCTCATCGTGAAGCACAAGAATGGCAATAGTGGTGCCCATCCCTGACAGTTCCTCTTCACGTTTCCCTGCCTGCAATATACAAAGATTTGTTTGAAGAATTGCCGACCGAAGTGACTCCTCTGTCACAAGCTCTTCTTCACCAAACGAAACCCGGTTAATCAGATTAACTGCGATTGAAGAGGCTGTAGCACCACCGCGATTTCCGCCCATACCGTCTGCGAGAACAAACAGATCTGTCACCGGGCTACGCGTATAGCCATAAGCGTCCTGATTCTCGGTACGACGCATACCAATATCCGTACCGATAGCGTAGTCGTATTCAAACAACCGCTCAGCGTCAGATCTGGTCTTGGCTCCGTTATCTTCGCCCAAGTCGACTTCTCCGTTTAAATACACCTGAGTGAGTAATAGGCTATCGGTTACGCGAGACCACTCTGCACGCATTGACAGTTGTCAACACACCGTAAACTTACTTAACATCACCCCTTACCCCTCACTCAAGACCTTGGCCAACGCCAGTGAAAACAGCACATCTTGAAAACAAGCACTGAATCTGCGCGGTGCGCGTAAGACGATAATAAAATCATCGTACAAGATTGCCATCTGGTTGCAGCAACCTGCCCCTTCCCAAATTAGTAACGACCAAAATTTGAATAAGATAAAGCAATAATTTTCAAGACGGCTCAAATGGCAAGCACCCCCCTCTCTTGATACGATGCCAAGGAAAGAAATTATATTCGTTTTATCAGGCAATTAGGCATAGAAAAATCTTTGATGTTGTCAACCAAAAGTAAAGGCCTTTTTTTGAAACGGTCTAGCAACTCAAAGGACACCGGGAAATAAAACACTGAAAAATACTGACACGATATAAATAACAACAGGCCCACAAAAGAGTGTCGCGATTGTCATTGTTGCGCCATCAAAGCCGACCAATATTCACTCTACGAATAATGGCTAAATGTCTTCCTCCACTAGGCCACCAGGCTGAACAATCGGGTGACGCATGGTCCGACTTTCATCAGAGACAGAAAAATAGGGACTGGCTGCTGTATAACCGGCAAAAAAAGCAAAAGATACAAGCAGACAATTCAGAATGGCTAAAATCAATAAATGGTGTGACTGAAGATTAAACCCGCCTCTAACAGGCAGCAACATCTGAGCAGGATGTACCGATGAGACAAAATTAGGTTGAACTAATCGTTGAGATTCCAGCAAGTTGCGCATAAATGCCCTATTCTGCATGCGATTCAGGCGCAAGAGGGTATCTCCCCTGCCCCTGCAATTTTAATGAATTTGGCCACAATAAACCCATTGTAAACTTGGACCAACAAACCGCCGAAAAAAGAAGCCGAACCAAAGAACTCGAAAGCTTCCTCCGACGCCAACATAATCAATAACAAAGCTCTTGAACAGCTCTAACCTGAATACGGCATTCCGGGCCCACCCAGGATACGAAGACCCGCTTTAATCAGATCCATCTGACAAGACAGGGCAGGAAGCAAACGATCGCGACAAGTAACACTTTCAGTGTAACGCACATGAGGGTGATTATAATATCGATAAAAACAGTCGAGCACGGCAAGTGTATATTCAGCAAGCTTATCGTACCGCCCACCACGCAAAGCCGGTATCGAAAATGAACGAAAACGCACCAGCAGATCTTCAATCTCGGTGGCAAACGCTGCAAACAGCTTCTCTTCTCGCTCCCGCCCCATGTCAGAACCCATCTGTCGAGACAATAACCTGATAAATGAGTTCATATCCTTAAGTCCTCGATGGCAGTACCAGGGAACATTTTCCTTGCACTTCAAACCCTCGACAAAAGGTTCAAGACGATATTCCTTACGCGCCAACACTGCACAAGCCATCAGTGCCAATTCCGACCTTCTCGGAACCACACCAATCACAGACGGTGGCAACTGCTCAATTACAGGCCTATCAAACAGCTGCTCAAGTAATTCACACTGCTGGCAAATAACCTGTGCAGGCGGAGAACACGAAACAATAATATCATCGATCGTGACTTTCTCGCTTGTCGCAAGCGAAGTACCATCACCTACCAAGACAGTCGAAGTAAATAATCCTTGCCAATTTTCAGACAGGATCGCCTGTAAAAAGGCGGCCCGCCCCTCGCAGGTCAAACTGGCATTCAGATAGCCGTTAGGCGATAACACGACTTCGAAGTATCCTCTCTCCCCACGCATTATCTGTTCCCTGACGACTTCTGAAACACGCAATGGCTCAATAATACGACCTCGACTCTTGGACCAGCTGGTGAAACGAAATGACCAGGACGAACTGACATCCCCGCGCTCAACGCATTCCGCAATGTCAGCGTGAACCTGGGGAATTGTCATTGCACTATCATCGCCTGGTAATTGACCGGCAGCGATCGCATCCAAAGCCGCCATACGAATTATTTCAGCAAATTCAATATGCATAACAAACTCAACCACCCAATAAAGCCAGACGACCGGCGCCGTCAAGCTCAGCAAATTTATCCCTCAATCTCTCAAGCGGACCAATTAACGGAACCATCAGCCGTAACAAACCAAGCTTTTCGAGTTCACAAAGCACTTCAAAAGCACAGTCCTCCTCCACAGTTTTACGCAATTCGTCCCGCAAACGAAAATCTGGCAAATTAGACAAAACGTCAGTAGCGATTGCCTGATAAAAAGCTTTCGCGGTTTCTTCCTCAAGTGAGAAACCAAGACGAGATATGAATCGCAAAGCACGAATGATACGGGCAGGATCATCAACAAAACTGAGCTCGTGATGAATTCTCAGCTGCCGAAGACTCAAGTCAGAAAGCCCTGCGGATTCAGCAATAATCAAACCGTTAAGACCCACGGCGAAAGATACTTCGTCCAGCGTATCCAAACGCAAGGCAAGAGCATTCACAGAAAAATCACGCCGCAACATATCATCCCGAAAATTGCCCACTACGACGATTGGTGGCGCACCCGAATGTGGATAATGCTCACTTCGGCATCCAGCGAAATCTATCTGACTAATCCCCGCAAAAACCTCCCGGCTAAAAAACACCTTTGCCGTTCTATATTTTTTAAATAGTCGAACTTCTTTAATGACCTTTTCATTCGGAAATTTCTCCTCCAATAAACTTTGGCCAAGAGCAAGAAATAGAGCCAGATCTCCTTCAATAAGAAAGTCGAAATCTTTACTCGCAAGCCCAAGTAACCGATCCCGTATTAGCCCGCCAACAAGATATAAGGGATAACGCAACCGCCTTGCTGTTTCAGCGAGAATCCCCATAAGGGTCTGCTCAGCACGAGAGAAAATCAATGGTGTGAACACATCCTCATCGCCTGAAAAATCATCGTTCATGAGGAGAGAGTATCCCGAGCAAACTTCTGCAAACGGGAAAGTTCCGTCAACGCCTCTATTGGTGTTACATTATTCAAATCCGACTCAATAATGCGTTTCAAGATACTCTCTACTTTATTCGGCACTCGATATATAACCTTTTCACGAACTGTAGCCTCCGGACAGTCGAAGCCTGCATTCCCCACCAGATCCGCAGGCATCAACAATAACTCGCGCGCCCGATCAATTAGCGCCCGGGGCAATCCGGCAAGCCGCGCGACCTCGATACCATAGCTTCTGTCAGCTGCGGCTTCTTCGATACGGTGAGTAAAAATAATCTCGTCATCCTCTTCCTGAATCCCGACACGCAAACAAAAAGCCGCCTGATGATTGGCAGGCAGTGAGGTCAGCTCGTGAAAATGTGTGGCAAAAATCGTTCGACAGCCAACGAGGTCATGCAACCATTCGGCAATAGCCAGCGCCAGCGCCAAACCATCAGCAGTTGCCGTTCCTCTACCGATCTCGTCGATCAGCACCAACGAACGCGATGTTGCTTTTTCAAGGATACCCGCCGCCTCACGCATTTCAACCATAAAAGTCGAATCACCAGAGGACATATCGTCAGCGGCACCAATACGCGTAAAAATTCGGTCTACCAGTCCAAGCGAGGCAGAACGAGCCGGGACAAAAGCACCAGCTTGAGCCATCAACTGAATCACACCAACCTGACGGAGATAAGTAGATTTCCCGCCCATATTCGGCCCTGTCAGCACAGCAAGTCTACGACCCCCGGCATCAAGAACGGTATCATTGGCAACAAAATTATGTGGCCCGATAATCCGCTCAACAACCGGATGACGCCCACGGACGATTGAACAATACGCTTCATCAACAATTACCGGACGAACATAATTTCTTTCCGCCGCAACCTCAGCATAGGAAAGTAGAACATCGACCGCAGCTATCTGCGCCGATATCCTCTGCAAACGTAGTGCCTGCTCTTTCACCCATGAACGCAGTTGAATAAACAATTCTTTCTCCAGTTCCTGCTGCCTGACCCTTGCAGAAAGAATTTCCTGTTCAAATGTTTTCAATTCCTCGGTGACAAACCTCTCAGCGTTAACCAACGTCTGCTTACGGATAAACCACTCTGGTATCTTGGCCAGATGGCTATTTGACACTTCAATGAAGTAACCAAACACGTTGTTGTATTTAACTTTCAACGACGGTATGCCCGTTTTCTCGCGTTCTCTCTGCTCGAGCTCCGCCAAACAAGATTTCCCTTCACGCGAAAGCTTCTGCAGGCGATCCACCTCCGCATCAAAGCCGGAACGAATGATCCCTCCCTCAGTCAGCTTTAACGGCGGCTCATCGGTCAAGGCAGCATCCAGCTTCATTCGGACATCAGAGAGATCGTCAAAATCAGCGGCAAATTCGACAAGAATACTGGCAGTGCACTGCTCAAGCAATATCCGCAATTTCGGAAGTTCTGTCAGTGATTCGGCGAGCGATCGTAAATCGCGGGGCACCGCACGTTCACTGGTAATCCGAGTCACCAGACGATCGATATCCCGTACACCGGCAAAAATCTCGGCGAAACCCGAGCGATATTCTGCCGCTGCGACCAATTCTTCCACCGCATCATGTCGTTTTTTTATTAACTGCAAATCTGTCGAGGGAGCCAATAACCACTCTCGGAACAACCTTGCCCCCATAGGGGTTCTACTGCGATCCAAATGCTCAAGTAAGGAATTCTTTTTTGCACCGTCAATACTGGTCTGCACAAGTTCGAGATTACGTCTGGTCGCAGCATCAATCATCACAGAACTTCGTCGTTCTTCCCGAGTAAAACTTGAAAAAACAGGAGCCCGTCCAAAGGACATCTCGGTCACATAGTCCAGTAAAACCGAAATCGCCGCATGAGATTCCGAAGACACATCCTCCAGACCAAAAGCGCGAAAACGTTCTTCTTGATGATTTGATGGATAAAACGATGTTACCTGCTCCTCAAGCTGCTTACGCGGCGCACGTGAAAATGGCCGATTTACCAGATGACATCCATTTGATTTAGCCCACCTCCGAAGTTCCCGGAACCAGGGCGCCGAACTATCAACTGGCGCACCGAACACCGAGAGCGGAACTATCATCTCTGAAGGGCTGACACGAACCAGTATTTCAGCAAGTTCATCTTCCGCCTCAAATTGCTGTAACTTGAGATGCCCGGTAGAAACATCGACAAAAGCGACCGCTCCTCCACCTTGAAGATACACACAGACAGAGGCCAGGTAATTATAAGAACGTTCATCCAGACCATCTCCTTCATACCGCAAGCCTGGGGTGACAATCCTGGTTATCTCACGAGCAACAACTCCCTTACGTTCCTGGGACGATGCCTCGACCTGAGACATCAAAACACAACTAAGCCCCGCTTCAAGCATACGCGGCAGATAATTATCAATTGCGTGTATGGGAATTCCACACATAGGGATAGCGTTTTCATCCCCTTTGTTGCGACTCGTCAGGCGAATGTCCAGGACGCTGGCAACAATCGGCGCATCCTCAAAAAAAACTTCGTAGAAGTCCCCAACCTGAAAAAAGAGTGAGTGCTCTGGATACCGTGCTTTGAGTTTTAGATACTGTCGCAGCATAGGCGCCATGCCATGTGAGGACCATCTCCCGGAGGGCGATGAAACATCTCGATCGGCATCGGCGCTATTAGGTTTATCCGTTTCAGCTGCGACTAAATTCTCCGACTTCAAAGTATCGTCATCGGACAGCTCGGCAAAAGGGAGGGAAAGGGCATTGGACTTCACGGTAACTTTCTTCCTGGATAAACTCAACTAGGGGATGGCACCAAAGTTCACGATGGGCTTACGTGCAACATCCGAGTATCCCGAGCTAAACAAAATAAAAAGGCTCCCACCTGTCCACCTGCTGTTGATGAACAGAGATGAAGAGGGGAAGCCTTAAACCCGGAAACTGCACGTAAGTTCACGATTGAAACAAGTTTCAACAGCGAATTTGCCCGCCGTGAGGTAGGACACGCGCCTCGCGAGGCGCCCCTACACCATTACAATATCACAGCAGTTTTACATGCAAATCCGGGTTAGCAAGCGGACTGAAAATTACTCTCCGTCCTTCCCGCCGCCGAGTTGCTGCTGCAGCAAATCGCCAAAAGTTACCGCACCAGAAGACTCTTCCATATACTGAGAGTAGTCTTCTCTCTTCTTCTTGGCTTTTGTAACCTTGGAACTGAGACTGATACGTCTTTCTTCGCGATCGACATTAGTTACCTCAGCTTCAATTTCAGCACCAACAGTGAACTTTTCATGAATATCTTCACCACGTTCCAAGCCAAGTTGCGAAATATGAATCAGACCTTCAACTCCCTCTTCCAGTTCAACAAATACACCGAAGTCAGTGATTGAGCTGACAACACCCTTCACACGTGCTCCTGTCGGATAACGCTGTGGCACAGTTTCCCAGATATCTGGCTGAAGCTGCTTGATACCAAGGCTGAGACGCTCATTGGCTGGGTCGATCTCGAGAACCACTGCCTCAATCTCATCTCCCTTCTTGAACATTTCCTGAACTTCCTTCGGATTGCGAACTTTCTTTGTCCAGGAAAAATCAGAAACGTGGACAAGACCATCGATATCATCCTTAACGTTTACAAAGATACCGAAATCCATGATTGAACGGACCTTACCGACCAAACGCGAACCAACCGGAAACTCACTGGCAAGAACATCCCATGGATTTTGTGTCAACTGCTTCAAACCAAGGCTGATGCGCTGACTTTCCGGATTTACATCGAGAATAACTGCCTCGATTTCATCACCGATAGACAGAAGCTTCGATGGATGACGAACCTTTTTGTTCCAGCTCATTTCAGAAACGTGAATCAGTCCTTCAATCCCTTCTTCAAGCTTCACGAAAGCACCGTAATCAGTAAGTGTAACAACATTACCCTTAACAGTGCTGCCCGGCTGATACTTCTCACCAACAGTTTCCCATGGATTGTTGTTGAGTTGCTTCATCCCAAGGCTGACACGTTCATGCTGACGATCGTATTTGAGAACAACAACAGGGACGGTCTGACCGACCTGAAGGATTTCACGTGGATGGTTAACCCTACCCCATGACATATCAGTAATATGGAGCAGACCATCAATACCACCAAGATCAATAAACGCACCGTAATCTGTAACGTTCTTGACCACACCTTCCATGACCACACCCTCGTCGAGCTGACGGATAGTGTCCTTCTTCAGCGAATCTCTTTCTTGCTCAAGCACAATACGACGGGACAGTACAATGTTTCCGCGCTCGCGGCTGATCTTCAGGATACGGAACTCCATATCCTCACCAACAAATTTGCCAAGATTGCGCTGAGGGCGAATATCAATTTGCGATCCGGGTAGAAACGCCGGCACACCAACATCAACTTGCAGACCACCTTTGACCTTCTGCACAACAAACCCTGTGACTTTTTCAGTCTTTTCATAGGCATCTTCAAGACGCATCCAGGTTTTCAGTTGTTCAGCCCTGTCTTTTGAAAGAACAATTTCTCCATCCTCATTTTCAGGAGCGAGCATGAGGACTTCTACGGTATCGCCTGTGGCAACATTAATCTTGCCTTCGCGATCCGCGAATTGTGAGGCCGGGATCTGGCCTTCTGATTTATAGCCAATATCTACTGTAATGTAGTCACGCTCAACTACTGTCACTGTTCCCTTGATTAATTCGCCAGGACGCGCAGCATCAAAACTGTTGACCAGGAGTTTTTCAAACTCACTCTGCATGCCACATTCAGTGGATTGTGCTTGTTCACTTACCATTATGTTTGTTTTTCCGTATCTACTTGGTGACTCGGGAACGCTGTCGCCGAGTCTGGCTCACTAGTTATTATTTTCCGACACCAACCGCCGTGAACCTTTAGCAGTCGTTCCGGTTTTCCTTCAAAAAACGAACCGGGGACACAGCACCATCATTATTATCGGCTCTGTCACCATCTGTCCGTCTTGACGAAATTTGTATATTGACTCAGCTACTCAAACTCCACTCTGCACATCATTCAGTTCAAATGACTCGACAACTGCCACCATCTTCGCCACAACTTCAGCAAGCGATATATCGCTTGTATCAATTCGCAGCGCGTCTTTTGGGCAAGTCTGTGGAGCAATAGTGCGAGTGCTGTCACGCAAATCACGCTCCGCAATATCCCTGCGTATGGAATCAAAATCCCCGTGTACAGAATCAAAATCCTGGCCAATAGAATCGACTTTTTGGCGAATGGGTTCAAGAGTAACTGTTGCCGACTCAAGCTGCCTCAAGCGGCGCCTGGCTCGCACATCAACCGAAGCATCAAGATAAAACTTGAAATCGGCATCAGGAAAAATAACCGAGCCGGCATCTCTTCCTTCGACCACAATATTCCCATTTTGACCGGCATTGCGCTGAAGCTCTGCCGCAACATCCCTCACCCGCTGAAAAACGGCGATTCGGCTGGCGACTTTACCCGCATCTTCAGTCAGAATCAACTGCCCCCAGTCAACTCCATCGACAAAAATACCCGACATTTTAGTGTTTTGGTCGTAAAAGCTGAATTTCATACGGCGTCCGACCTGCTCCAGAGCGGCCTCATCGTCAAGGGGCACCCCCTGTTCCTGTGCCGCAACTCCAATCGCCCGGAAAATAGCGCCAGAATTAAGATGGATGAACCCTAGTTCCTCAGCCAACATCCGAGCGGCAGATGACTTGCCGCTGCCAGCCGGGCCATCTATCGTCACAATCATTCCGCCACCAATGACGTAAGTAAATCGTAAAACCCAGGAAAAGATGTCTCAACCACCTCAGGCAAATAACACTCAACCCGACCTGTCAGAAAGAAATTCAATAGCGCCCCGCACATAATTATCCTGTGGTCGTGAGATTCAAGCCACTCCCCTGTCGGAAGCGCAACCCCGGAGCCAAGCAATGACCTATTCCCCGTAACGTTCATCCCATCAACAAATTCTTCGACCTCAATACCCGCCAGACGCAACATCCCGGCCATCATCGCCAACCGATCACTTTCTTTGACCCGCAGTTCTTGAGCTCCTCTGATCACAGTAATACCCTGAGAAAACGCCGCCTGAAGTGCGAGGACAGGGATCTCGTCTATGGAAAAAATGACATCCTCGTGCGAGACCTCAACACCAGCAAGAACATTACTCTTTACCAGCAGATCCCCAACTTCCTCTCCACCCACAATTCGCCGCTCGAGCAGCTGAATATCAGCTCCCATACGACGACTCACATCAAGAAATCCCGTTCGGCTCAAATTAAGCCCAACATTCTCAATACAAAGTCTTGAATTCGGCACAATACTGGCCGCGGCAAGAAAAAAACAGGCGCTGGAAAAATCTCCTGGCACTGTGATCTGCAAAGGATTAAGTCGACGAGGAACTGTAGCCTCAGGCAATATCACCGTATGCTGGCCATCTTCTGTTGTCTCTTCAACAATCGGACAACCCATCGCCTGCAACATTCGCTCACTATGATCCCGGGAGAGCCCAGGCTCACAAACTGTGACACCCTGGTCTGTAAACAGTCCGGCAAGCAAGATAGCGCTTTTAACTTGCGCCGAAGCTTTCTCAGACTTCCAGACCAACCCCCGCAGCTCGGCACCTGTAACAGTAATCGGCAAATAATCCGCCGAGAACTTGGCCCCCATAAGCGCCAAGGGCTGACTTACCCGAGCAAAGGGCCGCTTCACAAGGCTACGATCACCGGTAATAGTCGTCGAGAACAAACAACCTGCAAGGATTCCACACAACAGACGAGAAGTAGTGCCCGAATTGCCGCAATCAAGTATATCCGATGCCGCCTTCAAGCCCTGCAATCCCCGACCACGAATCACCAACAGGCAATCACCATCGCTGTTCAAGGCCAAAGGTGAAGACGAAGAGTCCTCGATATCGGTCAGTTTCTCTTCTTCCGCCATCTGCCGGGCAGATCCGGAAAAATACCCATAAATCTCTACGCCAAGCTGCTGCATCACCCGCACGCTGGCCAGATTATCGCGACCAATACTATGGGCCTGAACAAAAGACTCTCCCTCGGCCAATGAGCCAAAAAGAATTGCCCGATGGGTGATCGATTTGTCGCTAGGGACTGTTATGACTCCAGCTAAAGAAGGAAATCTGTCAAATCCTGGCATCAGCATCTTTAGTAACTATGTGCTGCCTGGGGATAACTGCCCAGCAGACGATAATATGACGACCTGGATTTCAACTCAGCCAGAGCCAGCTGCAATTGCTCATCGCTCACATGACGGGAAAATTCAAGAAAAAACACCGTTGACGGTGAAAGTGCTGCAATTTTCTTTGACTCCAACCTGTCAATGGTCACACCAAACCGGGAAAACGCCTCAAGCAACTCCCGCAACGCGCCACTATGATTGTCGCCGGCGCAAAGTAACGATGTGCGATCTTTACCAGAGGCTGGTGGCTCCTTGGCACCAATCACAACAAACCTGGCAAATGTCTTCCCATCGGTCCCAAGTAATTGCGAGCTATCATTGCGCACCAGAACCTCAGCAACAATGCGGATATCAGCTCCAATAAATCGTCCAAGGGTCTCTTCACTGACTCCGCCTGCCATATCAAAGGGTATCACGGCAAAATCGAGCTCACCGCTTTCCACAAGTCGAAAAAGTTCGTCAATATCACTGCGGAAAGAAAACAGAACATCCTCGCCAAACTGTTTTTTTGCCGCCTCAAAACAAAGTGAACCTTCCGGCCCCAGACAGCCCAGCTTAACTTCTCCAATCAACGACCGAGTAGCACTGACAACACTGACGAATATTCTTTCCAGTGCCGCCTTGGGGAAACTACCCCCTTCCGCAAGTTCACGCACCCGCTCAATTATCTGCCGTTCACGAGCAGGAGAATATACGTCAATTTTACCTTTGGCCTTCGCCTCCTTAACTTTGAGGACGAGCTCAGCCCGCCGATTTAACAACTCGACAAGCTGCCTGTCGGTCGAGTCGATTTCGATACGTATTTTTTCAAGCTCCGCAGACATCAGGCACAACTACTTCCAATTAAATTTGAGACTCATTACAAAGATCTCGAGACCCATTAAAAAATTTCGAGAAACGACGCTTCCGACAAAACATCAAGACCGGGATTCGGCAATCAACGAGATTTCAACAAGCGCACCAAGCGGAAGATCCTTCACGGCCAATGTCTGTCGAGCCGGTGCCGCTTCAACATTTACCATAGCCCCATAAAGAGCATTAACCTCAGGAGCACTGCCAATATCAGCGAGAAATATTGTCGACATCAACACACTTGACCAATCGCTGCCGGCCGCTTCAAGCACAGCTGAAAGGTTATCCAGCACTCTTTTTGTCTGCTCTGCCACTCCACCCGCCACCAGCTTACCTGTTGCCGGATCAAGAGCAATCTGACCAGCACAAAAGACTAGTCCACTTGCTTTTGTCGCAGGACTGTAGGCACCAACTGGCGCAGGGGCCCCTGCGACATCCTTAATTACTTCCATGATATCTCCGCCATTTTACAAATAATTTAGCTTCTTCAGATGTTAACCCCGGATCAAGGGCTAAAAACGAGACTTGTACTTGTATTCTTATCAATTCCCTCTCTTTCGCCCGGAAGTGATGCGGTAAAAGCCTGGCCTGATGTAATCAACACCCGAAGCTGCCAATCTGAATCTCCTGCGGGCGATGAACGCATCGGGAAAGCCAAGTCCATTCGCAATACGCTCCCCCCGGATGAACGAGGAAAACCGAGCCTTAATCCGACTCCAGCATCACTATAGAGGTGATCAGTTAAAATCTCTCCCGGAGCACTCCCTGCAGCACCCCCT
>JAQTWB010000044.1 GCA_028689495.1 bacterium | reverse complement strand
CTGCCGATAACACTGTCATTGATGTAATGGTCGTCTACACCGATGACACCGAAACAGCGGTTGGCTCTGTAAACGACGTGGAGACTATGGCCGCCGCCGCTATTGCCAGCACAAATACTGCCTACACCAATAGTGGAATCAATATAACCTTGAACCTGGTCCACGTGGCCGCTGCCGGATACAGCGATAGCGGCGATTTCAGCACAGATCTTAACCGCCTCACTCTGACAAATGACGGCTTCATGGACAACATACACACTCTGCGCACAACCTACGGTGCCGATATGGTCGTGCTGCTCAACAACTCCAGCGCCTACTGTGGCCTCGGATGGTTAATGACAGATCTAAACGCCGGTTACTCGGGTTACATGTTTACTGTGGTTTATCACGCCTGTGCCGTAGGTAACTTGAGCTTTGCCCATGAGCTTGGACATAACATGGGGGCGGACCACGACCGTGATAACGGCTCTGGAGGACTCTACAACTACTCCTTCGGACACCGGTTTGGTGGTTCCCGCAGCGTTATGGCATATGCTCCTGGCACTAGGGTCTCCTATTTTTCTAACCCAAATGTCAGCTATCTGGGACAACCTACAGGTATAGCAGCCGGTGACCTGAACTCAGCTGACAACACATCAACTCTCAATTCATCCGCGGCAATGATTGCCGGCTTCAAGTCAGTAACTACTTACGGAATCTCAGGGGCAATATCACTATCTGGACAACCACTTTCAGGTGTCAGCATTAATGGCGGAGCAATAGGCTCAACAACCAGCAACGGCAGCGGAAACTACAGCTTCAGCGGTCTGGCAAACGGAAGCAACTATACACTGACCCCCTCACGCTACGGCTACACATTCACCCCCTCCAGCGCATCAGGGACAATCTCAGCAGCAAACGCAACTCACAACTTCACAGCGACAAAAGTCAACTACACCCTTTCTGGTCGGGTGACGATTTCCGGTACAGGCCTTGGCGGTTTAACAATAAATGGCGGCGCCCTCGGCACAACAACTACAAACGGCAGCGGCAATTATTCATTCGGCTCAGTTCCCTACCTGACCGCCTACAACATCTCAATCAGCGCGCCGATAAACAGTACATTTGCCAGCACATCTTTATCCGGCTCTACCAGCGGCAATCTCAGCAACCTCAATTTCAGCGGAAATTGCACCGCACCGGCTTATCTCTTGAGCGGTGTCTGTCAAACTGACGGCACATCGCCACCTACAGACAGTGACGGAGATGGAATAACCGACTCCCAGGAGATAGCCCTCGGTCTGAATCCAGCTGTTCCCGACAGCGACAGCGATGGAGTTACCGATGGCCAGGAAATCACCGATGGCACCGACCCCCTCGACCGTGGTAGCGCTCACATGGTTCTATCAACAACAGTCTGCGGAGAATGGAACGGTTTTCTCGGTGGAATGTATAACATTCTTGAACATGTGAATATGAGCGACCATCGACTGAATATCAGCTCGACGCTCTACAATCTTAATGGCGAAAGTAAATCAAACTACAACTTTGGTCTCAATCCTGGAGCCCAGTTCGATCTCCTGGTACACGACCTCCAAGGAAGAGACTTGAACTCAATAGGTCAGGTCTGTTCGACACACAACGGCAATGAAGGTGATCTCGATGGACGCATGATCTACTACAAGCTCTCATCAGAACCCGGGGAAACATTCGATTTCGCTTTCGCACTACCCTTTACCAACAGCACGAAAGGCACGCAATTTGTCCCTTTCAATACCTATCAGCCGAGTCTCGACCCAACAGACGCCGCAAACCCAGTAGCTAACTGGATTCAGCTGACCAATTCCGGCGTCAGCTACAAAACAGGTGTCCTGACATTTTACGACATGACGGGACAGATCCTTAACAGCCTATCGGTCTCCATCCCCGGCGGAGCGAGAAGAGATTTCTCCGGTCACCAATTTGGCCCATCACTTGTCGGACTGGTCAAATGGCAACCAGACGACAACAGCGCACCATTTCAATTGCGCAACATTCGCTATATCTACAACAA
Source organism: bacterium (assembly GCA_028689495.1). Lineage (GTDB taxonomy): Bacteria > Bdellovibrionota_C > UBA2361 > SZUA-149 > JAQTWB01 > JAQTWB01. Next base: position 17,593 of record JAQTWB010000044.1, on the reverse strand, counting down.
CCCGAACTGGCAGGATAACTTCAGCGCCGCTTTTCAATTAAGCGGCGCAATTGGCTCAGGCCGACAACTTTTCATACCACTCGATACCGCATCTTCAAGTGCCATACTTGAAGTTTCCAATACGTCATCGCTAAGTGAAAATGTCACTGTAAATATCAGAAGCAGTAGTGGAGTTGTCTTGAAAACAATTACATTCTCACTCCCGGCATATGGTTCCCGGCATATTGTGACAGACGAGTACCTCAACGGAAGCTATGGCAGTGCAGACATAAAAGGCACCCGAAAAGGAACATTGGTCGCTGTGGCAATGCAATACAAAAGGACACCGACAGGCGGGATCTCCAGTATGTATGGAATTAAGGGAAGAGAAGCTATGGGCAGTGTGATGAAAAGCTCCTACAATACCTACCTTGGACAGTCCTGCAAACTTACTGCTCTAAATACAAAAAACAGCAACCAGACGTTGACTCTAAACATGGTGGGCTGGGACGGAACGGAAATACTCAGCCCGGCAGACCCCCGAGCAACAGTAGGTCTTCCGCCTTATGGAACAACTGAAATCGATGTCTGTGCCTTTGACAGCGCCAACAATTACGGAGTGGTGACACTGCAATCATCGACTGCAAATGCAATCGTCGGTTCAGTTGTGCGAATTGGCGCCAATGACGAATATCGCTTCCCGACGCCGCTTAGGGAATAGGCCAAGAGAATAAACTGGATCGACCGGGCTAAATCCGCCCAGACAAGATATCACTTGTCCCAGGCGTTTATACCCTCGCGGTATTCGACGAATGTCGTATCGCCCTCAACCAGATAACGATAACGTGTTGGCAAACACTGGACATCAGCCCCCAGCGTCAATAATAAAAAGGGGTCCAGATCGTTCACTTCTCCAGCAGTAAAACTCTGTCCATTGGGATATGGAGCAATCTTCCCCTCCCATTTGGTTGCTTCAGAACGATCGCGAGGACTAGCTGGATCATATAAAACAACGTCGATATTGCTTAAGCCCTGCGTGATTGATCTAATTGGATTACGCCGCACCCGCGAAGATGAGCACAGGGGAAGCTTCATCTCAAGCCGAGCCTCTTCCTGCTGCACACCTGCCGGATTATAATATGCCGAAAAGTAATAATTCCTTCGTCGGCCACCAATACCTTTGTCTCGTCCTGAAGATAACTTTCGATCTTCAATCTCAGCTATCAAGTCAGCTATCTTCTCTCCCGATGCAGTTGACTTGACCAGGGGAGGCAACCGTTTGCGCACAGAAGCCGCATCACCTCTCTCCCCGGTGAAGCTACCATTATCATCGATAACTCTGAGTAAATCCGAACGCCCTGGGAACACGTAGTCTCGCCGTTCTGTGCTGACAACCCAGAACGGCAAAGTATCAGAACCTGTTTCACGAATAACATCAGCAACTCGAAGAGGCGCATCTTGCTCAAAACCACTGTCTTTTATCTGCTTGTCATCAGCTTGGGGTCGTTCCCTGTTCATTGAAGTAAGTATTTTTCGGGCCAGCCCCCCCATCTTCTGCGTATCCTGGGATAATATCTGTTCAAATGCTTTCTTCTGGTCTTTCTCTGAAGGAACAATTTTCTCTCCCCGAAAAGAACTCTGCCTCGGCTTAACCCGGAAAAGATAAATTCCTGAAACGTTGACACCAAGGCGCTGTAGACGTCGCACCTCGGCAATCGACTTGGAAAAATTACGTGAATCCTTATCAGACAAGTATAAAGAAACCTTCACTGGTGAGCCTGAAGAGCTATTATTTGCCACAGTGGAAAATACATCCCTCTGACCACGGACTTGGGCATTGGCGACAACTGCCATGAAAAAAATAAGAACACCGGCCGCCAATACAGAACTCTGCCCACTCATGCGCATATCCTTTAAAAAGAACTCTCAATATGCAAGCTGACAAACAACTCACATCACACCAAGTCAAGCAAAATTGACAAATAACGATCTTTTAAAACTTCCTGATCAACCCACCGACATATTCAAAACTCTGTCGCTGATTTTCAGCCCCTTCGTTCCAGACGCCACTACCGGAAAATGAACTGACAGCATTTGAAAGCCGTGAATCGAGTTGCCCCTGAATAGCGCCAACCTGGCCCTGAAAAAGTGTCGGTGCCATTTCCTGTAGCTCACCAAGCACATGACGGTTGTTTATTGTCCCTTCAATGTAGGGGGTAACATACTGAGTGGCAATTTCCGCAACGTCCGCATTGCCATTACTCAAGTCACTTATCTTGTCAGCCACTCCGCCTTCAAGAACCTGCCCGGCCCATCCTTGAACTTTATCCTCCAACTGTGGAAGGGCTCCCGAGACAAGCTTGTCTGTGAAGTCGCTCTGCTTACCAGACAGAAAATTGTCGACACGGCTCTGAAGTTCCTTGTTAAAATCAAATGTCGGCAAATCAAGAGAATCCATGTCCAGTTCAAGGCCCGCGAGATCGGCTTCAGCCTGTGCCTGATCAATGATCTGCTGCGCTTGCGCCTGAACCTGTTGCTGCATTGCCGTAACCTGATCGAGAATCCCGTTAAGCCCACTTGTCATACTGTTCTGAAGTTGGCCCGACAATCCCTCCGACACATTACCAGCGATACCGTCAACCACCTGATTCATTTGCGTGTCAAGCCCCTGTTGCTGAAGCTCCTGAAAGACTGAATCCTGTAAACTGCCGCCTGACATCAGTTGGTCCACAACACCATCGGCCTGTTCTCCAAACGACATCGAGCCGCCACCCATATCTCCACCACCAATATCGCCAAAATCACCTCCACCGAGATCTCCACCGCCAAAATCTCCTCCCCCTGAATCACCGCCGCCGAGGTCTCCACCACCTCCTCCGCCACCACCCATTGAACCACCACCGCCGCCACCGATATCCCCACCTCCTCCTCCAAGGTTACCGCCACCGCCCATCATTCCACCGGCATCCTGTTCAAATGGAAAAACCTTGTCTACAGCACGAAGCCAACCAATCCAGGGAATCACCGCCTGCATACCACTGAGATACCCTTCACCACGCTGACTCATCGTCTCCTTATTACTTCTCGCCATTCCATGTTTGTTATATGGATAAAGCTGAACCCCCCAGCCACAATCATTTTCCGGCTCAAGAATATCCATACACTTTCCACCAATATCCATTGCGCCTCCCTTGGTCGCATCACCAACAATCTTGGTATCGCCCCCTGGTTCCGGTTTGAAAATAGAACGCAGCTGACAGGCACACGCAGTTCTTCTGTTCCAGTAAATAAAGCGGATACTACGACTTCCCTGAGACCCCTGATCTGGCGGAGTGTCGTCGGGATCGGCAAACAGCCGATGAGAACCTCCGTAAAAATCTGACTTTTCGCGATATTCATCGAGTTCGTTGATTACGAAACAACTGGAAACTCCACCGTTCGAGCCGTCAACATAACTTTCCGGTGCAACAATCTGCAATTTGTCGAGGCTATCTCTACCATCTGTTCCGCTGAGTTTCATTTGAGTCCAAATTGGGAAAAATGTATCTGCAGACAGCATTCCCTGGGCGCGAGAAAAAAGTTCAATGGCGCGAATCGCAAGAAAACCCGATGATGGAACTATATTGGCAAAACCGGTCATATTCCCGGTAACAGGAAACGTATCACCGCCACCGAAGTGACAAAAACGCCTTCTTAACTCGTCGTCTTTAATATAGTCAGCGGGGCTGTTCGACTGAAGCTGTACATTAATCGCCTGCACAAGATCTCCATACCGACTGGGCCAGCGTCCAGCACGATATTCAGCACAAGACTTGGTCAAGAACCAGTTTGTATCGTTGATACTCCCTGGCAGCGAAGCGTTATAATATTGGAAATTATCGTCATAGAGCAGATTGGCGCTATATTCCGGTATCCTCCAGTAGGGCAGAAATTTCTTCTCTTCGGTAAATCCAAACACCTGGGGCACATTTTCGTCAGTTACATTATAAAACCCCTTATCTGTCGGGTACTCGTAACCATTGAAATATATATCCGGGATCGGACAACATGTGTCCCAGTAACAAGGCACCCAGTTGGTATCAAATTCCCCCTGATTCTTCGGTCGTTTCTTTGATATGTCGACATTCACTTTGGTTGCGAAGACATGAGCTTCAAGAAACATGGACTGATCCCAATTGGCCATACCGGCATGATGCGACTGTCCAAGGTAAGGCATCTTGTCACTGAAATCACCATCCTCCATTTGCTTATTTGGATTGATCTTGTTTTTGTAAAAATCCTTCTGATATTTTTTTAGCGTATTGTCGTAAAAGTCCTTCAGATTTTCCTTCAATTTGGCGTGTGAAAGATCATTTCTACCCAGTTTGACCGGATTGATTGCCGAAACACCAAAGTTGTTTATTTCAATCACAGCCTCGGGCCAGTAAAAATCAAAAACAAAGCCATTGTTGAGATAACCCGGACAATTGTCGCTGTCACAATCAAGCCCTTCCGGACAAAGAATTTTAGGTTGACAGTATTCACACTCGCCTTTGACAAGCCTCGGCTCGAAACAACGATTAAACTCACTGTTTTGAGAAAGGCGTGAAGACTTGTCCAGTCGCAGAGCCCAATAAGAGTCCTCTTTCAAGGCCTTTTTGGTCTGAGCTGCAGAAGCTCCGCCCAACCATTCATGCTCGGGGAACCGCCCCCCACCCGCATTGCCAAATGTATTTGCTACCTGCTGTCCCTCATTACCTCCTTGGGCCAGCGCATCGTAAGCAGGGAGCGAACTCAATGAAATGCCAAAAATAATTGTCAACGCCAGGAACCACTTGAGCAAAAAAGGGGGAATCATAGGCACTCCGATGAGTCGAAATATAGGAGTGTTGCGAAATTAGCATTTCGCCAGGATTGACTCCCGTCAATCCACTTTTTCGTATCAGAGATACGAAAAAGTCTCCCCTCTATTAGTTTTTCTTTTGTAGGGCCAAAATGGCCCTACATTTACTGCGCTACGCGCAGGCATCCAGCTTGCGCTGTCTGCAATTTGGGTGTGTTTTTCAACACACCCAAATATAGGCCAACCGTCCGGGTAGGATGAACATTACATAAAAACACAGCCAGACAAGGAAAAACGGTGGGGTGAATACCCTGTCGCAAAGTCATTCAACAGACTACCAACCCTTTGACACCGCAATAGATGTTATTCGCCAACAGCCAACCGACGCAACCAATAAAATCACCCGAATTGCAGTCAGCTGCATCTTTTCCGGTCAAGTTCCCCATCTATAGTTCCGATCCATTGATAGTGAGGGAGAAGGCAAAGTTTGTCAGGGTGACAAATATTATTCCTTCATCCGTTAAATATACGAGCACAACACCGTAAAATCAGATGCTTACCTCAGCTGAGGAGAGGGAAATTTCATGTCATCAAGAGTTGGAGATTTACTGATTCAGGCCGGAAAAATCACCGCTGCCCAGCTGGACAAGGCCCGGGAATCTCAGGCGGCAACTGGCACCCTGCTCGGTGAAGCCCTGATCCGCCTCGGCGCGATCAGCGAAGAGGAACTGCTCAGCACTCTCAGCAAGCAGTACGGACTGCCAATTGCCAATCTCGACGGCCAGGATGTGCCTCCGGAAATTCTGACACTTGTCCCCCACGAACTGGCACTCAAACACCACCTGCTACCTCTCGAACTTTCCGGTAGCCGCCTGACCGTTGCCATGGTCGACCCCTCCAATATTCTCGCTCTAAACGATGTCAAATTCATCACTGGCTTCGACATTCAGGTCGTTCTGACAAGCGAAGGTGCGTTAAAGGCCCTGACTGAAAAACTCTACGAAGGGAATATCTCCTACGACAGTATCATGGAGGATTTTGACGAACAGGACGTCGAGGTCGTCGGTAATCCGGACGAATTTGACCTGCACGCCGTGGAAAGAGCCACGGAAGACGCTCCGGTGGTGAAACTTGTCAACGCCATTTTGACTGACGCGATTAAAAAGGGAGCGTCAGACATTCACATCGAGCCCTACGAAAAATCATTCCGCGTTCGTTTTCGTATTGATGGCGTGCTTTACGAGATTATGAAACCGCCATACAAGCTAAAAAACGCCATTACCTCCCGCATTAAAATCATGGCAGACCTGGATATCGCCGAACGTCGTCTGCCGCAGGATGGACGGATAAAACTGAAACTCGGGAACCGCAAGGAAATGGACTTCCGCGTCAGTGTCCTTCCAGGTCTTTTTGGTGAAAAAGTCGTCCTTCGACTTCTGGACAAGGGAAACCTGCAAACAGACATGACCCGTCTCGGTTTCAGCACTGAACAATTTGATCATTTCAAGGAAGCCATCGCCAGACCCTTCGGTATGGTTTTGGTCACAGGCCCCACTGGGTCGGGTAAAACGACAACTTTATATTCGGCAATATCCGAACTAAATAAGTCGACGACAAATATCTCCACAGCGGAAGACCCTGTCGAATTTAACCTCGGCGGCATTAACCAGGTGCAAATGCACGAAGACATCGGACTTAATTTCGCCGCTGCCCTACGCGCTTTCCTGCGTCAGGACCCAGATGTGATCATGGTCGGTGAAATACGAGACTACGAAACCGCAGAAATCGCCATCAAGGCGTCATTAACCGGTCACCTTGTGCTTTCAACACTGCACACCAATGACGCACCTTCTACCGTAAACCGACTACTGAATATGGGTGTAGAACCGTTTCTTGTCGCATCATCGATCAATATTATCGTCGCCCAGCGACTGGCTCGTCGAATCTGTTCCGGCTGTGTCGAGGAAGTGAAAGTCAACCCCGAAGCATTAATCAATATCGGAGTGCCTGCGGCAGAAGCCAGTAACGTAAAGGTGTTTCATGGTACTGGCTGCTCCAAGTGCGCCGGCACCGGATATAAAGGACGGGTTGCTCTCTATGAGTGCATGGTAATGAATGAATCTCTGAAAGAATTTGTTCTAAACGGCGCTTCTGCCACCGAGCTTAAACGTGAAGCAATCCGCCAGGGGATGGACACACTACGTGCCGCTGGCATCCGTCAGCTCAAGGAAGGAGTAACGACAATCGAGGAAATACTCCGCGTAACCGTACCGGACAATAAGTAGACACTTAAAAATAGAGACTTGAATTTCAGAGATAACAATCGGGAGAGACAAAGAAATGGCAATTTACGTCTGGGAAGGAAAGTCGAGTGACGGCAAGAAGCTCAAAGGTGAAATGGAGGCAGTGAATGCTCAGGCAGTTTTTAATGCCTTGAAGTCTCAACGCATCTCTCCCGACACAAAGAAGATCAAAGAAAAAGGCAAGGGACTTGATAAAGAACTGACTATCCCTGGCTTTGCCCCGAAAGTTAAAACCAAGGACATGGTAATTTTCACCCGACAGTTCTCGACAATGATCGATGCGGGACTACCGATTGTTCAGGGTCTGGAGATTCTCGGGAAACAACACTCCAATCCAGCGATGAAAAAGACTCTTATGGCTGTCAAAGACGACGTAGCCACTGGCGGGACACTGGCGGAAGCATTGGGCAAACACCCCAAGGCCTTTGACAACCTCTATGTGAATATGGTCGCGGCCGGTGAAGCTGGTGGTATTCTTGATATTATCCTCGACCGCATGGCGGCATATCTTGAAAAGATGGACAAGTTAAAGCGCCAGGTCAAAACAGCAATGATATATCCCGGCGTGGTGGTTTCAGCCGCAGCCATCGTCACCTCCATCCTGCTAATTTTTGTAATTCCAACTTTTGCCGATTTATTCGGAAGTTTTGGTGCGGCTCTTCCGGCCCCGACAAGAGTCGTTATCTCCATGTCCGATTTTCTCGTGGCTTACTGGCATGTCATGGCAGTGTCGGGTGTGGCTTTCTATTATCTCTTCCGCACATTCTCCAAAAGTGACCGCGGAAAAGACATCTTGCATCCGATCTATCTTAAACTGCCTGTATTCGGTGAAATCATCAAAAAAGTTGCCGTGGCCCGATTTACCCGGACGCTGGGCACAATGCTTAGCTCCGGTGTGCCGATTCTCGATGCCTTGCTGATTTGCGGACGAACTTCCGGCAACCGGGTCATCGAACGAGAAATTAACGCCGTTCGTGTCAGTATCAGCGAGGGAAACACAATTGCCGACCCACTTAGCAAATCGAGTGTATTCCCACCGATGGTAGTTCAAATGATTGCTGTTGGAGAATCTACAGGTGCACTTGACGCGATGCTCAGCAAGGTCGCCGACTTCTACGACGACGAAGTGGAAAACGCGGTCAATGGCATGAAACAATTAATCGAACCACTGATGATTCTGATTCTCGGCACGCTGGTCGGTGGCCTCGTTATCGCCATGTACCTGCCGATATTCCAGCTGGGGTCCGTCATCTAAGCGCCGTATATCTAATTAAGGCGATAATCGCATGACCACAGTGCTTCCTCAGTCCTGGCGCAACAAAGTTCAGAATCTGGCAGAACTGCCGATTGCTGGCAGTCTGCGTACTTACCTGCTTTCAACGCCAGCAATGCCAGAAAAGAGCCTGCTGAGAAAGGCACTGATAGTAATAATTTTCATGCGTGTCGTAACTCTTCTGGCAATACTGGCACTATCAGGCTGGCGTGCTTTAGGACCAGGTGGTTCTCAGAGTTCTGCTCAGGCTGTAGTGATACCAATAACAGTGATCCTGGCAATCTCAATTATCAATGCCTTCTGGGTGAGGAATACCCGTAAATTGCGCCGAACCGGTTCGATCCAATTCGCTCTCGATATTGTCTTTGTCAGTTTTGCCATTTACCTGACCGGTAGTCACTCAGCGACCATCCTCTACCTGCTTGTCATACTGGCTGCTTCATTTGCTTTCGGTTCCCACGGAGCTCTGCTCGCGGCACTGTTTTCGGCAATCTGCTACAGCCTGATTGTTGGTGGCGTAATGCCCTCGCCTGGCAAGGTGCGCGACCACGCCTCGTCAATGGAGATTTTCCTTTCCTATCTCTCATTGACTGTTATCGCCCTACTCAGCGGATACCTTTCGCGACAACGCGATCTGCTCGCTCGAATGACAGCCAGCCAAGCGGCAGATCTCAATACTCTCTCAAACGAACGAAAGCAGATCTTCAACGACATCTCGGATGGTATCATTACAGTCGATCTTGACTCAGCAATTACCTCAATCAATGAAGCTGCAAAAAGTATCATGCAACTTAAAAACGCTCCCGCCGACACTTTGATCGGCCGGCCGCTGCCCGAGATTTTGGTAAAAGCCGGAATTGATGCACTGCACTGTAGTTATAGCGAACTGCAAAATGAGAAAATCAAGGAACTGATTATCCCGGGTAAAAATGGCACTCCGATTCACCTGAATTATTCCCTGAGACCACTAACCAGTGATGATGGCAGCCAAACAGGAGAAATTCTCATATTTCGCGACATGAGCCACCTGCGAACAATGGAAGAAACCCTTTCTCTCCACGAACGAATGAGTGCCTTAATCTCCCAGACCGAAGAGGGAGAACGAATAACCGGCTCACTACAGATGATTGGTGATTCATCGGTCATGCACCAGGTCTTCAGTCTTGTCGATAAAGTCGCTCCAAGCGAGGCTTCGGTGATGATTTGCGGTGAAAGCGGGACTGGTAAAGAACTGATTGCCAATGCGATTCACCGTAAGAGCAAGCGCTGCAACCATCCTTTTGTAGCAATCAACTGCGGTGCAATACCGGAGAATCTGATTGAAAGTGAACTATTCGGCCACAAACGTGGCGCCTTTACAGGAGCGATAAGCGATAGTCCGGGTTTGCTTCGCCGAGCCGAAGGCGGCACAGTATTTCTCGACGAGATCGGCGAGCTACCGATAAATATGCAGACCAAACTGCTTCGTGTCCTTCAGGAAAAAACCGTTCGGGCGATTGGCGATACAAAGGACTATAAACTTGATATCCGTATTGTCGCCGCGACCAATCGCAATCTGAAGCAGGAAATCGCTGTCGGCACATTCCGCGAGGACCTCTATTATCGCCTGAACGTTGTGAACCTCTGGGTCCCTCCTCTACGGGAAAGGACCGAAGACATTCCGCCTCTTGTCGCCCACTTCATCAGCAAATACTGCGACCCGGACCAGGTCCTGCCCCGAGTATCCCCGGAAGCCCTAAAAAGCCTCTCCTCCTACAACTTCCCTGGAAATGTCCGTGAACTGGAAAATATAATAGAACGGGCAATCGTTCTTGGCGGTAGCGCCATTACCCGGGACCACCTGCCCGATGAAGTAAAAGACTTCACCCAGACAGCCATTATCAGCCGTTTTACCAACAAATCCAAGAAAGAGACCACGGCATCAGCTATCAGTCTCCCCGTCGACCTGGATCAGCTGATAGCAGACCTGGAAAGACGCTATATCACAGAAGCCCTGGACCAGAGCAAAGGTGCTCGCAAGGAGGCCGCCGACCTCCTTGGCGTAAATATGCGCTCACTTCGCTACCGCCTTAAAAAATACGACATGTAAAAACCCCACCCAACCGTAAGCCCTGATTCTGCGGGTAAACTCAGCGTTTGGAATATGAGCATCCGGGTCCTCAAAAATTCAAAAGTAACCCGGTCCCATTTTAGTCTTAATAGTAACCCGGTCCCATTTTTTTATCCCCGGAAGCCTTAAAAAGCCTCTCCTCCTACAACTTCCCTGGAAATGTCCGTGAACTGGAAAATATAATAGAACGGGCAATCGTTCTTGGCGGTAGTGCCATAACCCGGGACCACCTGCCCGATGAGGTAAAAGACTTCACCCAGACAGCCATTATCAGCCGTTTTGAACGTCTGGGTCCTCAATAGTAACGCTGTCTCAATAGTTCAATAGTTAGTTCAATAGTAACCCGGTCCCATTTTTCTTCATTTTTCTTCAGCTTTTCAGCGTTTGGAATATGAACGTTTAGGTTCTCAAAAGTTGAAGGGCTGGGTCATCAAAAGTAACCCGGTCCCATTTTTTTAAACCCGGTCCCATTTTTTTACCAGCTCAAACCCGGGTTTCAGGCGAAAGCACAAAATGCCTGCAACAATTTTTGTCGCTTTGCCGATTATAACCGGCCGTTAGCAATTTTTGTCGCTTAATCTGGCAATTCAAGCTGACCCGATGAACCTCTGAACAGGTGTTCGCATCATAAATTCAGGCATATCGCACCTTATATTATATGCACTCCGGGAAAGAATATGCGGTCTGGCCGGAGCAACCATTGGCACGCTCATTGCTAGGTTTTAAATGCGGTCGCGGCAGCAACTATCGCTTAAGTGGCACAACAGAAGGGACGACATTAACTCTACCGGATTTTTATCAACGGTTACATTTTGGAGCACATGGTTATGAAGAAAGAAAAAGGATTCACACTGATTGAACTTCTTGTAGTAGTAGCAATCGTCGGTATTCTCGCCGCTATTGCGATTCCGCAGTTCGCTGCCTACAGAACAAGAGCATATAACTCTACAGCTGAAACAGACCTGAGAAATAGCATCACAGCTCAAGAAGCAGCATTTGTTGATAATGACGCCTACCAATCCTGTGCTGATGCTGTTGCTTGCGAAGTTTTGCCAGGGTTTAAAGCAACCAAAGACGGTAATGCTGCTTCGGTAATGTCAGCTTTCTCACACACGGCTGCTGCTGATGGCCAGTCTTTCGATGCGACAGCTACACATAACAACGGCGACCTACGATACGATTATGATTCAGCTACAGGTGTCATCACATCGGCCCCGGCATAATCACCGTGAGATAAGTTAAACTCCCCGGGGTCGGATAACTACCCACCCCCCGGGAAGTTAAAGCGGGAGTTACAGCAGAGATGCTTTAACTCCCGCTTTTTGTTGATAACAGCGCAGATTTTTTTCTGGAGCAGAGCAATGAAGCGGGCACCAATCAAGTCAAGCACAATCACTGAAAAAGGGCATCGCGGCTTCACGCTGATTGAACTTCTCGTTGTCGTGGCGATTATCGGCATCCTTGCTGCTATTGTCGTCAACCAGTTCACAGAATATAAACAAAACGCTTTTAATGGCACTGCCAAATCAGACTTGAGAAACGCAATTACCGCTGAAGAAGCCGTCTACGCCGAAAGCCAGGCTTACATTAACTGCGCTGACGCCGACACCTGCGACGCCGCCCTTCCGGGATTTCGCGCCACCAGAGACGATGACGGAAGCTCGCCGATGACGACATTTCAAATGACACCTGCCGCCGATGGCAGCTCATTTGTAGGCGAAGCTACTCACGCCCGTGGTTCTTCCGACTATTCTTACGACAGTAACTCGGGAATAATTCAGGAGAACTGAAACGGTCTAATTCCTCCCTGCATCCAAATATAGAGTGATCATCCGGATGCTATCTATGAACCCTGTGATACGAACCAGCCTGATAACTTCGGCCATTTTCCTGCTTGCCATCTGCGGCCTTGTCCAGTCACGTACTTTGGCACAAAAAAATCAGACACTCTCACTGGACAACAAACAGCTGGTCTACCTACCGAACGTCGACAAAGTAAAACTGGTCACGCTCGGATTCGATAACTTCGCCAGCGATATTTTCTGGTTCCAGACGCTGAATTATTTTGGCAAGGAGTTTACCTCAAGTCGCGATTTTCGTTGGCTTAAAACAAGATGTGATCTGGTGACAAGACTGGACCCTTCAAAAAAACATGCCTTTGAATTCTGTGGCTCACTGCTTTCATGGGTTGCCGGTAATCCACGAGATGGAATCACAACTCTGACACTTGCCTCCCTGCATCACCCCGACGAATGGCGTTTTCCTTATCTACGCGGTTTCCTCTACTGGTATTTCCTTGAAAACAACCAAAAGGCACAAAAAGACATGGAGCTTGCAGCCAAGAAACCAGAGGCTCCACTATTTCTCGCTAACCTTGCCAGTCGGTTAGGTGTGGCAAACAGCAATCCTCAAGAGGCGATCAGCTTTCTTGAGAGCCTAATCAACCAGAGCAACGATGCAGAAGCCCGGCAGGCTCTGACAGAAAAACTTCAGTTGGCCGTTGTCGCCCGGGACCTGATAATCTTGAATCAGTTAATCGGGCAGGATTCCGCCGAAAGTGGCGATTGCACAGAAACAAATTTTGCGAAAATGCTTAATAAACAGCTCATCAAAAGCATTCCGGTTGACCCATTCGGCGATGAATACTTAATCGACAAAATATCCTGCACCGCTTATTCCAGGTCGGCAGGAAAAGGACTTGAGTTTCACGGCAAAACTGCAAAAACAGGTTTGCTGCGCAAAAAATTTTTGCAGAATAATGGAAAAGAGGTACATTGATGTCGGAGATTATTCTTGAACTTGCCAACTTCAGCAAATCATTCCGCTCACACTGGACGTATGCTCAAAAATCCGCTGTGATTGATGTCTGCCTGGGGGTTTATCGCGGCGAAGCCTTTGGCTACATCGGCCATAATGGCGCCGGTAAAACTACAACAATCAAATGTATACTGGGTCTCATCCGTGCAAGCTCCGGAAGTATCAAATTCTCGGGCTCGGAAATTAATGCTGAACAAAGAAAAAAAATCGGTTACCTTCCTGAACAGCCCTATTTCTACGATCACCTCAGTGTGCGCGAGACGCTGCTCTTCCTTGGCGGTCTCCATGGCCTTCGCGGACCGGTGCTCAATGAGCGAGTCGATAAAACTCTGGCGCAAGTCAAACTCGATCATCGCGCCAACTCGCCAGTTCGTACACTGTCGAAAGGTTTGCAACAACGACTTGGCTTTGCCCAGGCAATTATCAACGACCCGGAACTCCTGATACTTGACGAACCCTTCTCCGGGCTCGATCCGATTGGGCGTAGAGAGATACGTGAAGAGATAATTGCTCTCAATAAAACGGGAACAACAATCTTCATGTCTTCGCATATCCTCTCTGATGTTGAAGATGTCTGTGACCGTGTAGCGATTATGGCTCGGGGCCGGTTAAAACAAGTCATCAACATCAAAGAAGAGCATCTAAGTCGACCTGAGTCGGTAATCATCACCTTCGCGGTAGATCGATTAAATCCTGTCTTTAAAGAATCAGCAGTTGCCGCCGGGGCTCTGATTGTCGAACGTGCTCCATACGCGACGATTGAACTAAGTGATATAGATTCGGCAAATAATCTGCTTCAGACTGCGATAGCCAACAATATGAACATTCTCGATTACAGCTTAAAACGGCCGGATCTGGAAGAAATTTTCTTTCGAATCACGGAGGATGGACAATGAACATTTTCCTTATTGCACTCAATACCTTTCGCGCTGCCATACGCAACAGACTGCTTTATTCAGTTTTGTTTTTCACAGTCTTGCTAATCGCAGTATCGGCACTTTTTGGATCAGTCTCAATTGGCAGCCAAATCAATATCATTATCGACTTCGGGCTTTTCTCACTCTCATTTTTCGGGGCAGTCGCCGCCACCATCATCGGCGTTGGCTTGCTCGAAGTCGAAATCAAATACAAAACTATCTACAACATATTATCCAAACCGGTTGAGCGATATGAATTTGTCGCCGGAAAATGGTTGGGCGCATTAATGACTGTCTACTCGCTCATGACATTGATGGGAATTATCATCATCGCTTTTGCTTCTATATTTTCAGGCAGCGTAGACACCAACCTCTTTCCCGCATTATTACTAAGCATGCTGGAGGTGACTGTTGTAACTTCAGTGACGGTCTTTTTCTCATCGGTTGTGATTACAACAACACTTGCCGGTCTGTTCACATTTGGATTTTATCTTGCCGGCAGATCTGTCAACTACCTGGAGTATTTTTTATCAAGCGATTCATCACCTCTGATACGCCAATTCACCGGACTTCTCAGCTGGATCCTTCCCGATCTGACACTATTTGATGTCACCTCCACAGTTGTCAACGGACAACCCATCAGTTTCAGCTACCTGATATTCTGTGCAACTTACGCAGCCTGCTACTCCCTTGCGGCACTGATTTTGTCTTGCGTGATATTCAATCGCCGTGAACTTGTCTAAATGGAGAATGCTACTCATTTACCGAACTCATTCCCCCCAAGGCTCCAGGTGAACAAGAACATCACGGAGTGCAACAAAACGCTCAAGCAGCAGGTCACGAACTTTGTGCCCGATAATATGTCCTTTGCGCACAGAAAGTTCCGGATCAACTTCGATGTGAATATCTGCCAAATACTCAATACCAGACTTCCTTACCCACAATGTCTCAACTCCCTTCACTTCGGGCACTTCTTGGGCAACCCGGCGGATACTCTCAATTAACTCACTATCGGCTTGAGCATCCATCAACTCACTTGCCGAAGAGCGAAACAGCTTTGATGAACTCCAGGCAATTGCAGCCACAACAAACAAAGCAGCTACTTCATCGGCAAATATATAATCATCGCCACCAAGATAAACTGCTCCTAACCCAAGGAGCACAGCAAGTGACGAAAACGCATCACTTCGATGATCCCAGGCATGGGCAATGATTGCTGAAGATTTGGTGCGCTGCCCAACACGAATTTTGTAACGATATAGTGCCTCTTTAATCGCCACATTGGCTCCGGCAAGCAAAAGCGTCCACAAGGGCGGCAACGGATGGACCTCGGTAATTCGGCATATCGCCTCATATCCCAGGGCCAAAGCCGAGATCAGCACCAGCAATGCCACATTCACCCCAGCTACAGCTTCTGCCCTTGTATGCCCATAAGGATGAGTCTCGTCAGGTGGTTTCTGAGCGAAATGAATCGCCACCATCACAGCAATCGTAGTGAGAACATCGCCAAGAGAATTCACCGCATCTGTCATTAAAGCAAAACTTGAGGTAACCACCCCGGCTACCAGTTTGCTCACACCCAAAACAAGGTTAACGACAAGCCCGATTGAAGCCGCCCAGGTTACCTCCCGATAAAGAGGTTGAGCCGCTTCATTTAATATCCTGCGCCCCGACATAACAGTACTCAGTAATCAAAATAGGGATAAAGAAACTGGATAACAAAACTTATTTGCTATGAAATTAATTTTATGGCCAAATATCAATCTTATTGAACTTACCCGTTGGTCATACTGACAAAACCTATGAACCTGCAAGTAGAACTTCGTATCTCTCCTGAAGAAGCAACCGATGACAATACCTGTCGCAATTTACTTGCTTGTCAGCTAGAAGTCCCCGAATCGAACATAACTTTCTTCACTCTCTTGCGCCGTTCACTTGACGCCCGACAGAGAAAAGTCGTCGTCAACCTCCTCTTCGATGTATGGCTGGACGAAGAACCTCAGTCGCTGAACAAGGAAGACCATCAACTTAAACTACAAAATGTTTCAAGTGCCCCGGAAGTAATTGTTATCGGTGCCGGTCCGGCAGGTCTCTTTGCCGCGCTGCGGCTGATCGAGCTCGGTTATAGACCAATTATCCTGGAACGCGGACGCTCAGTTCGTGAACGTCGCCACGACATCGCGACAATCATGAGACACCGCCTGGTCAACGAAAACAGCAATTATTGCTTTGGAGAAGGTGGGGCTGGTACCTTTTCCGATGGAAAACTTTTTACCCGCTCTCACAAACGGGGCTCCACCCAAAGAATTCTCAATATCCTCGTCGCCAACGGGGCGGACAAAAATATTCTGATCGATGCTCATCCCCATATCGGAACTAACCGCCTACCAGGCATTATCGAGCAAATGCGCGAATCGATAATTGCTTGCGGCGGAGAAGTGCGTTTCTCTTCTCGCGTAACTGAGTTCGACAAAGACGCTACCGGCATAACTTCCGTCCGAACGGATAAAGGTGAACTCTTCAAGGCAAAAGCGATCATTCTCGCCACTGGTCATTCTGCCCGGGATATCTTCTCGCTCCTCAACAACATCGGCCTACAAATTGAACTAAAACCTTTTGCCCTTGGTTTGCGCATCGAACACCCGCAACCGCTCATTGACAAACTGCAATACAAACAACTCAAAGGCTCACCTTATCTTCCAGCTGCTTCGTACAGCCTCAAGGCACAAACAAAAGGACGCGGTGTCTTCTCGTTTTGCATGTGTCCTGGCGGTATCATCTGCCCTGCCGCAACTGCGCCAGGCGAAGTTGTTGTCAATGGCTGGTCACCGTCTCGCAGGAACTCTCCATTTGCCAACTCAGGTATTGTCACTGAAGTAGACTGTGACGATTTCGCTCCCTGGAAGGAGAAGGGAGAACTTGCGGGTGTTCACTTTCAGCAGCATATCGAACGACGAGCATTCTCTGCTGCGGGTAGCAGCCTCTCGGCCCCTGGCCTGCGATTGACCGACTTGCTTGCCAACAAGATTTCCAATTCCCTCCCCGAATGCTCTTACCACCCAGGGATTACACCGGTTTCATTCTCTGAATTTCTCCCGGCGGCGGTCCTGCAGCGCCTGAAAGATGGGTTAAAACAGTTCGGCAATAAACTCCCCGGTTATATAACCAACGAGGCTATCGTTGTTGGAGTTGAATCCCGAACATCATCACCAATTCGTATCCCCAGAGACAAAAACACCCTCTGTCATCCACAGGCTGCTGGTCTTTTCCCTTGCGGCGAAGGTGCTGGCTACGCCGGCGGAATATTATCAGCGGCAATGGATGGAGAGCGCTGCGCCGCAGCTGTTGACGCTTATATGCAAGGAAAATGAC
>JAQTWB010000166.1 GCA_028689495.1 bacterium | reverse complement strand
GGTAGTCGTTACTGGGACTGGGCAATTCAAAGTGAAATAGAACAAAGACTCATCAGCTATCAGGAAAGTAGTCACCAACAATACATAACCGGTGGATTCTGCATAATGAAATCGTCGGTATTTGAGCGGGTGCAGTGGTGCGAAAAGCGTGGCTTCTATCAACAGGAAGACATTGATTTCTCAAGACGACTCAAAGCTGCCGGCTATAAATTCAAATTTAATCCGCATTCAAGTGTGACTCACAACGATGAAAAATATTACCAGAGCGACAATAAAGTATACCGTCATTGCACCGTCCTGGATGAAGTTTACGAGATTGCCCCAGGCGTAAAGTGTAGCGACCTAAGTCCAATCATCGACAATCTTGGCCGGTGGATGGGAACGGACTGTTTCATATCCGTCAGTTCAAAACTTCTTCATGTCCCTCAGCAGATTACATTGGTAATCTCACTGGACCCGGATTCCCATTACAACAATGATCCTCAGGTTGAAATATACAGCTCAGGCCAGCTTCAGCAAACGATAACACTAAGTGCGAGCAGTCCGAGAATTCAGCTTTCGTTTACAATCAACAAAAGTTACTACGACCAGGAAATTCTACTTAAAATAATTACCCAGTGCACCCCTGGAAAACTACCTGTTAAATGGAAACCATCAAGGTTTACCATAAGACTTGTTAATTTTAATATCGCACCAGTCCATGAGCACGGACAAACATATACACTACCAGAACCACCATGCGGCAATCATTTATCTGGACCGATTCTCTCCTCCAGCGAACTGGGAGTAATATCAAGGATACTGCTTACTGAAATCAGCAAAGAATCTCCAGATCTGGATTTCGAAGTACTCGACACTGACGAAAATTTCCTGTCAATCATGGAAGATGACAGCGAGTTCAAAACTCTTTTGGCGGAGCACTCTGCTCGTAAAAATGTCAATGAAAACCTGATTATCGTAACATCTCCACTCAAACCAGGAGGAGCGGAGATAATCAATGCTCAAATTGACAATCGGCAGAAGTTCAACAAAGTCATCGTGTATGCCGCCACGACTAGTGACCAGCTACCGAACCACTGGCTTGATCAATACCACCGAGTCGATCAATTAATAGTTCCAGGAACTTTCAGCAAAAACGTTTACGCCCGCCGCTTTCCCGATAAAGAGATAACGGTACGGCATCCGGGTATTGAATCAATTTATTTCGCCAAAGAAACTACAGACAACTTTGTGCGAGCTGAAAAACAGCCAATTACCTTTCTTAGCATAATGCCATGGGACGACCTCAGGGGGTGGGACATACTGATTGAAGGATGGTCCAAAGCATTTACAAACAATGACGATGTGCGGTTAATAACAAAAACCTCTCATCCTGACTCTACCGAGCTGGAAGAACAGATTACATCCTTTCTGCAAAAACAAGACCTCAAGGGAGATTGTCTTGCCAACATCGAAATAATCAATCGTTACATCTCACAAAAAGACATGGTTGCCCTGTATCAGATGGCAGATGCTTTTGTCCTGCCTTCGCGCGGAGAATCATGGGCGCTGACCACCTGGCAAGCGATGGCAATGGGACTTCCTGTCATCACTACTGCATGGGGAGACCTGCTTGATCACCTGGACTCGACAAATTCTCTGCTGTTGCCAGTACAGGAAGTTATCAATCTGCCTCTGTCATATGTTGAAAATCATCCTCCACTGACATGCTTCATGCGTTGGGCGAACCCTGACGTCGCTGTACTTGTTGACCACCTTCGCAAATTAGCTACAGAACCGAAGTTACGCCAAAAAATCGGCACTGAAGCACGAAAAACAGCGCAAGTCGTCGTAGGTAGATAGCTATCCCGGAAATTGCACGTAAGGTCACGGCTGAAACAGGTTTCACCCGCGAATTTACGAGTGCAACGACCGTTTTCAACAAAATTCTTCCGTTACAGTTTGCACTCTATATTGGCCGATGGTAGGGCTCTTGAAAATTTCAGACTACTGAGTGCGCTTGCCCTCAGCTACCTGCTTTCTTTAAGCTCGGTCGTGGGGAAGAATTATCGGCTCAGTCTGAGAGTAACCCTTTCAGTTCATCTATAGAAACTCCTGCACCCGAGCTGTGAAAAAGTTCATCCGCCATCACCCTCTTGCTGGCAGAAAGCTGATAGATCTTTTCATCGACAGTACCTTCAGAAATCAGCCGATGGACGAAAACCGGCTTGGTTTGCCCCAAGCGATGTGCCCGGTCCATCGCCTGATCCTCCACCGCTGGATTCCACCAACCATCAAGCAGGAAAACATGATCAGCTGATGTGAGGTTGATCCCGACTCCACCAGCAGCGAGCGAGAGCAGAAAAATCTTGACCTGTGGATCGTTATTAAATTTATCAATCACCGCAGCCCGATGACGTGTCTGACCATCTAAACGAACCCAACATTTGTCATCTTCATCGGCAAATTGCCGAGATAGAGCATCTTCCACGATATCGAGATATGAAGTCCATTGTGAAAAAACGAGAATTTTATGCCCCTCCGCCAACAGCTCATCCAAGGACTGCAGCAAAAACTCTGTCTTGCTAGCTCTGATGTCGCTCGTATGTTCCAAGCGAAGCAAAGATAACGAGTCGACTTGTGTAGAAGGTAACAGTCTCATATCACTGGCAGCCTGACGAAGCCTTAACAAAGCATCCAAAACTGCCATGACTCCACCATCTCCCTGTTTTCCCAATACCTCGCGTGCCCGAACGAGAAGTGCTCCATAAACGGCCTTTTCACCAGCAGACAATGAGATTCGATGCAAAATTTCAGTTTTGGCTGGTAACTCCTGCGCCACTTCACTTTTTCGCCGACGCAGCATGAACGGAGAAATTATACGGCCAAGAAGCTGAGTCCCTCCGTCCCCGGAAACTTCAAAGCGCCGAGAAAAATCATCCTGCTGACCAAGATAACCAGGAAGGCAGAAGGAAAAAATACTCCAAAGATCCAGCAGACGATTTTCAACAGGTGTGCCGGTAAGCGCCAGACGAAAGTCAGCCCTGATCCCCCTGACAATTTCTGAAATCTGGCTAAAAGGATTCTTTATGACCTGTGCTTCATCAATAATAACCGTGTTCCAACACCGTGAAGAAAATACGTCACTATCAACTCGCAATGTTCCGTACGAAGTAACAACGACATCCGCAGAAGTATCCCAGTTCCGTGTTGCTCCCCAATACACATTTAACTTCAACGAAGGTCTGAATTTCTCAAGGTGTTCTTTCCAGGAATGGATGACACTGGCTGGACAAACAATCAGACAATCGCAACCAACAACCGCCATCGCCTGAAGAGTTTTACCAAGGCCCATATCGTCAGCCAGCAGTGCACCAAGTTTTTCCGCCTTAAGCAACTGTAACCAGTTAACCCCAGCGCATTGATAATCCCGAAGAATCCCACCAGAATAATCATCTCCCGCAACAACGCGTTGTGACCTTGCTGAAAAAATATCGCCAACCAAAGAAGAAATATGTTTTACATCAACTCCGGCGCTATTCAAAAGAACGCTCTCCCGCAACAGGTCAAGTCGTCCCCCTTGTTTATCTCTATTAACGGATGAAACATCCAACAATTCGTCAAGAAGCAATTTATAGGTGCTCGTCCAGGATGCCGGCACCTCAAACCATTTATTGTCACCCGAAGAAAAATAACCTCCTCCCGAGATCAATCGTGAGCGGAAATCTGGAGGATCCAATACTTCGTTACCAACACAAATCTTTAACTTATCGCCTTCTTTAAAAAACTGAGGCTTGACTTCTTCGCTGGCATCGATTTCAACCTCAGCCCTGACTTGCCATCCCCTCTGTTCGCGAACCGTTCGCAGTAGCTCCCGAGCTTCGATGTCAGGTACAATCTGACGATGAACAAGAGAATGTCCGGTCACACGATAAATCTCACGCAATAGTTCCTCCTCCCGGCCAGGCATACGCCTGGCGATAACTTCACCTGAAGTCACCTTAAATCCTTCATTATCCAACAGCCCAACTGTCCCCCCTCCGGCATCTGGATAAACAATTTTACTGCTAATAAACAGAGAACCGTTAAATATATCATATGTGACGTCGATCAATGGATCAACGACAGCCAGTTCCGGTAAAGTCACTCCAGTATCATCCAGATGAAAATATTTTCTGACCAGAGGAAGAACTTCAGTCAACAGAAGGTGAATCTCATCGTAATCACAATAAATTGTTTCTTTTTTCAGCAAGGGGAGTAAAGAATCCGGCAATTCATCGGGGAGCAGTGCAGAAAATTGATTCTCGTGCCGCCCAACACCATTTTCGAAAAGTTGCTCTATCGGCTTTAATCGTTGGGGCCTGAGAGTAAGTCCTCGTGAATCCGCCACTAAAACAAAGCCCAGGAACCCGCCCGCCGGAAGGATCTCTATCTGCTGTCCCTCGTAATAAACACGATTGGTCACAGCCAATCGCGCCAAACAACTGCCTGCATGCTGCTCCTCTGGAGCATAACGGCCCGTCGAGACGAAAAATCTATCGCAATCGTAATCGTCAGGAAAAGCAACTATCTCCTGATCTTTC
>JAQTWB010000165.1 GCA_028689495.1 bacterium | reverse complement strand
GTTTTTAAACGAATTTTTTTAATTGCCGCTCTCGAAAACCATCGGGTTTAACGAACTGTTAATCCGTAGGTCCCTGGTTCGAGCCCAGGTCGAGGAGCCAATATACGCTAGTGAATGAAGCCCTTACGAGAAATCGTTGGGGCTTTTTTTACGCCCAGGATTGGTCTATCGGGACTTGTTGGTTTCTGCATGGGTTCGGTTGGGGCATCGGGGGGTATGGAAAGGTGATTTATCTGATCAAACCACATACCCCAGAAAACATAAAGGCTAGAACGGTACACTGAAGATCACCCGACCATTTTCGATAGGCAAAAATGACTACACATCGTGTTCTTTCGAACCCCCTTGGGGACGTTCGTGCGGAGTCGGATCATGCAATGCTGGCCTTGGCGTTCTTTGAAACTCCAGACTACCTGACGCTTCTCGAGTCAGACGAGAAGGTTGTTGTTATCGGCCGTCGTGGTACCGGCAAAAGTGCCTTGACCTACAAGTTGCAAACACAATGGAGTTCCGTCAAAACCAATACCGTCATACTGGTCGCTCCCGATGAGCACCACACGTTGGCGCTAAGAGCCATACTTCCAAAATTAGGAACATCATTCTTACCAATAAAGGCCTCAGTTCGCCTACTGTGGAAGTACGGACTAATCATGGCGGCGGCGCAGGGGATGAGTTCCAACTACAAATTGAAATCCTATATCGCTGCGTCTCCCACATTAATTAAGCATCTACATTTGTGGGGAAAAGCAGATCAGCCGTTTTTTGACAAATTGCGCGCTGTAATTAAACGCAATGTTCCTGACGGTATGGCACCGGAAGAAGTTATCGGGCAGATTGCTGATTCTTTAGATATTTCACAAATCGAACGTGAGTTGCAAAAAGTACTCCCCGAAGGAGAAAGGATAAAGATCCTAGTTGACAGATTGGACGAGGGGTTTGAGCCGGATAGCACAAGCATAGCCTTCGTGGACGGAATGATATCCGCAGCCATTGATATTGCGAGTTCCTTTCGCGGAAAGATTCGCCCAGTGGTCTTTTTGCGAGACAACATGTTCCGAGCCGTCGCTGACTATGATCAGGATTACAGCCGAAACATCGAAGCGTTTACATTGCGATTACATTGGGATGTATCGACATTATTTTACTTTGTAACAAGTCGATTGCGAGCCGCTTTTGGCACCATTGAAACTAACACGAAGCGCGTATGGAATAGACACACAGAATTCGATTTGCAAGATGAAGATGGGTTCAAGAAATGTTTAACGCTAACCTTGTATCGCCCACGAGACATTCTTATTTTGCTCAACTCTGCCTTCGAATCAGGCAAAAGGCGCCATCCAGATCGCGAAATACCGGCAATTGGAATAATTGATTTAGAACAGTCTGCGAAAATCATTTCCTCGAATCGACTTGACGATCTGAGAAAAGAATATCGACACATATTCCATTCAGTAGATGCTGTCACTCAGGTATTCAGTCATGGAAGCCCCGAGTTAACTGTCAGCAATGCATCAGAACTCTTAGATACCGTATTTACATCACCACCTACTGCCCCCGAAATTCAGCAAGAACTTGCAATTTTTCAGCATCCGGAAGAAATGATTCGATCTCTTTACAGTATCGGATTTCTAGGTGTACATGACTCGGTCTCTGGAACTTTCCTCTTTTGCCACGATGGTAAAAAGCCGGACATCGATTTGAAGAAAAGTCAAAGAATACTTATCCATCCATGCTACTGGATGGCGCTCAGCCTGTCTCGAAGCAATCTGAATCCCGAGGAAGCGGCGCAAATTAACGATGAGTACGAGATCAAGGTACTCTCGATCACACCTGCCATAAGGCAAGCCCGTCTTGGAAAACTGATCTCGGAGTTCACCTTGATAAAGAAGGGGATCGACGGTGCCGCTGAATTTGAGCGTTGGTGCCTCGAAGCATGTCGAATTTCCTTTGCTGGTCGACTCGAAAACATGGAGCTACACCCGAATAAGAACACTACAAATTTGCGGGATATCGTAGGAACGAATACTGGCACATCGGTATTTTGGAAGCGGGTGCGCGAAGACTACGGAACACGGCAAGTTATTTTCGAAGTAAAGAACTATGAAGAGCTCACACAAACAGACTACCGACAAGTTCTATCCTATCTTTCCGGTCAGTACGGAAATATTGCTTTCATAATCTCTCGTGACGATGCCACAGAGCTAGAACGAGGCAAGGAATTAGCCTGGTTCAAGACAATGTATAACGAGCACAAGAAGATGATCATTAAACTAACAGGAAAATATTTAAGCCACCTCTTAGCCAAGCAACGTAATCCACAAAAGCATGATGCAGCTGACACAGCATTGGCCACCCTTTTGGACACATACGAGCGAGTCTATTTAGGGCAAGCAACTGCCAAAAATAAGAAGCGATCAGCGGTAAAAACGAGACACCCCTAAGAATCTTGCATCGTATAGCGTGAATACCTTGCCGAGTTCTGACGAAACGTGACGAGCGAAGACGAGCCTGTCCAAGGCCGTCATTGAACACAGGTGGTCAATGCAGCGCTGGACGCCTGTCACTAGTTCCCCACTCGGCTAGGAATTGCTGAAAACATAGTAATAATTATAATATTAGTCCTAGTTTAAAGTTTAGAAAATACCTGATGAACTTTATGTCAAGGACTAAATCACAGATATTTGATTTGTCAGCAATTAGAAGTCCATAAACCTCTAATAAATAACGAGATTGCTCACATCAGCTGATGATAACGTGGACTACCACATTGATCGAACCTCAAAATCGATCACATCCTCATTTTTAATAATCTCTGCTTTCAGTCGATTAATTTCCAACTTCTTGGCAACAATAGACTTTTGCTTTTCGAGGGACGGAAAAGGGATCTCAATATCCTTAAAAACTGTAGCCGGAATGCTCCTACGTCTGCTAACGGCACCTTGCATCTTCGATTTGTATATTTTTATTGCGCTTTTCGATCTGAGAACGAGCTCTAAAAACTGTACATCGACTTTGTCCCGAATAGAGTCTTTTATCCGCCAAATCCCATATGCAGGACTAACCGCAGCTGCATCGTATTTCGATTGAAAGCCAAGAACTGCTTCGTCAATAGGGAACCCAACCACTAGTTCATCCTTGTACACGATTTTGTAATTCGAAGTATCTTCGCTAGCAATTCTCTTTTTGAATTTAAGTGATTGATCAATTAATCCATCTTTCATGGTGATTGACATGACTGGAAGCTTCTCGCTCCCGACCTTATTACCTCCAGATGGCTCCAAAATCTCACCGATACAAATTCTGTTAAATTCTCCGTGGCTTCCTTTATTTCCCTGCTCCCTATATCTCTCCCCACCAAGAAAATAGTCTCCGGTCGAAGAAATTGTTTCTTTCAAAATTACGACACCTAACGACAAACTCAATGTGTCTGTACGGCTATTTGTCCTCAACGAAGTGAGATAGGAGTTGATCTCTGCGATCGCCACTGGCAAATCGCTATCCTCATTGCTTCGCCGTCGCGCTGCCAGATCAGTTCCTTCATTCTCAACCCTTAAAAATAGAACGCTGTCACTCTTTTTGGCAAGAAATTTATTGAGGATAAGAATGCTGGTTTTCACGCCGCTATAAGGGTTGAATACCCCAGCGGGCAGACTGACCACGGCTACCAATGACGTATCGACTAACATCTTTCGCAGTGCCTTGTACGCACTGCCACTTTGGAAAACAATACCCTCAGGCACCACGATCGCAGCGCGACCAGTGGCGGTTAAATGCTCAGCTATGTAGTCTACAAACAGCACTTCGCTGCGACTGGCCTGCACGGTAAAGCGCTTGTGCGGCTTGATACCACCTTTGGGCGACATAAACGGCGGGTTGGCCAGAATGACGTCGGCCACTTCGTTCCACTTTTCATCACTGGTTAGGGTGTCGTACTCAACAATGTGCGGGTCGCTAAAGCCGTGCAGGTACAAGTTCACCAGACTTAGGCGCACCATGTCGGGTGATATGTCGTAGCCCTTGATGTTGCCAGCCAGCCTTGACCGTTCATCAGGCGTGAGCTTGTCGCCAGTCGTTTTGTCTGTGTTTGTCTTGAGGATGTGCTTCCACGCCGAAATCAAGAAGCCTGCCGTACCACACGCCGGGTCCAAAATGGTTTCATTCTTCTTTGGATCCAACACGTCCACCATGAAGTCGATGATGTGGCGTGGTGTCCGGAACTGGCCTGCATCGCCCTGACTGCCCAAGACAGACAACAAGTATTCAAACGCATCGCCAAGCCGTTCGGAGTGGTCATAACTGAAATAGTTGATTTCCTTAAGGAAACTCTTTAACGTCTCCGGGTCGCGGTATGGCAGGTATGCGTTTTTGAAAATGTCACGAAACAACTCTGGCACACCGGGGTTTTCGTTCATCTTCTGGATGGCTTCGGAATACAGCCCCAGCACTTCAAATCCGCCCAAACTGGGTGCCATGAGCTTGGCCCAGCCGTAGCGTGCATAGTGGAGGGTAGGGAAATCATCTTGCAATGATATCCCCCCCTAAGAACCGTGCTTGCGACTTTCACCGCACACGGCTCACGCACGACCACCGCTTAACTGGCCTCAACGGGTTGCATAACCCTCAACCA
>JAQTWB010000164.1 GCA_028689495.1 bacterium | reverse complement strand
CATCATTCAAGCGTGAGGTTGGCGGATATGCAACATTGGATTTAATGAGTGAAGTTAAATTCAGCAAAAGCACTCTGCTGATAGGCATAGAAAACCTGCTTAACAAACAATATTTCTCTCCACAATCCCAGCAGTTTTTGGAAGGCGATGTTACACATGCTGCGGCGCGTGGTGCTACGCTTAGTGCTAATTACACTTTGAATTGGTAATGACTATGAATCTGTGTATATGGAAATCTCCTGCCGTGATCGCAGCTATATTCGCTGGCATTGCTGCTAACAATTGTTCAGCAGCTACGCTGGCGTATTCGACAAATGAAGGGTCCGGAACTGTTTCAGTGATTGATACCTCCTCTGATAATGTCATAGATACATTCCCCGTTGGTGATAAGCCGCGCGGGGCGGCAATTACCCCTGACGGAAAGGTGATGTATATCAGCGACCAGCCTCATAATTCATTAATCGTTATTGATCTGACTAGTCGTAAGGTTATATCAAGTACGAAGTTGTCTTCTTCTCCAGAGGGAGTCGGAATTTCGCATGATGGGAAATGGGTTGTGGTGGCGAATGAAGAAGATGACAGCGTTTCATTCGTAGACACTACCTCCCATCTTGAAGCTTTTAAAATAAAAATGCAGGGTAACAATCCAGAGCACGCGGAATTTAGTCCCGATGGTAAATGGCTTTATGTAACAGCTGAAGAAGGTGAACATGTTGATGTTGTTGACGTTGAAGCTCGCAAATCAGTTAAATTAGTAAGGGTAGGACTGCGGCCTAGAGGAATTGGATTTTTACCAGACGGGTCAAAAGTCTATGTGGCTTGCGAGAACTCAAATACTGTTGTGGTGCTTGATACTAAAACCCATGAGGTGGTTGCTTCAATTCCGGTAGGAAATCGCTCAAACGGGGTTACGGTTCATCCGAACGGTAAGAAAGTATTCGTGACAAATGGCGGGGATGCCAATGTATCCGTGATAGATACAGCAACAAACAAAGTAAAAACCACTATTCCGGTAGGTAAGCGACCGTGGAATATGGCAATTACGCCGGATGGCAAGAAACTTTATGTTCCAAACGGCAAGTCTAATTCACTGACTGTCATTGATGCTGAAAAGGACATTCCAATCAAGGATATTTCCGTGGGGTTAACACCTTGGGGCGTTTTTGTATTTTAATATTAGAAGAGGTGTAATTTTGGCGCCAACAAGCATCTGTTATATTGTGATAGGGTTATCCTAATACAGGCTGCTCGTTAATTTCCAGTTCGGATTAAATATATATTTGTTCCGGTGGCGGGTGTTTTAAGAAGTCATGCGGTGAAATATGCCAGGCATATGCTCCAGCATAAGGAAACGCTACTAAATCTCCAGTTTTTATGGATTGAATGTGAGCATCCCTGGCTAATACATCTTTCGGCGTACACAGTTGTCCTGTTATCGTAATATCACAGTTGCTTGCCTTGAGACGTTGATATGGCTTTTTCCAGTCATGGATATCAATGACCGAGAATGGATGGCTATGACCTTGTGCTAATGGTGTCCGAAAATGCTGCGTTCCCCCGCGGCATACAACAAATGTCTTGCCGAAGTTTTTCTTAATATCTAAAACCTCAGTAACATAGTACCCGCAAGCTGCTGTTATATAGCGCCCTGCTTCAAAGCGTATCTTATGATGCATTGCATCATGTTGATGAATCAACTCGTCAAGGCCTATGCAGAATTTATTCCAATCGAAGTGATGGTGGGGAGGCGAATACTCTATTCCAAAACCACCACCGGCATTCAGAATACATGGTCCCTGCAGTCCAAATTCTAATGTCCATTCACGAAACAGGCTGAGCAGACGATCTATCAATTTGAGATGCATGGAAGCGCTCTTCTGTTGTGACAATAGGTGGAAATGGAATCCCCTTAGGCGTACAGATGGAAGGCATAGTGCCTGTTCCACGGCATAGGCTACCATCAAACTATCTATACCGAATTGCGTTGCCTTGCCACCCATTGCAATAGGGGACGTCATTCCATCTGGTAACGATGACAGATTTATTCTGAGTAGAATGTCTACAATACGACCCGATTGGCGAGCAATACATGCAATTCTCTCTAGCTCATAGACGCTCTCAACATGGATTGTCTCTACGCCAGCGGACAATGCCAAGTTCAATTCTTCGTCCAGTTTTCCTGGCCCCCCAAAAATAATAGGGGTTTCAGGGAAATTTGCACGGACATGTTGGATTTCTCCACCCGATGCCACCTCGAACCCATGCACGAGAGGAGCTAGCTCCCTGAGTATAGGTAATTCCGGATTAGCTTTTACCGCGTAAAATAACTCGCAATTGATGGGAAGTTTACTGACAAGTTGTTTTACGTGCCTATGCAAGCCTTTTAGATCGTAGATATAGGCACAAAAAGGATCTCTATGTTTGGAGACCAACGTGGGAAGCATTGTGACAAGATGCTCAGACAGCATAGGGCATACTCCATATTTGCCGCAGAGGATTAGGGATATCTTGGTAGGAGGATTCACGATCCCTACGCTTGAGAAACCTGCCGATTAAATTGGATTTTGCAGGGAGATCGGCGGAGGAAAACAGTTCCTGGAGGCGTAAATAGCCTAAGCTTTCGGTACCATATTCCCCGGCAAGTTCATGCAACACCTCACCTACAATTCGCCATAATTTCCTTTCCAGTTTTTCATTCCCTTGTCCGAGCCTGCCGATGGCTTCACCAAGATGATTTACGAACAGGCAATAGGCAACTCGCTTCCATCCAAGGTCATCAGAATAATAAAGTGATTTTTGAACAGCGGGGTCAATCTTTCCGAGTCTTGATACATCAAATCGGCCATGTACCAATTTGACTCCCTCGAAATCACGCAGGAATATCTGGCGCGGTAATCCATTCGCAATACCGACTACAACGTTTTGCATATGCGGCTCAAATATCATTCCATACGAAAAATAGGCATGCAGCACTGGCTTGATTAAAAGCTCTGAGTATGACTGCATCCATGTTTCGATCAGTGAGGTTTCCGAACGGATTCTGGCTTCCGGCATTTCTTTTAATAGTTGAAAAACTGGAGCATCTCCATGTGGAATTTTTTCGAATAATGCACCGGCAACCAAGGGAGTAACATGTGGTGCCGTATGTGCAGTTACGTTCTCTCGAAGAATTGTTGCAAATCCTTCATTGATTTCAACCCGTTGAGTCTCTGTGTTGCAATAGTGCGGCATATCAAGAGTAATGAACGCAGGTTCCTGAAGGATGGTGAAATGGGGAAACATGTGCTGCAAGTCTGGCTTATGCTCAAGCAACAACTGATTAATCTTTAGTGCGCTTTCCAATTCATAGTGGGCATTTTTTCGCACACAATTGGTGATTCTGACGTTAAGCGAGAATTTGTAAAAGTATGGGTTGTTTGGGTGGTAGAGTGTGCGGATAGATGATGTAGGGAAGTATTTTTCCCCAACGGCTGTGTGATATTGAATGCTTCCATCTTTGAGCGCGCTTCTGACCGCAGGATGTTTCAATAACAATTTCGATTGCCATGGATGAACTGGAATGGCCTTGCGGGCCCCTATGTCCGGCAGTTCTTTATTCAGATTCTTTTCGATTAATTCTGAAGTTTTTGTGGGTAGCCCGGATTGCTCACGAACGAATTCTGGCGGGACAGTGAAGTAGTCAAGGGCGAAACTGACTTTCAATTCGGGTGAATATTCCCGTAAATCGTGTCGGCTGAATCCTTGCCTACTTTTTGGTGCCGGATGATAGGGGTGCCCAAAAACCATTGACTGCTCGGAATCAATAAAATTGGTCGTGACATATCCATTATGTCTCATTTTCTCACGCTGCTCGATGATGACGGTACTTACTGTATTGCTTTCGCAGACTTGCCTGAAAAGATCAATGTTGAACGGCGTTCCGAATTTGATCGACAAGTCGTCAATGATGAGTTTTGCGAGAGCTTTCCATGTCAAGGATTTCCAGCGCTTGTTCGTTGGACTGCGATAATAGGCATTTTCCCCAAATCTATAACTTCCAACCATTGAGTATTGCTCGAGAGATACAAGTAGCATCGCATCAAGTCTTGGTATTTTTACATGAATGTAGGGCGCTCCTCTCATTTCGACATGATCCTGCTGGACGTCACTTCTTATTGGATACACCGTGATTTGTCCTTCAGGCACCGCAATTTCCCTGCAATAGCAATTAAGCAGGTTTTCGATGCTACGCTGTCCAGCAAGATGTGCGGCTGATAGTGCTTCGTAGGTAGATCTTGCTTCGATACTGTTCATGGTTATTTACTCCTATGTAAAATCCAGAAGGTGTCGTCTCCCGGATTAATGCCTCGAATAAGCAAGGCTTATCCATAGCGACGATAAAGCCATCACTATGGCCGACATCAAAAAAGGTATCCTGAGATTGCCGTGTAGGGCAGCCATATCTCCCAAAAGGGCTCCTGCTGCCATGGCACTTCTACCGGTGAGTTCGAACCTTGAGAATACGTTGGAGGCATTTTCTGTTTCTATTAACCTCACGAGAAAAATGTTTATGGAACCCAATGCCATGAACAAGGCAATCCCCAATGCTATCCGACAATACGCAACCGTAGACCAGGATTGGGCAAGCCATTGTCCCAAGAGGCTGCAGGCAAGCGCCGCGAAACTAATGATTAATA
>JAQTWB010000003.1 GCA_028689495.1 bacterium | reverse complement strand
GAGAAGCCAATTGCCTTGTTTTCGCTTTCCTCGTCAAATTCCTGAAGCAGCTCACTGCCGGGATCGATTTTACTCATCAGCTCCTCCAGCAGTTTGTCGTCGGGAACTATTTCCGATTCGTTTTCCGCGTGCTCGGGAGTCACATCAACCACAACCCAGCCAATGCCAGTCACGTAAATTTCGGGCCAGGCATGTTTGTCTCCGAGGTGGAGCAGGATATGTCCATCGCGGGCGTATTTCAGACTGGTCAAATAACCGGTAGCGATTCGAGCCGGAATCCCCGAGAGGCGAAGCATATAAGTTGCCGCGTGGGCAAAGTGAACACAGTAGCCACGTTTTTCTGAGGAGAATAAATAAGGCGCAACGGGGTCCTGTTTGTCGGCGACCTTGTGTCCGGGAGCCCTGGTGTAGAGACTCTCCTTTGAGAGATAGCGGATAATTGACATTGCTTTGGGCAGAGGCGTGTCCTCGTCTTTGGTCAGTTTGAAAGCCAGGGCCTTGTAACGCAGGTCCTCGCCAAATTCGTCGAGTACAGGGTTTTTCGATTCGGCAACATTTTCATCGGGGACGGTGGAAGATTTGGAGCCCGGAGCACGGAGATATTGTTCACGTTGCTCAGCTGACCAGAACGGGTTGTCGGTATCCTCACCGATCATGCTCAAAAGTGGTACCGTCGGCGCGAGTGATACCGCTTGGTAGGCGAGTTGGAATTTTTGCGGGTCGGGGTTTTTGAGTGGTTTGATCTGCACCGGGAAGTCAAGAGCAACGGCCGAGCGATGGTCGGTGAGCAGATAAAAGGAAATGCTGACTTCTCGGCGTTGGGATGTTCCTGTTGTGGTAGCTGTAGCGCTGTAACGGGTCCCGGCGGGAATGCGCGGAGCATCGGTGTCGAAGTTGTTTCCGGCATCAACCATTTCAGTGCCGTTAAAGCGCGAGAGCGCTCCATCGCGTAGGTAGAGCATTGGCCGCCAGGGGTTTTCCGTAAAGTCAGAATCAAAGCGGATTAACGCCGAAGGTTGTTTTGTTTTGCCGACAGCGGAATGGAAGCCAAGCGGGGACTTATCTTCGCCCTGATGTTGCCCGACTCCATTTGAAGACTGACCGCTGGCTTCACCATATATTTCTCTGATCTGGTAAATAAATGCGGCGAACGCCGAGAGAACGAGACTGACAAGCAGTATGCTTTTGAGCCATGAGGGGTAGTGGCGGGAGTAAACGCGTCGTCGTTCTCCCAGAACAGGACGAAAAGTTGTTTGGGCGGCATAAACGGCGAGGAGCAGGAAGAGGCATGCCGAGAGTATGATGACGGCGCTGGTGAGTTCGATGTTGCTGGCCCAGGCGATATCGCTGACGACAGTCAGTGCGTCGAGGTTGTAGTTTTGGTGAGGTGAGAGGGTGGCGAAAAAAACAAGAGCGAGACCGAGCAGCTCAAATGTCGCATAGGCACGAAAACGCCAGTACAGAACGGTAGTCAGGCCGGCTCCCAGATAAACGATATTTAGTAAATTCAGCCGTTCGGTGATTGCGATTAAGGCAAAGCTTGCCGGATTGGTCAGCTCCGGCAAAAAACCGGTCAAGCTGAGATAAAAGGCCAGAGTCGGTAGCTCCGCAGAAATGACCTGAATGATCAGGGCAATCGATATATTGATCAGTGTGACCTTGAGCGGGCTACGGCCGTGCCAAAGAAGGTAGCTTGTGGAGGCAACTGCCGCGAATATTACGGGTATGGTCAGGGTCAGTGCCACCTGCGGACTAAGGAACGAAGTGAGAAATACCCCCGTCGCGCAAAGGAACAGGGTTCTCCACAATG
The DNA here is from genome assembly GCA_028689495.1 of bacterium. Taxonomy (GTDB): domain Bacteria; phylum Bdellovibrionota_C; class UBA2361; order SZUA-149; family JAQTWB01; genus JAQTWB01. Next base: position 89,315 of record JAQTWB010000003.1, on the reverse strand, counting down.
TTGATGGCACGATCCGTTTACTGGTCACTGGGAATACACCACTTTTAATTCGTCATTATTGTGTGGCGAGGCTACGGTTGCCGATGCCGGGGAGGAATCCGTTGGGTTATACCTGTTGAGAATAACCATTACCGTGCTCATACCGCGTCGTGCCGTGGCTGCCAGGGCTTGGGCCTTATATTTGTCAGCGGCCTGGTTTCCACAGAAGATCAAGGTTTCTCTCGGCTGCCGACCCGAGGCGGTAAGCGCATCGAGATACTTGTCAAATCCGGCCAGGGTGCCTGCTCCGTTGTCCCAGACTGTGGCATTTATTGCATGGGTTATGTCGTCGAGGTTGGTGCAGAGGTCGTTATGTTGTCTGCGGTCGTGAAATACTTCGCCAAGTCCGCTTGTTCCGAAGTAGACAACTGTATTTTCGAGGAAGAGGTCTCGGATGAAGGAGATGGTTTTTGCGGCGATGGAGTCATCCATTTTCCCGGCGATCAGAAATATACTTACCTCTCCCTCGGGAGAAAGGGCCGGCTCAGGTCGTCTGACAACCAGTTCTCCACTTCTTGCGTAACTTTTCCAGAGAATTCTCTTGATGCCATCGCTCGGATCGTAGTTCTTGATATCAAAATAATCGCCGTTCCTGGTAGAAAGTTCGCTAATTGTATCTCCGTTGCGAGAGACGCTGGAACTTAGGTCCGGGAGTTGAGCCTCGGCAAGCGGCGGAAAGACTTCAATCATCGCCGGGCAGGGTACCGTCCAGGCAAGTTTGACCAGGCCAAAATAGTCGCGCAGCTGGAACCGCAGCAGTTGTAGGTTCCAGACCCCGCGGTGAGGGAAGGTGATGTAGTCCTGTAGAGTGAGCTCCAGCTGTTTGCCGCTCAGGTAGTGGATCGCTGAAGCGGCCTCACCCCGGGCAAAGACCCTTTCGAGAGAGAGCGAGAAAAATGTTGGCAGACTAAGCCCGCTGATGCTGGTGGTGCAGCTGACCGGGGCACCTGAGATAGGTGTCTCTTCGCGAAAAGCACAGTGGCCGCGGATTCGTTTCAAGGAGCCAAAGCGAAGATAGGCCGCACTTAGACTCATTGTCAGCTGCAGGGCGAGGAATCCGCCGCCGCAGATGGCAGCATAAAGGTCCCGGGAATCAGCAAAGCTGGTGGTGAGCGCCGTTAGCGAGAGGACTGAGATTGTAGCACCGCGAAGTGATAGCGGCACGGCCCCCCAGAAGTGTAAAAGTGCCTCTCTGGTTCGGCGACTGCTGGCGAAGGTGATGGGCGCGCGATTCGGGACGTCCAGCCTTTTGGCCGCGAGGGTTGAGGGACTAAATTTTGTATTTTCGTTGTCTGGCAATGTCAGTCCCCGATAAAGTTAGCCGACCATGCATGTTCCGTTTCCAGTCGCGTAAGAACTTCAGAGACTCCTGGAGCCAGCTGATTATTTAATGCTTCCTTTATCGTCATCCAATGGGCGTGCATTTCAGATGACGGCCTCGCTGGAGTTGTTGTCGGAATGTCGGCATTAAAACAAAAAACCGCATACGATGTGTTGTTATTGCGTTGTCCGAATTCGTCCGCCGGTGTCGTATGGAGGATAAAAGAGGCCGCGTCACGCAGTTTTTCCGCCTGAAGCTCGATGCCACATTCTTCCGCCAGCTCGCGCAAGGCGGCGGCCTTCGGAGTTTCTCCCGATATAAACTTCCCTCCAGGGAAAGCAAGCAGGTCCTGCAGAGGCGGACGAAGCCTCTGCCCGAGCAGATATTCGGTGCCTTGAGCGGAGCGCAGGCAGATAGAGGCGGCGGGTAATGGCAGTTTTTTAGCGAGGCCACTGTCGTGAATGATGCATTCACAGATTTTTTGGCCAAGCTCTTCCTTGTTATCTGTCGCCTGCATGATTCGTTTTTCGGCGCAGTAGATCTCTATTGCGTGGTGGTGTTCGGAGATGGAGGCGCTGTCGTTGACGATTACATAATTGACACCCGATTCATCGATTTGCTGCGAGACTTTTTCCTGGACATCTTCGGACTTGAGGCCGCTATGCAGTTTAAAGCCGACAATTGTCGTCTCTGGATCAGACAGTTGGCGCAAGCTGGGGAGAATTTTTTCATTCCGCGAAAATCTCAGAGTCAGTGTTTCCGCCGCTGAGCTGATTTTCCCGGGAGTTTTTTGGGGGATGTAGTCAGAGACCGCTGCGGCCATGAAGATGATGTCAGCTGGAGCTCCGTTATGATTTCCGTGGTGAAGAGAGTTTACCAGGTTGGTTCGCAGATCTTCCGAGGTGAAAAACGGAATGACTTTCAATTCAGGGAGTGGTTGGAGGTGGTCATTTGCCTGCCCGGGCCCTGTCAGTGGTTTTGGCAGTGGTTTTATTTGAGGTCCGAGAGCGGAAATTGAGGCACGACTGGCATGTATTATTACGTGAAAGCCCCGTTTTTGTAGATAGCGGGCCATATGCCAGCCGAGGCTGCCAGTAGAAAGGTTGGTGACAACACGCATGTCGTCAATGTATTCACTTGTTCCACCTGCTGTTACGATCGCCACGGGGGGGTGCATTTGTTATTCCACTGGTTTGTTGTTCTCGGCTCGCGGCAAGGAGAATTTGTCCGCGTCGATACTCGACCGGAGAGGACAACCACCATTATGGTGGGCAGAGTTCAGGCAAATATCTGCACCAGCTCAAGTCTGAGCTGGTGCAGATTACTGTCTGCGAGAGCTGTAGACAAGCCTGCAAATTTTATTGGGTGTTTCAGATGAATCGCCAGAAGGATAAAGCCGCCAATTTGCGAGTGGTACCCGCTCTTGAAGCTACTTTGATTTCGCTGCCCGGTGGCCGAATTCAGGAGTTTCAAGGTAATACAGGAGAGTTTGTGCTGCTGTCAGGGGCTCATGGCGTAGGCAAGACCCTTTTTTTTCGTTCTGTCCTCCGAGTGGAGGATTGCCGGCTGTCGCTGCTGCAGGGTGGCAGGTTCCCTGAGGTGGAGGCCGAGATTAAGCACCTCTGGCGACCCGGGGCGGATGTTGCCGAATTGTCGTTGCGTTTGCCGGTTGAGAATTTTGCTTTATCACCATCTTTTCACCATTCGGTTAAAGTTGGCGACATTTTTCCGTTTGAGAGCGAGCTCCGTCGCGTTTTTGCCGAGAAAGCCAAGATTACCTGTTCCTGTAACCAGCCATCTGTTTCGAGGCAGAGCCTCAGTGAGCAGATAAAGGAGATATTGCAGCGTCGTGCCGAGTTCTTTTCAGGCGATCGTCTGATAGTTACGCTGCGAAGCTTGCGGGAGCCAGGGTTCTTTCTCTCCTTGATGCGGGCCAGTGGTTTTCGCAAGGGAATAGTTAACGGGGTTATCGTTAATCTTGATTCGGCGGAGAGTGACTCTGCACATGAGGTTGTGACCTGGCGTTCTTCCGTCGCAGGTGTCAGCGCGGACGAGCTTCTACGGGAGTTTGCTCGGGCCAGGGATATTGCGGAGGGTGAGGTTGTTGTTTATTCCGAACGAGATGCCGCACTGGAGTGCCTGAAATTACTTGATGCAAAGCCGAGGTGCAGGTCTTGTGGTTCGGTTTTTCTGGATCCGCGATTGGTCTTTTCAGAACGGCAGTTATCGGGGGAAGACCTTGGCGCAAGCAGGTTGGAGGCATATCTCTACGAGGGTCGTTCCTTGAATCAGTGGTTGGCTTTGCCCTTTGATCGATTAATCATGGAGCTGTTGTCGTTCGAATTTGTACCGCAAATCTTTCAGGACTTGCTGCGGCGCATCGCAGAACATTTTGCCGGGCATTTTACCGAATCCTCCAGACAGTTCTCTGTTTTGGAACCGCTAGCGAAGCTCGACGGGAAATCGCGCTTGATTTTGAGACTTATGGCATTGCTATTTGCCCGTCCATACGGGCGGGCTTTTGTCTTCGATGGGATTTTTGATGAGGAACAACTGTCCGGTCAGACAGCGTGTCTTGCAGCCGAGTTACTTCGCGAGATCGCTGCCCTGGGTAACCTTGTAATGTCTTCACATGTTCCCTCGCTTAGTCTTACGGATAAGATAGAGTATGACGGAGTTCTGTCTTTGGCGGATCGGGTATATACGATCACACCTCCTTCTGAGTTTGGTCTGGAGAATGAAGGTGCTTCCGTTTCTTTGCCCGTTTCCTCCTTGTCTCTCGCTCTACGGGATGAGGGCCGTGAATTACTGACTCAGCTGAGAATGGGGAAACCGGGACGCGGGGAGTTGAGCGGGCGTTATCTTTTCGACTCACTGGGGTTCGCTGCCGAGATCGCTGAGGTGTTATCACTGACTCCACAAGCCCGGTGTGAGGGGCTTGTCTCGGCAGAGTTGTTGGTGCCGACCGCCTGTTGTCCCTGCTGTGGTGGTCAGGGTCGAACAGTTTCTCTTATGCATTCAGGTTCGCTGAGCATTGCTGTTTGCGGAGAATGTGCCGGAACGGCTTTTCCGAAGATGTTGTCCGAGTTGAGAGTTGCCGGGCACTCACTGTGTGAGTTTTTTCATGCGCCGGTAAGCAAGATCGCAGTTATGTATCCGTGGAGTGAACGTCTGATGCGGAAGGCCAATGCGCTCTGCGCCGCTGGTGCTGGCGCCTATACGCTTGATTGTAGAATGGATTGGCTGCGAGCGGATTGCGATTAAGATTTGAGGATCGTCATTAACCGAATGTCTGTTCGATAGCAGGTGATCTTTAGACCATGCGATGAGGCAGAAGAGCGCGAACATGACGAATACTGCCAGTGATTACTGCGGTTTATTTTTTTTGAAAAATGTTCTTGTCAGCCTTGCCTTTCCGTAAATGTTGGTTCATATTCCGCCCCGCTCGAGAGGACAAAGCAACTAAGCGAAAGCGAAGTTGGCGAATCTTCGAGAGCGAAAAAAAAGTTCGAAACACCTCTTGCGTAGTTCGCAAAAAGGTGTAAAACGAACGCCCCGCTGAACGGGAAGCCGGCAACGGCGACAAACGGAAAGCGGCTTTTGAAAACTGAGTTTGGGTAGAAGAGACAAACATAATGCACGATTCGCATTGAGGTCTTTCAAGATGTTTGGTCGACGGACTTCGAGTCCGAAGCATCAAGCAATTCGTAAGAAAGATTATTCAAAAGAATTTGGTAAGGTAGGAAAATTTTCCTACCGTCAATTTCGCCAGCAGATTTTATCAAACTGGAGAGTTTGATCCTGGCTCAGAGCGAACGCTAGCGGCATGCCTCAAACATGCAAGTCGTACGAGAAAGTGTCTTCGGACATGAGTAAAGTGGCGCACGGGTGCGTAACACGTAACTAACGTACCTTCTCGCTGGGGATAACTCCGGGAAACCGGAGCTAATACCGAATGATATGGCCTGACTTAAGTTGGGTCGTTAAAGCCTTCGGGCGCGAGAAGATCGGGTTGCGGTCCATTAGCTAGATGGCGGGGTAAAGGCCCACCATGGCTACGATGGATAGCTGGTCTGAGAGGATGATCAGCCACACTGGAACTGAAACACGGTCCAGACTCCCACGGGAGGCAGCAGTTGGGAATATTGCACAATGGGGGAAACCCTGATGCAGCAATGCCGCGTGAGTGATGAAGGCCTTCGGGTCGTAAAGCTCTTTCAGCAGGGAAGAACAAAATGACGGTACCTGCAGAAGAAGCACCGGCTAACTCCGTGCCAGCAGCCGCGGTAATACGGAGGGTGCAAGCGTTGCTCGGAATCATTGGGCGTAAAGCGCGTGTAGGCGGTTTGTTAAGTTTGGTGTGAAAGCCCGGGGCTCAACCCCGGAAGTGCACTGAATACTGGCAAGCTAGAGGACGAGAGAGGGAAGTGGAATTCCTGGTGGAGGGGTGAAATCCGTAGATATCAGGAGGAATATCCGTGGCGAAGGCGGCTTCCTGGCTCGTTTCTGACGCTGAGACGCGAAAGCGTGGGTAGCAAACAGGATTAGATACCCTGGTAGTCCACGCCCTAAACGATGGATACTAGTCGTCGGAGTTCCTAATTGCTTCGGTGACGTAGCTAACGCGTTAAGTATCCCGCCTGGGGACTACGGTCGCAAGATTAAAACTCAAAGGAATTGACGGGGGCCCGCACAAGCGGTGGAGCATGTGGTTTAATTCGATGCTACGCGAAAAACCTTACCCAGACTTGACATCCCGGGCTATCCTAGGAAACTAGGAGTTCTCTTCGGAGACCCGGTGACAGGTGCTGCATGGCTGTCGTCAGCTCGTGTTGTGAGATGTTGGGTTAAGTCCCGCAACGAGCGCAACCCCTGTTGCTAGTTACCATCATTAAGTTGGGCACTCTAGCAAGACCGCTTGGCAATAAGCCAGAGGAAGGTAGGGATGACGTCAAGTCCTCATGGCCTTTATGTCTGGGGCTACACACGTGCTACAATGGGCAGTACAAAACGTTGCTAACTCGCGAGAGTATGCTAATCGTAAAAAGCTGTCCTCAGTTCGGATTGGAGTCTGCAACTCGACTCTATGAAGCTGGAATCGCTAGTAATCGCGGATCAGAATGCCGCGGTGAATACGTTCCCGGGCCTTGTACACACCGCCCGTCACACCATGGGAGTTGGTTTTACCTGAAGTCGTTGAGCTAACCCGCAAGGGAGGCAGGCGCCTATGGTATGGCCGATGACTGGGGTGAAGTCGTAACAAGGTAGCCGTAGGGGAACCTGCGGCTGGATCACCTCCTTTAGGGAGCACAGGAGTCCTCCAATTTATTGGCACTCCGCAGCTCACTAAGAATTAGGCGAGTGCTTGTAATGTGATTAGATATCACGAAAGACATCAGTCGAATCGTATTCTGCTGGTCGTTATGTAGTCTCTTCAAACTCAGTTTTGAGAAGCCAACGTTTGTTTTTGTTGGTGAGAAAAAATTTAATATGGGTAGATGAACGAGCACAGGTAAGCGTTTTTAAAAAACGTAACCTGATGCGGGTAACATAATTCAAGCGTAAAAAAATATACTTTTACGAAATCCATATAAACAGATTTCGGGAAAAGATTAAGTTACTAAGAGCGCACGGAGGATGCCTTGGCGTCTAGAGGCGATGAAGGACGTGGAATAGCTGCGATATGCTTCGGGGAGCTGCTAATCAAGCTTTGATCCGGAGATTTCCGAATGGGGAAACCCAACAGGTTGAACACCTGTTATCCCTTTTAAGGGAAGCGAACCAGGGGAACTGAAACATCTAAGTACCCTGAGGAATATAAATCAAACGAGATTCCCATAGTAGCGGTGAGCGAAGTGGGATTAGCCCAAACCATAAAAACTTCGGTTTTTACGGGGTTGTAGGGCATGCATAAAGTTGACTGAGAATGGTAGCAGAACTTGACTGGAAAGTCGGGCCATAGAGGGTGATAGCCCCTTATGCGAAATCACGATCAGCGACGAGCATGTTCCTGAGTACGGCGGGACACGTGGAACCCTGCTGGAATCTGGGTGGACCATCATCCAAGGCTAAATACTACTAGACGACCGATAGTGAACTAGTACCGTGAGGGAAAGGTGAAAAGAACCCCGAGAGGGGAATGAAATAGATCCTGAAACCGTGCGTTTACAACCAGTGGAACCACTATGGATTTATCCAGTGGAACTGCGTACCTCTTGCATCATGGGTCAGTGAGTTGCTCCTCTGTGGCAAGGTTAAGTCCTACGGGATGGAGCCGAAGCGAAAGCGAGTCTGAAATGGGCGTTGAGTCACAGGGGGCAGACCCGAAGCCAGGTGATCTATCTATGGCCAGGATGAAGCTCGGGTAACACCGAGTGGAGGTCCGAACCGGGTAATGTTGAAAAATTATCGGATGAGCTGTGGATAGGAGTGAAAGGCTAATCAAACCTGGAGATAGCTGGTTCTCCTCGAAATATATTTAGGTATAGCGTTGCGTATATACACCGGGGGTAGAGCACTGAATGGGCTAGGGGGCCTACCAGCCTACCAAACCCAAATAGCCTCCGAATACCGGTGTAGTTGAGCGCGGCAGTCAGCCTGCGGATGACAAGGTCCGTGGACAAAAGGGAAAGAACCCGGACCGCCAGCTAAGGTCCCTAAATTGATGCTCAGTGTGAAAGGATGTGAGGACGCTTAGACAACCAGGAAGTTGGCTTAGAAGCAGCCACCTTTTAAAGATAGCGTAATAGCTCACTGGTCAAGCGGCCTTGTGCCAAAAATTTAACGGGGCTAAGCATCATACCGAAGCTGCGGATGCAGTAATGCATGGTAGAGGAGCGTTGTTAACGGGTTGAAGCGTGATCGTGAGAACGCGTGGACTGTTAACAAGTGATAATGCTGACATGAGTAACGATAAACAGAGTGAAAAACTCTGTCGCCGAAAGTCCAAGGTTTCCTGAGCCAGGGTCATCCGCTCAGGGTTAGTCGGGTCCTAAGCCGAGGCCAAATGGCGTAGGCGATGGAAAACAGGTTAATATTCCTGTACCACCTCATACATTGTACGACGGAGGGACGGAGAAGGGTAGGTCACCGGGGTGATGGAATACCCCAGGAAAGTAAGTAGGCTGGGAGGGCAGGCAAATCCACTCTCCTTAGGCCGAGATACGATATCACCTAACGCCTTCGGGCCGCGGGTTGTTGATTGATCCCATGCTTCCGAGAAAAGCTTCTAAGTCCGTATTGAGGTGTCCGTACTCCAAACCAACACAGGTGGACTGGTAGAGAATACCAAGGCGCTTGAGAAAACCGTAGTTAAGGAACTAGGCAAATTGCAGCCGTAACTTCGGGATAAGGCTGGCCTTCAGTAGGTGTAGCACCTTGCGTGTGAAGCCGATGAAGGTTGCAGAGAGCAGGGGGTAGCGACTGTTTACTAAAAACATAGGACTCTGCCAACTCGTAAGAGGATGTATAGGGTCTGACGCCTGCCCGGTGCCGGAAGGTTAAGGGGATTTGTTAACGCTTCGGCGTGAAGCTTTGAACCGAAGCCCCGGTGAACGGCGGCCGTAACTATAACGGTCCTAAGGTAGCGAAATTCCTTGTCGGGTAAGTTCCGACCTGCACGAATGGCGTAACGACTTCCCCACTGTCTCGACTACGGACTCAGTGAAATTGAATTCCCGGTGAAGATGCCGGGTACCCGCGGCAAGACGGAAAGACCCCGTGGACCTTTACTATAGCTTGACGCTGAGCGCGGGACATACATGTGTAGGATAGGTGGGAGGCTTTGAAGCAGTAACGCTAGTTGCTGTGGAGCCATCCTTGAAATACCACCCTTGTGTGTTCTTCGTTCTAACATCGGTGAGTGAATCCTCATCATGGACAGCGTCTGGTGGGTAGTTTGACTGGGGCGGTCGCCTCCTAAAGAGTAACGGAGGCGCGCGAAGGTGGGCTCAGGCTGATTGGAAACCAGCCGTCGAGTGCAAAGGCATAAGCCCGCTTAACTGCAAGAGACACAACTCGAGCAGATACGAAAGTAGGTCTTAGTGATCCGGTGGTCCTTAATGGAAAGACCATCGCTCAACGGATAAAAGGTACCCCGGGGATAACAGGCTTATCTCTCCCAAGAGTTCACATCGACGGGGAGGTTTGGCACCTCGATGTCGGCTCGTCACATCCTGGGGCTGGAGTAGGTCCCAAGGGTTCGGCTGTTCGCCGATGAAAGTGGCACGCGAGCTGGGTTTAGAACGTCGTGAGACAGTTCGGTCCCTATCTGCCGTGGGCGTAGGATAATTGAGAGGAGCTGCTCCTAGTACGAGAGGACCGGAGTGGACATGCCTCTAGTGAACCTGTTGTTCCGCCAGGAGCATCGCAGGGTAGCCACGCATGGACTGGATAACCGCTGAAAGCATCTAAGCGGGAAGCCAACCTCAAGATTAGTTATCCCTTCGTCTTTGACGACTAAAGGCCGGTCCTAGACCAGGACGTTGATAGGCTGGGTGTGGAAGCGCAGTAATGCGCGTAGCTAACCAGTACTAATTGGCCGTGAGACTTAATCTTTTCCTTTTTTTTCTTTTGTTTGCTGTTACCGCATACGCTCGTTATTGACTCGCGACCCCGGAGAGTAATCTCCGGGTAGTCACAGATTTTGACCGCAAGGTCATACAAGATCTTCCTGACTGCTTTAGCGAGGGGGAAACACCTGATTCCATTCCGAACTCAGCAGTTAAGCCCCTCAGCGCCGATGATACTGCTACTTGTGGGAAAGTAGGTCGTGGTCAGGAATTTTTTTCGCCCGCCCGAGAGCAATCTCGTGGCGGGTTTTTTTTTGCCAATTTACTTAGTCCCCTTGCGCGGAAGTTGCAGGGCCCAGTTGATCCTTGGGTAATCTCCACGGATTGCTGCACTAAGAGGGAGTGTTGCGAAATTAGCATTTCGCCAGGATTGACTTCCGTCAATCAACTTTTTCGTATCTCCGATACGGAAAGGTCTCCCCTCTATTGGTTTTTCTTTTATAGGGCCATTTTGGCCCTACATTTACTGCGCTAGGTATTCTTTCCAGCACGCAGGCATCCAGCTTAAGCTGTCTGCATTTAGGGTATGTTTTTCAACACACCCTAAAAATGATGTCACTATGGAAGAGGTTGGCAATATCCCCCGTCCTGCTTCACCACCTTAGATTTTCAGGAAAAGTGGGAGTGCTTTTTTGTATCTCTCACAGAGGTTTTCACCATCCACCTCCAGCAAACATCAATGTCAGCACTTGGCGACTGCTTCAATGATTCTGCGTCCAACCTCAGCTTCTACTTCGTCCGTGTATTCGTCCGTAGCTTCCTTTTCGTTAATTTTCACCATGCAGGCATCGAGATAACCATCACGACAGTAGAGAAAACGGGCATCTAGTCCTTGTTCATTGGTGTAGATGATCAAACAGCCGTTGTCTCTGGTCTTTGATGCAATGATCCTACCGCGGACAGTTTTAAAACCGTGTTGTGTTCGGACCACGTCGTGGGTTTTGTAGCCATCGGGAAACAGAGTGGTGAATCTTGCCATTACAGTGGCGGCAGCTTTGGCTATGTCGCTACTATAGTTATCTCCTGGCAGCTCGCCTCCCTGCTCTTGAATGAGAGTTGACAGATCTAGGAGGCATATCTTTGTAATATCTCCTGAATGTGTGCCAGCCATAGCTTCACCTTCCTGCGACTATTGTTTGCCATTTGTCCCAAATTTTTCGCCACCGCTTGAGCTGGGGAAATTTTTCACCATCTTGCAGTGCCTAGTAAGGAACAGACTATCGTCTTTGTTATGAACAGATTTTCTGTTTTGTTGTGAAAAATTTTTTCATGACTCTAAGTTGCTATAATCCTAATGTAAAATGTTGCAGTTTGCACTGGGCGATATCAGATATACCCCTCCAACTATAGATTTTCTGGCCTTGGTCGCCATTTCTGTGCGTGGGAGGGGTATCTTGAAGCAGCCGTGCCAGCGGATGCGACCAAAGACCAATATACTGCTCGCAAAAATGATAATGCCGTGCCGTCGACATTGCCGTTGATGAACAAGTTGCGTGATTCATCCAGTGACGATGTAAAATCACGACAACCGCGAGTGCCAGAGCGATGATGGTAACCAGTTGTTTGTTGGAGGTCATGACCTGGTATGGCTCCGCTTGGTTCATCCACTGCTATAGATGTAGTTGAGTTGATATCTGAATTTTTGTGCTACGCCGTCAATATTGCCGAGTATGTTTGTGCTAATTTAAATCGGACAATGAATCGTGTTGCGCTGCATCCAATAAGTTGGGTTAGGAAATCGTTTTGAGGTGAAAATGAGCCAACAACTATTATTGCTTGCCGCTTGGTTATTGTTCTTTTCATCCGTGTTGGTGGCTGAAGAGCTGCAGGTTACCGTATTTGCTGACATGGGTAAGGTTGCGGCTGAGGTTGCTGTTTGTGTGGGCACCGAGCAGGAGCGGGAACTGTACTTTTCAGGGAAGACCGACTCATTGGGCTCGGTTGTTATCGGTAATCTTCCAGAGGGGAGGATATATCTTACTGCCAGTGACGGGCGAAGAGGAAAGGGACTTTTTGTGACGCCAGAATTGTCACGACAGGTAATGATTGCCTTGCCTCGTGAGGAAAATTCGCTTCGTTGTTCGGATGGGCAATCGAGGTAGAGCACTAAAGGCTATGGGATGAGCAGGTATTTGTTTTTGGTTGGCGGGTTGTTTTGCGGTTTTTTAATCAGTCAATGTCAGATTGAAAATGCACATGCCGAGGCCGTAGCTCTGATTGTTCATCCCTCTAATGGTCAGTCGAAAATAACGACGACATTTATCGCCCGTGTGTTTCAAGGACGGGTTATGCGCTGGCCTGATGACGGACAGAAGATTTTTATTGTTGCGGAGCGCGGAAGAAGAGCGGCTGTCAAGCAAATGTTGCGTGCCGTTTTTCGCGAGCAACGGGAGGAAAACGACAGTTATCAAGAGGTTTTTAAGGAACGAGGTGTGTTGTTTGCGTCTGAAGATGACGTCGTTCGTTTTGTTGCGGCAACGCCCAATTCTTTGGGAATTGTCCATGTTGGTCGAGTGAATGGAGAGGTTTCGGTAATGGCCGTTGATGGTTACCGGCCTGACGATAAAGGGTATGGGCTTCGCTGAGTAATATTATGCTTACACGAATTTGGCACAAAGCAGCGTTATATTTTTCCCTGGTTTCGACATTGCCGGTGGCGGTACTTTTTTATTTGACCTTGGAACGCTCCGAAGATGTTGCCGCTCGGGAGGTGGCAGAGAAACATCAGGAGCTGGCTTCCTACGCCATGCAGGAAGTCGATCGTTTATTATATGCACGAAAAATTGATGTGGAGAATCTAGCGCTACGTCAGGAAATCAAGGACGCGACGTTCTCCGGCGATGGCGAGATCGTTCAGGGGCTGTTGAAGAATGTCAAAATTGATTATGGGACATACTCGTCAATTCATTTGATTAAGCCAAGCGGAGAGATAATTTCTTCGAGTGAAAGCAAGTTGATTGGGCGGAGTGTCGCAAATGAAGATTGGTTCAAAAAAGCTGTTGAGGCAATGCAGTATTCGAGCCTTGATGGGCGGACAAGAACAAGAACAGTCAGGGCTTATGTTTCAGATTTGCGTTATGACAGTCTGAGTGCTTCTTACGGATTAAGCATAGTTTCTCCGGTTCGGATGTCAGAGAAGGATGAGGCTAAAGCTTTTCTTGTTTCGCGATTGAACTGGAGCGAGCTATATTCGGTGATTCACTCAGTTCCGGTGCAAGATGGTGAGCAGACTGATTTGGCTTATGCGGTGCTGCTTGATTCTGAAGGTAGAATTATAGCTGGTCCCGGGGAGTTGCTGACAGGGAATAGTGCGCCAGATAAGGTAATTTTCCAGAGGAATTTATTGAAGGAAGGGTGGCGTTCGGTAGAGGCGGCTTTAAATGGTCGGGCGGGGAGTCTTGAGGAAGATTTTTCGAAAGATGGTCGAAGCTACATAGTCGGTTATAAAGGGTCGACAGGATATCTTGATTTTCGTGGCTTGGGTTGGGCGACAGTTGTCGTTGAGGATTACCAAGCGGCCGTAGATGAGATTAGCAACATGCGCCGTGGCGGAGTGGTTGTTATCGTCCTTCTTGGTGTTTCTGCGATAATGGTTGCATTCATTTTTTCGCGTGGACTGACCGAACGCCTGAGTCGGCTCAAGTATGCTATGCAGGCACTGAGGCTCGGGTCATTTTCGCAGCAGCTTGCCTTTGGCGGTCGCGATGAGTTTGGTGAGATCGTAGATGATTTTAACGAGATGAGCCGAGTGATTGGCGAGAGAGTCCTGAGTGAGGAAACGCGGCGTCGGCGAGCTGAGCATTCTGAACTGGCTAAAAGCGCTTTTCTTGGCGATATCAGCCATGAATTGCGTGGCCCGTTGAACAGCATTCTTGATATCAGCGATGTGCTGCTTGATAGCAGTTTATCTTCGCAGCAGATGAAGTTTGCTACATCTATTCGACGTTCTACATGTTCGTTGTTGGCGATGGCTAATGACTTGCGAGATATTGCAAGGATTGAGTCTGGACAGGGTTTTGTTTCCACCAGTCAGTTTCAAATAACCGATGTGGTTGAAGAGGTACTCGCTGTTCTCTATATCGCCGCCCGAGCCCAAGGGGTAGAACTTTGCAGTTATTTTTCTTCCGATGTTCCCAAGGTAGTTGGCGCTGATCCGGTGCGGCTTCATCAGGTGCTGAATAATCTTATGTCTTATGCGATAAAGATTGTTCGAGGTAAGGAGCTGCTTCTTGCTGTTCATGTGGTCACGCGACCCGATGGGCAGATAGACCTTCGCTTTATCGTTGAAGAAAACGGTGTCGGTGTAAACACGGCAGCTATGGATTATTTATTTGAAAAGCAGGATTTGGCTGAACCTGAAAATAGCACACAGGATCTTGGAGGTGAACTCTCGACAACTCGTCGTATGGTTGAGCTGATGGGAGGTGAGCTTGGAGGATTTTCCGGGCATGAACACGGCACAGTGTTCTGGGTGCATGTCCCAATTTCGGTGATAGAGACGCAGGTGATAACTTTTCCGGAGAGAAATTACCTTGTTCTGACTCAAGGGGCGGTATTTGGCAGGATACTGGCCACGTATTTGGGTCGAGGGTCGAAAAAAGTCTCTTGTACTCACCGTGCTGAAGAAGCAAAAAGGTTGCTTGGTGCAAGTCGTGAGACATTGTCGGTCCTGGTCGAATCATCATTCCTGGCAGGCAGCGGGATGACTCTGGCTGAGCTTTCAGACCAGGTGAAGCCGCACGGTGGTTCAGTTATTCTGTTTTGCGAATGGAACGAGGAGATATCGTCTCTGGATTCTGAGGGGAACATCACGATTTTGGAGAAACCACTGAGGGTCGAGCGATTGCAGGAAGCACTGCAATTTCCGGGCTAGCCCGGATGTTGCATGTAAGCCCGTCGTGAGGTTGAGAAGTCTGTGGCAAGGCGTGGGGGTAGAGAGTCGGGAATACTGGCGTATTCCCGAGCGAACGCTCCCCCGCGGATTGTCCAGAATTCGCGACCGCAGCAGGGTAATCAAAGAGTGCAAACTGTAACGACAAAATTTAAACAGAATCGGTCGTTGCACTCGTAAATTCGCGGGTGAAACCTGTTTCAGCCGTGAACTTACGTGCAATTTCCGGGCTAGGCCGGGAATTGCGGGTATGTTGTTTTGCCAAAGAAATTTGCAGGTTACATTCTTTCCACTACCGGTATGCCAAGAAGTTGTAGAGTATTTTTTAAAGTTTCGCCGGCAACAAGGAAGAGTTTCAATCTGGCGTTTCCAAGTGTGGCTTCAACACCAACTACCTTGAGCTGGTTGTAGGCGCGGGAAATGTTTTTCGCTAATTGTATGCCGTAGTTTGCCAGGTGAGCCGGATCATTATCCTTTATTGTCATATCCAGCGCCTTGGAGAAGTCTGCAATACAAGCGGCGAGAGAGTAACTGTATTCGTCTGTCAGTCGGTTGAAATCGATTTCTCCTTCTCCCGTTATGCCAGCCGTCAGAGACTTCTCCCGGATGCCATTTGTCCTGGCATAGGCATAAAGTAAATACGGTCCGCTATCGCCCTGAAAGGCAAGTGCGTTCTCCCAGCTGAAGTGCACATCTTTTATGCGGGTGCGAGAGAGGTTGCTGAAAATGATTGCCGCGTGAGCCACAGCTTCCGCTACCATTTCCTCATCAAGGCCTTCAGGCCGGCGTTCGACCTGTTCGCGGTAGGCTTTGAGTGCCAGTTCGCGGGCTTCATCGAGAAAACCATTGAGTTCAATAAAGCTGCCACCACCTCGTGTTTTCATGCCCATGACATGACCAAAGGCTACGTGGTGAATATGTTCGGCATAAGGTTTTCCGAGTTTCTTGAGGATGGCTATCATCTGTTTGAAATGTAAAGCCTGAGGAGCGCCAACGACATAAATTGATTCGTCGAAGGCAAAGCGCTGGTAGCGATATTCAGCGGCGGCAAGATCCCGTGCCAGATAAAGTGAACGACCGTCTGGAGTAGTGATGCGGGCAAAGCCGAGGTCTTCGCCGTCCTGTTCACCAAGCAAGACACCAAGAGCTTTTTCCGATTCGTTCAGGATTCCGGCATCTGTTAGCGACTGTGTGACAGTATCCAGTTTGTCGGAGTAGAACGACTCGCCGAGGTAATGGTCGAAGTTGATATCAAGACGTTTGTAGGTGTTTTTCAGATACTGCAAAGAGATTTCAAGGCACCATTTCCAGAACTCTACGGCATAATCCGCACCGGCCTCAAGATCGATGAAGTAGTTTCTGGCAATCAGGTTTACATCATCATCCGCAGGAATTTCTTTGCCGGCATTATCCTGTTCTTCTTTCAGGGCGGTTGCTTTTCGATAAAGGTCCACCAGTGCGGCAACAGTTGCTTGTTCGGGTTTACCCCATAGCTTGCAGCCAGCCCAGACAAAACCAAATTGCGTGCCCCAGTCCCCGAGATGGTTGACACTGACGACATTGGCGTTCAGGAAGCGATAGACCCGATCCAGACTGTTCCCGATTAGTGTCGCCCGCAGATGGCCGACATGAAATGGCTTGGCGATATTCGGACTTGAATACTCGACGAGGATATTTTTGTTGCGCAGAGCCACTGACTTATGAACTCTGGAGCTGCCTTCCAGCACCCCGCGAGTAAAGGCAGTTCTTTCGAAAGCGAAGTTCAAAAAAGGGCCAACGACAGTTGCCGGCATAAAGCCGGGCACTTCACCCAGTCGTTCGCTGAGCACTCGGGCACAATCGGCAGGAGCTTTTTTTAGTGATTTGGCCAGCTGGAAACATGGGAAGGCCAGGTCGCCGTGTTCAGGGTTACGTGGACGCTCCAGCAGGGGCAGAATATCACTGGCCGGAAAGCCGGTGGCCTCAGACAAACTAGAGGCGAGCGATGTTTTTAGTAGTTCCAGCATGTTCAAGCTCGGTAAATCATAATGTTAAGGATTTATGCATTCATCTGATGGTGAACGACCTATCATATGAGGAGTCTCTGGGGAATTGTCTCACGTGATGTTTTTAATGTGAATGTTGCATCAAGAGCCTGGAAGGCTCTTCCACAAGGCTTTTCCACTGTGCCCGAATTGCTGTTGTATGGTGGACGCGCCATCCCGGCGCGTGATTAACGCTATAGTCCACGGAGAAATCTTCAACTGCCGTATATTGCAACAAAATTCTTGTCCAAAGTGTTGCGGTGAACAATCTATCCGAGTAAAGAAGAACCGCCTGAAGACGTATCACCCCAAATTTACGGGTATTTAGCTCGATTTTGCCTGAGACCCCGGTGTTCTGACGCTGGGGCCAGATGAGGGTGAGGCGGGATAGCGAATAACAATCCATAATCAATTGGCATAGTTCATGAAGAAGGTCGTATTGGTCGTCGTATTGCTCGCCGTTTGTACGGTGTCGCTCACCTGGATGGGTTCTCTGGCTTATGCCGGTGATGCTGAACCGACACAGAGCACAATTGGCGCTCCGGGCACACAGACAGGTGCTGAAGCCGGGCCGAACATTGAAGCCGGGCTATGGCGCGGCGGCAAGGCCGTGTTTTCTGACATTAAACTTCTTGATTTGTTCTGGGGTGATTTGCGTCGCGGTTATGCGCCCACTCAGCCTATTCCTTACAGCCATAAAGTTCACGCTGGAGATCTTGGGATTGAGTGCCAGTATTGTCATTCCGGTGTTCACAAGGCTCAATACGCAACCATACCTTCTACTGAAGCCTGTATGGGATGTCACAATGTGGTGAGAACTGACCGTCCGAATATACAAGCGTTGAAAGAGTATGCCGATGCCGGCAAATCTGTCCCATGGGAGCCTGTACATAACCTTCCAGAGCATGTTTATTTTACGCATGAGCGACACGTGAAGGCTGGAGTTTCCTGCCAGACGTGTCATGGAATGGTGCAGGATATGGAAGTGGTCGAAAAAGTCGCTTCGATGAAGATGGGATTCTGTGTCAGTTGTCACCGTGAAAACGGCGCCAGCATCGACTGTGCGGTGTGTCACCAGTAATTTGTTTGTTCAGCCTGGTTTGGTTTGTCGGACGCTGCTTTTGTGTCGTCCGAATCTGAGTTTGAATATGCCTGTTCTTTGCATGGAAAGGGGATAAATGAGCGGAAAAAATGGTATCAGCAGACGAAGTTTTCTCAAGGTCGTCGGAGCCGGTAGTGGTATAGCCGTTGCTGGATGCTCAAGTGAGTTGCCGGAAAAGATTATTCCGTATGTGATCCAGCCGGACGAGGTTATCCCCGGTGTCTCTACCTGGTACAGCGGCACATGTACTTCATGTTCAGCTGGCTGTGGTGTTGTGGTTCGCACACGTGAGGGACGGGCGGTAAAGCTCGAAGGCAGCACCAGTCATCCAATCAGCCAAGGTGGACTTTGTGCCCGTGGGCAGTCGACACTTCAGGACCTTTATAATCCGGATCGTCTGCGCGAGCCTCTTGCTCGTGAAACCGGAAAACCGTTTCTGCCAGTCAAATGGCAGGATGCGGTGGGTAAAATATCGGCGGCAAGTTCATCTGGCGTTGCTGTTGTTGGCCGACCTCTTACCGGCAGCATTTCATCCTTGCTGAAGGATTATCTTGCCGCGACCTCCGGACGTTATTATTCGTTTGAGCCAACCGGGCGTTCGGTGCTTGAAAAGGCGGCGGAACTTGCTTTTGGTCCTGGTGCGAGAGTTTCGTATGATTTTTCAGCTGCGGATACTGTTGTCAGCATTGGCGCTGATTATCTCGAAACCTGGGATTCTCCAGTCGAGAATTCTCGTGGCTGGGCCGCTCGTCGTGACCAGGAAAAAACAGAACTGAGCTATACCGTTCATTTCGAACCGCGGTTGTCGTTGACTGCCGCTAACGCCGACAAGTGGGCGAAGATTGCTCCGGGATCAGAAAAGCGGGTTCTTCTGGCACTGCTCAAAGCGGTGCTGAACGATCAGGCTGGCAACGTTCCGGCGATCGCGGCCAAGGTTCGCGAGTTAACTTATTCGGTGATCCTTTCTTCGACCGGAGTAACAGAGCAACAAGTCAAGACGCTGGCCAATCGTTTGCGCAAGAGTGTTGGACTCGTTGTCGCCGGTGGTGCTGGGGTTAACGGCAGGGAAGATGCTGAATCGGTTGTCGCTCTGGCGCATTTGATCAACGCCGAGATTGGCAGCGTTGGTAGAACTCTGCTGGTGCATCAGGCACCGAAGACTGAATTCACGGGCGAGAAGGGTGGCATTTCAGCTTTGCTGGGCAGTATCGCGGCTGGGGAAGTTAAAACCTTGATCATCAATGACGTCAATATTGTTTATCAGTATCCGTCAGATGCTCTGACCAAGGCGCTTGCTGCGGTTCCGTTGGTTGTTTATTGCGGTATGTACCAGGATGAAACCGCAGAGCTTGCTCATGTCGTTCTGCCTCTCAGCTCCTCGCTCGAATCCTGGTCGGACAGTGAGCCAAGGGATGGAGTGAAGAATCTTAACCAGCCAGCGATGCAGCCGCTCTATCAGACGCAGGGCTTTGGCGACATTCTTCTGGCGCTTTTGGCTGCCGGTAAAATCAAGATTGCCGGAGAAGTTACGAGTTATCATCAGTATTTGCAGCAAGCCTGGAAAGATGTTGTGGTAAAGAGTGGTAAGTCCTGGCTCGAGCTTGTGCAGCAAGGCGGCAGTTTTTCAAAACCGGCGCAGGTCAGTTCGGCCTTGCAGGTTGGTGCTATCAGCACTTCTTTAACGCCGCTTCCTGAAGGTCTTGTGGTGCTGGCATTCCCGACGGTTCTTTCGACAGATGGCGGCGAGGCCAATCGACCTTGGATGCAGGAAGTGCCGGATCCGTTGACTTCATCTGTCTGGGGTTCCTGGATTGAAATGCATCCGGAGCTTGCTTCGTTTTATGGATTTCAACGCGGCGATTATGCCGTGCTGCATACCGATGCAGGGGAAGTTGAAGGACCCGTATATGTCACTGAGCGAATTCATCCGCGTGCAGTAGCTTTGCCAGCCGGGAAGGGGCATCGCCGCATGGGCCGTTACGCTGACGGAGTCGGCGGCAATGCATTTAAATTGTTGGCGTTGGCAAAGTCTGGAGATCGTCTGTTGAGCGCGACATCGCTACGGGCTGAGCGCAGTATCACAAAATCTGCCTTCGGGCCTGTCCTTTGTACGACCCAGGGAAGCGACACTCAGCTTGGACGGGATATTTTGCGTAAGACCACATTGTCTCAAATCCGCGCCCGGGAGAATCACAAACAAGACAGTGGAAAGCATACGGCTGAGCATAAAGGGCAGCATGGTGAAGGGCATGAAGCTCCCGGGCAGATGTATCTGCAGATGGAACATCCGCTGTATAAATGGGAGATGGCAGTTGATTTGGCCCGTTGCACGGGCTGTTCGGCTTGCGTTGTCGCCTGTTATGCTGAAAACAATGTTCCGATTGTCGGTCGTGAGCAGTGCGAGAAGGGTCGGGAAATGTCCTGGATTCGCGTTGACCGCTATTTTGCCGATGACAGGTCGGCGGATCAGCCGGTAGAGGGCTTTCAACCAATGATGTGTCAGCACTGCAACCATGCTCCGTGCGAGCCTGTATGTCCGGTTTACGCAACGTATCATACAGAGGAAGGCACAAATAATATGGTCTACAACCGCTGCGTTGGGACTCGTTATTGTGCCAACAACTGTAGTTATAAGGTGCGTCGCTTTAACTGGTTTCGGTATATGTGGCCTGAACCACTGACCTGGCAGCTGAATCCTGATGTCACTGTGCGCGAAGTTGGTGTGATGGAGAAGTGTTCATTTTGTGCACAACGTCTACGCGAAGCAAAAAACAATGCCAAGAATCTTGGGCGAACTGTGCTTGACGGTGAAGCGCAACCGGCCTGTGCTTCAAGTTGCCCAACCAAGGCGATCACTTTTGGCAATGCGCTTGATTCAACCAGTCTGGTTAAGAGAAAGGCTGGAGAAGAAAGGGCTTATCGCGCTCTTGATCACGAGCTGAATACGCAGCCAGCAGTGTCTTACCTGGCGCGCATAAGTAACGACAGCGTTAAATTGTAACCATATACCGGACTAGAGGTAGAATGAGCGAGCAGTCAACTTACATTGATTACGATACGGTAGATGCGGACATCCTGAAAACGCTGGAGCCGCCAAAAGCGGGCTGGTATATGCTGGTGGCCTTGTCGGCTTTCCTGCTGTCACTTGGTGCGGTTGCCTGGAGAGGTCAGATCATCAACGGCATTGGTCGGGCCGGCATCACTCACCCGATAATGTGGGGTGTTTATATCACCGACTTCGTTTTCTGGGTTGGTATCGCCCACTCTGGAACGCTTATCTCTGCGGTGCTTTTTCTTTTTCGCGCCAAGTGGCGGGTGCCAATTTATCGTATCGCTGAGTCAATGACTGTGTTTGCCGTTGCTACTGCCGGTCTTTTTCCGATCATCCACCTTGGACGTCCCTGGAACTTTTACTGGCTGTTGCCTTACCCGAACCAGAGATATCTCTGGGTAAATTTTCGTTCGCCGCTGCTTTGGGACGTGTTTGCCGTCAGTACTTACCTCACCGTAAGTGTGATGTTCTTCATTATAGGTCTGATCCCTGACATCGCGGCAGCTCGTGATCGTTCAACCGGATTTCGCAAAGTGCTTTATACACTTACTTCTGTAGGTTGGAGAGGAACAGATCGTCAGTGGAGACACTATGCTGCGGCTTACGGATTTTTTGCCGCTCTTGCGACACCACTTGTTCTTTCAGTGCACTCTGTGGTGTCCTGGGACTTTGCCATGGGGAACGTGCCGGGATGGCACACGACGATATTCCCGCCATACTTTGTTGCTGGGGCTATTTTTTCGGGAGTGGCGATGGTGATCACAATTACCATACCAATGCGCAAAGCATTCAACCTTGAGAAGTACCTGACCATTTGGCACTACGAAAAAATGGCGCAGCTTATCATGTTTACCTCCGGGATTGTCACATACGCATACGCGACCGAGTTTTTTGTCGCTTGGTATAGCAATAACCCATATGAGCAGTTTCAGTTCTGGTTTCGTCCTTTTGGCGACTTCAAGGTTGCTTTCTGGGGTATGGTGTTCTGCAACTGCGTGGCCCCACTTACACTCTGGCTTAAGGCGGGGAGAACCAGTCTCGTCTGGTTGTTTATTCTCTCAATCATCATCAACATCGGTATGTGGCTTGAGAGATTTAACATCATCTTCACGTCTCTTTCTCGTGAATTTGTACCAAGTGCCTGGGGCGAATATAATTTTTCCTGGACAGAATTTTTTATCACAATCGGCTCTTTTGGCTGGTTTTTTACCTTGCTGATTATCTTCATCAAGTTCTTCCCATCAATGTCATTGACAGAGATTAAGGAAATTCTCGATGTGCCTGAGGAAGAGGAAACCAAGGCTTAGTTTTCGGCGTGAGTTTTCAACTTTAGTATCAGCGAAGCAATCAGCGGATATAAATAGAATAGGTAATTGTTATGTCAGCAAACTACGTTGTCATCGGGCAATTCAAAAGGATTGAAAAGACTCGCGGCGCTATTCGGCACATGCGTGGGCAGGGGTATGACTCTCTGGAGCTTTTTTCGCCTTTTCCATCGCACGATCTCGATGATGAGATGTATGTCGGTAAACGGCGCAGTCCGGTGAGAATGTGCACACTGGCCGGAGCCTTGACGGGTTGTTTTGGTGCCTTCCTCATGACCAGTTGGATGTCGCTGGATTGGCCAATTCGCACAAGTGCCAAGCCGATCTTGTCTTACCCGGCGTTTGTCGTGATTGCTTTTGAGTGCACGATACTTCTTGGAGCAATTTTTACTCTGCTCGGAATGTTTCATCACAGCCGTATCCCGGCCTTAGGCAGTTTCCCATCTTATCGACCGCAGTTTAGCGAGGGGACTTTTGGCCTGTGTGTGAAGGTTGCCAAAGAGCAGGTCGATGCGGTCAAGGCAGAATTTGATAAGTGTGGAGCAAGAGATGTGGAGGTGCAGTATGTGCGCTAAGCAGTTAATCGCCGTTGTCGTCAGTTCCTTGCTTTTGGCAAGTTCTGCTCTGGCCGCCCCCTGGGACATTGATATGTTTCGTCAACAGTCGCTTAAACCAAATGAAGTTGCGCGAAATCCGGTGAGCGGGACCGTCCCGCTTGGCTTCAAGCCTTTCCCTTATGCGACCAGAGAAGAAGCGGGAGAGAAGATGACCAAGGATGTTGAATTTGGTGTTGATTCTGTTTCGCGCGGGCAGAGATTGTGGGGAGCCAACTGTGAGGCCTGTCACGGTGTCAAGGCAGATGCTCAGGGAACAGTCAGCAAGATAATGAATGTGCCAAGCCTGCTCGACGAGATGTATAAGGCGAGGGCTGATGGATTTATCTATGGCACCTTGCATTATGGTGGAGCGGTCATGCCGCGTTACGGATACAAGTTCTCTCATGTCGAAAAGTGGGACCTTGTAAATTACCTGAGATTTTTGCAGGGGCGGGATGTGCCAGGAATGCCCCGGCCGTAATCTGCCAAGTATTATTGCGTAAAGAGATAAAGTTAAGCCTTAAAGGAAGAGACGATGTCGCACGGTGCTCAGTCAATATCGGCAGAACAGATTCGCAGTGTGGTTACTGCCGAGCCATTTGAAGTTAATGGCCAGGTGAAGACCATACTTCTTGCCGCTGTCGCGGTAGGAATTGCAGGGTTGGTCTTGGGTTTCCTTGGAGACGCCCGGGCAACCTGGGTTAGTGTTCAGGTCAACTTTCTTTTCTGGTTTGCGATTGCCGCCGCATCGACAGGTTTTTCGGCGGTGATTCACATCTGTAATGCTGAGTGGGCAAGGCCCGTTCGTCGTCTTTATGAATCTTCCAGTGTTTATCTACTGTATGCCTTTGTTCCGCTGGTGGCCCTTTGGCTTATTGGTGGCCCGCATTTGTTTGTCTGGTTTCACGAGAAGATTGACGGCAAGGAACTCTGGTTGACTCCGGCCTTTGTCTATGGACGGGGGCTGTTCGCGGTAGTTTTTCTCGGCTATTTGATGCGACGGGTGGTGCATTACACCATTCGACGCGACCTTGGTGCAATTCGCAGCGGTCTTTGTGGCGTTGATAAAAAGGATGCCGCGCGCTGGATGGATAGCAGCTATGATTCTTATCTCACTGGCTGGCAGGAAGCCCCGGAGAAGGAAGTTGCGGCGGCTACCTCCAGGATCGGCAGGTTGTCACCAGCGGTGGTGATTTTTTATGCGGTGTTGATGACCTTCATTGCTTTCGATCAGATTATGTCGGTTGATCCACACTGGTTCTCAACTTTGTTTGGCGCGCTTTATTTCATGAGTGCTGTTTATGCGGCCTCAGCATTTATGGCGATTCTCGTCCCTTTCGCCTGCAGTGTGAACCCGGTATTTCGGGCGCTGGTAAAGAAGTCTACCTTGCACGATCTCGGCAAGCTGCTTTTTGGTTTTGGTATTTTCTGGGCCTATATGTTCTGGAGTCACTACTTGCCGATTTGGTACGGAAACATTCCGGAAGAGACAGGTTGGGTTATTACCCGTCTTCGCGAACAGCCATGGCAAAGTTTTGCCTGGGTAACTTTGGCGTTGTCTTTCATCATTCCGTTTCTCATTGGTTTGAGCCGCGATGTTAAGCAGATTCCGCTTGGACTTGCGCTTACCGGAGTCATTGTTCTTGTTGGGATGTGGTTGCAGTTTTATCTGCTTTTTGCGCCAACTCTTTATCCCCATGAGATACCTTTGGGAATAAAGGATTTGCTGATCACCTTGGGTTTCTTTGGCGTTTATTCACTTGGTTGCATTAGCTTCCTGCGCCGCGTGCCACTTGTCCCGGTAGGCGATATTGCCCATCATTGATTGATTTTTATTGGGTGTGTGAGGGGTAGATGGTAGAACCTTCGCGATAACCTTTCGAGATTGCTTTCAACGACAAGTTTTATTGTTGGTTCTGGCGATGAGTTTTTCAACTCACTGTCAGAACCAGATAAAACGTTATACCGCGTCAATAGTCCTCACCATCTTACCGTTCAACGGAGTTTTTTGGCACTGTATAATTATTCAGAGTCGAAAAACATATCACCGCCCGGCAAGCCAAGGTCATCGTAAGGATCGAAATCATCATCAAGGATGGGGTTTCTTGCTGATGAATGTACTGTTTTTTCTTCTTCAGCCCTTATTTCTTCAGTTCCCAGTTCTTCCGCCGTCGCCCAGACAAATTCCGGTGTATCGCTGTGGCTGATTTCACTCCAGCCAGCGAACAGTTCCTGGTTGTCGATTAGCTCCTGGGCCCGATCTGCTCCGACGAGCAATAGCTTTTCGGTTAAGGGAAACTGTGAACATTTCGGAACGAAGTCCACTTTTTGTGATGTCTCTCCTGGGCTGCTTCGTAACTCGTAATCAAGTTTAAGAGTTTTTCCAAGGTTGGTAATGGTACGAGTCAGCTGGTAGTGGTTTTTACCCAGACTGATGTAATGGTGCTTAAATTGCTTCGAGCTTTTTTTCTGTTCGTCCAGGCTGTTAAAAATTACCGACCAGGCCTCGTCAGTGAGCCAGGTATTACCGCCGATTGTGTTGTGTGGTTGTTGTATCATCTCCTGCTCCTGCCACTTGAGTGGCTTTAGTTAAACAAAGTTGGCGGAAACAAAGGCCTCGGCTTTTGCTTCAGTCAACTTTGTTTAACCCCAGGTTTTAAAAACCCCGGAGCGTATAAAAACCTCGTCAAATATTCCATCTACTGCCCTCTGGAGCGAAAACTCTCCATAAGGCAGGTTGACAAACATTACACATATTAACCGACTAGGAAGAACGGGGAATAGCACTGTGGTGCCAAGCATACCTACACTAGAGCGCGATGTTTTTGCAACATCCGGGCTAAGCCAAGAAAAAGCGTATCTGGGGGTGCCGAGCCCCAATGACGGCAAGTTCGGCTGTTCCCTGTTTGTAGGAGTGATGTTTGCCCTTTCAGTCTTTTCTAATGTTTCTTCATTCTTCGGCCGATGACTTCTGTTGAAGATAAACGCGAGGAATTAACAATGCGCCAACGATTACAACAAGTTACTTACGCAATGACGGCGTTGTTGCTGATTGGCCTACCGGCACTACTTTCTGCTGCTCCGGCAGTGGTGGGTACATCTACTTCCGCCACGGCGACAGATGCCGGTGCCGGCGGCAATCGAAAAACCTTCTTTGACGATGTTAATCACAGGCACTGGGTTGCCTACTATAACGGCAGTGCAATTGAGTTCGCCTATACGGATAGTCTTGAGAGTGGTGCCTGGCAGAGCGCCGGGACGTTGAGTTACAACACCTCAGATTTTGCTATCAGCTACAAAACAATTTCCGGCGTGCCGTATATTGTCGTCGCGGCGGCAGCAAATACCTACGACATAGTGCTAAGGCGAGGAGTTGTCGGGAGTAGCAGTATCGCTTTTGATGCTGAAGTTACTGCGCTCAATGGCACGGCAGCCGACGATGTTTACAGTGCACCGAGTATCGCTCTTGATGGCAATAACCGGCTTTGGGTTACGGCAGTGTGGGACAAATACCTGCCGGAGAGCAAGCAGGGACCGGATGACAAAGTCGTGGCTCTTGCTCGTTCGACGAATATCGTTACCGGCGACTTGAGCCAATTTGATGCGACAATCTCTTTGGGGAAACCGGATCACAATCGCACTACTGTTTCATTGATTACCAAGGGTGCAGACCAAATGTATCTGCTCTCCGGCCAGAGCTCAAATAGCTTAGATGCCTGGGAGTTTGATGGCAGCAGTTGGCAAGCTCGTAATACCGGTGGCGATATGAGCTGGTTCGGTATGGAGACCAGCCCTGTTTCCACGGGGCTGAGTGCAAGTGTCAATGCTGTTGCTCTCGGCCTGGATGGAATTTATGTCGGTGGTTCGTTTACAGGAGGCATATACCGCTACGATGGTTTTTCCTGGCATGCTTTGGGCGATGGTCTGAGCAATACCGTACAGACTATCGCAATCTCCGGTAGCGATGTTTATGTTGGTGGGTGGTTTATCAACGCGGGTGGCAATAACGGGGCGGACCGTATCGCCCGCTGGGATGGTAGCTCCTGGAACGCACTCGGCGCAGGTACGGACAGCACGGTGTATGCAATTGTTGTCTCCGGTAGTGACGTTTATGCAGGAGGTTTTTTTAATGATGCTGGTGGGGTCGCGTCTACCAGTAAAATCGCTCGTTGGGATGGTAGTAACTGGAATGCGTTCGGTGTCGGTTTGACCGGCTGGGTTTATGCCATCGCTGTCTCCGGCAGTGACGTTTATGTGGGAGGCAACTTTACCGATGGAGGAGGAAACGCCGCGGCGGATTATGTTGCTCATTGGGATGGAGCGACGTGGCAGGCCTTGGGGACTGGTCTTGGCGCCACAGCATTCGCAGTGGCTGTTTCTGGCAGTGATGTTTATGTCGGCGGCATATTTACCAATGCCGGAGGGAATGCCGCGGCAGATTATATTGCTCGCTGGGATGGCGGCAGCTGGAATGCATTGGGCACGGGCGCCAACGGTCAGGTTCGATCGATTGTTGTTTCTGGTCCTGACATCTATGCCGGAGGCTCATTTGCCGATGCCGGTGGAAATCCGAGCGCAGATGGAATAGCTCGTTGGGATGGAGGTTCCTGGCAGTCGCTTGGAGCTGGTTTGAATTCTCAGGTCAGGTCAATTGTTATTGGTGGCGGGGAGGTCTATGCGGGTGGAATTTTTGTCGATGCGGGGAGCGATTTCTCAGCCGATCTGATGGCTCGGTGGGATGGAGTTGGCTGGAATGCGATTGGGGTCGGATTAAACGGGCAGGTCCGTGAGATCGCTGTCGCCGGCAGTAGTGTTTATGTTGGCGGTAGCTTTACCGACGCCGGTGGGAATGTTGATGCTGACTATATCGCTCGCTGGGATGGAAACAGTTGGCAGGCGTTGGGAGTGGGGTTAAATGCCGATGTTTACGCGATTTCGGTCGCAGGTAACGATGTATATGTGGGGGGAGATTTTACCGATGCTGGTGGAGATGCGGCGGCGGACTATGTCGCCCGCTGGGATGGAAGTAGCTGGCAGTCGCTCAGCTCGGGGTTGAATAGTTTTGTACGTGTCCTGCTGACCGATAGTGGTCTTGTCTATGTAGGAGGATCGTTTATTAATGCCGGTGGTGATCCTTCAGCTGATTATATCGCTCGCTGGGATGGCAGCGCTTGGAGTTCTGTTGGAGCGGGAATTAATAACTGGGTGTGGTCAATTGCTGTCGTTGGTTCTGATGTGCTCATTGGTGGTGTTTTTACTGATGCTGGTGGTAACGCGGCAGCTGATAGAATCGCTCGTTGGGATGGTAGTAACTGGCAGGCACTTGGTTCGGGATTAAATGGTGTAGCTTATAATATCGCAATTGAGGGCACCGATATTTATGTTGGCGGAGGCTTCACAGACGCCGGGGGCAATACTGCGGCGGATTATGTCGCCCGTTGGGATGGAAGTAGCTGGCAGGCACTTGGTTCGGGTGTTAACAGCACAGTGTATAGCATCGCGACTAGCGGTAGTGACATCTATGTCGGTGGGTGGTTTACAGACGCCGGGGGCAATACTGCGGCGGATTATATCGCCCGTTGGGATGGAAGTTCCTGGCAGTCATTGGGCTCCGGTCTTAACAATTATGTAGAAAGCCTCGCTCTCAGTAACACCTCTGTTTATGCAGGAGGAAATTTCAGTTTTTCAGGGGATCGAGCAGATTCACTTAGTTATTTCGCCTGGTATTCGCCAACTGTGTCGGCAGATTTTGGTGTCAGTTCACAGTTGTCACCTGCCATTGATTCTGCTGGTGACCTGCATCTGCTTTACAACGCCGCCGCCGATGATCTCATCTACCGCCGTTATGACGATAACACTACAGCATGGCAAACTTCAGTAACACTAGACAGTGGAAACTCTATCAACAGCCTTGGGATATCTATCACGGCGACGGAGGAGTTAAACGCCGTTTGGCTGAGCAACAACGAAATAAAAAACAAAACGGGTATTTCCCCGTATACAAACGTCGATTGGCAGGTGGCGGCTGATACGCTTTACAGCGCAGGCACAAATGTCGGCTTGAACGTCAGTATGACTGAACAGTGGGGGCGGGTTCCTTACTTCTGGACGAACGGAGCCGGTGCTCCTTATGACGTATATGTCGATTATTTCGACTTCACCCATAGTATTTCAGGTCATGTCGATAACTCTGGTAGTGGGCTTGCCAATGTCGTGCTCGATGCCGGTATCCACGGCAGTGCGACAACTGATGTTGGCGGAAACTACACGATATCCGGCATTCCCTGGGGCGTGGGTTATACAGTGACTCCGACATTGAGCAGTTACAGTTTTACACCGGTATCTGCGACCGGAACGATGACAGCTGATGTTACGGCTGATTTCGGCGCTTCGCTCGATTTGGGGATTATCGCCGGTGTGGTTGAGCAGAATGGCACACCGGTTGCGGGTGCTACAGTGACTCTGGTGACAACTGCTGGGACATTTATCGCCGTGACGGGCGGTAACGGCAGTTACAGTTTTGGCGGACTTTCTCCGGGGGTCGGTACGATCGCAGTCGAGAAGGGGGGAGTGCAGCTTACAGGTGGAACGGTAAATGTTATGCCGGGTATAACTGTTGTGCCGATACTGGAAATTACAGATCCTCGTTTACCGTCACCACTTTATACTTACTGGAACGGCTTTCTCGATATGGTCAATGTGCTGGAGTTGATAAATCCGGGTGCGAGTGAAGTTGTGGTTAATGTTACGCTGCATGATATCGACGGTGTTGTTGTTGCCACAAAACAACTTCGCATCTCGGCTGGTAATCAGCGCGATGTGATTATCAACGACCTGCCGGGGTTTTCGGTGGATTCGTACGGACTTGTCACAGTTGACGCAGGTAGCGCTGAAGTCGACGGGCGAATGACTTATTACCGTTTGGCCGGTGACACCTGGGGCGACGACTATGATTTCGTTTATTCGCTGGAGCTGATGCCGGGGATGAGTGGCGAGACGACAGGTGTGTGGAATACGCACCTGGGGCAGCAGAGCTCCAGCTCTGCTGCAATTTTCGGCCCCGAGCTGGAGCTCGACATCCCAGTAACGACAATTTCTACCGCAACCTTTAACTGGCTATCTGTCGCTAACCTCGGCAGCGTAAGCCGTAATTTCGTAATTACCTGGCGCGAGCAAACTGGCGACAGCATCACCACCGCCACGCTCCGTATCCCACCGTTCGGCAAACGGGACATTCAGGCTGGGCATGAGTTTTCCGCTGCCGGCGGCGTCGGATTAATCAGTATCACACCGGAGGACAACTCGGTTCCCTACATTGCAACACTGTCGCGATATGGCGACAATTTTGCTTTTGCCAGTCCAACAACTCAGGGCACTGAGGCGGTAACCATGCTGTCCGCTGGCGGTGAAGGATTGAATGTGTTGGAGCTGGCAAATGCCAGCAATACGGATAACGATGTTCAGCTAACCTGGTATGACATGAATGGTGATTTGTTGAAAACAGAGGTAGCGCATTTGTCACCTTACGCTCAGCAGCATTTTATTCCTATTGATGTTCTGCCGGCGGGAAGTTATGGCTCGGTTAGAATTACACCGGCCGGCAAAGTAATTGCCGGTGCGGCGAGTTATCTTGACGATGATTCGGGTGGCATTGCCACGGCGTATTACCTCACCGCTCGGGAAAGTTTTGGCAGGGTTTTTTCCGGCACGTTCAATACTTATCTCGATATGTATAACTGGTTACGGGTGACGAACAATTCGGCGATGAACCAAAATGCCTTGATAGATTTTGGCGGCGGAAAGGTGGAACATGTTTTCATTCCGGCGCGTGGGCGGCGTGATGTGCTGATTCCGACCGGAGGTGATACTGGTCACAGTTACGGAAGCTTTACGCTGGAATCGACATTATCCGGTGTTTTATCGGCGAGCGTTGTGCGGAGCCGGGAGAGCGGAGAAGTGGTAGATTTTCAGAGCGTTGTCGGGCTGCGCTGAGATGCCCGCTGAGATGCCCGCTGAGATGCCGTTATGACAGCTAACCCGACAAGCTGAAGCACTGCAAAAAACCGTAATTGGCAACGAACAGGGATTTTGGATACTCTCCTCCTCCCTTGTTCGTTTGCCTTATCAAGCACCTTAACTATGTCCATCCTCGGCGAGGTCGATCAAGGCATCGGTTGCTTCTTGCGATTTTTGCAATGCGCTACAACAAAGAGCGGCAGTTGAGTAATTCGCAAGTTCGCGATTTCCATGTTTTACGCCAAATTCCAGAGCGGCGATTCTGTTTTCTGAACCATTTGGGTAACGCAACCAGCAATGAGCGGCAACAATTGCAATCAGCTGCTGGTTTGGCAGTTCGCGAAATGAATTTAACAAATCCAGTTGTAACGGATGCTCTGCGGGAAGCCCCCCAAGGAAATATCCAGCCTGTTCGCGCCAGAGATCGTTGGCAAAGGGAACTGTCGAGAAGACTGTCTCCATGAATTCAATGTCATCAGACCAGATACGACGGTAGCTCTCCAGACTGGC
This sequence comes from bacterium, assembly GCA_028689495.1. Classification (GTDB taxonomy): domain Bacteria; phylum Bdellovibrionota_C; class UBA2361; order SZUA-149; family JAQTWB01; genus JAQTWB01. Next base: position 57,869 of record JAQTWB010000003.1, on the reverse strand, counting down.
AATTGCCAGCTCCATCTGACGATCGTCCGACCAGGCTCCGGCATGGGTAAAAGATAGTGCTTGCTCGCGCAGCTTTACTTTCAGCGTTTTTACCGGAACCCCCAAAGTGCCAAGTAGCTTGGTTGCCGCGAGAGCAACCGCAAAGCTTTGATGGTTAAGTAGTCGTTCGCTGATTTCCAGCATTTTTTCTGCTTCTTCAGTTCTGCTTTTCGGCAGTCTGTCACTTGTGTGAGCACGGACTTCGCGAATGGAATTGTTAATTCCGAGAAGCAGAGCTGCGAGTAATCCCGGTGTGGATGTTTGCGCCTTCTCGGCGATGAGTGTCAGGCGTTGACAACTTAATCCATGAGAAAACAATGGAAGCAGGGTCAATAGATTGACGATATGGCCTTTTTCTTCATTGGCCGAGTTCTCATCCTTGAGGTGCTCCTCAATTAGTGTCATCACGACATCGGCCGTTTCTTCCTGGAGACGCTGCTTAATACTTCCGACGCTGTATGGAGCGGGGAACAAGTAAGACAGGAATTGTAACAGAGTCGGGCCTGCGCTGGGGGTGGCCAGCTCCGTGGCGTGAATCAAGTTGAGGTGGAACCCACGACTATTGACCTGACTGGCCTTGTCTACATGTTTATGAATGAGGACGATTGATTGCTGACTGAGTTTGGCTTCAGAAAGCAAATTTGCCAAAGTCGCCAGTCCGACGACCAGCGGGTTTGTGTATGGATTGCGATTGAATGTTGTGTTCATAAAAACCTCCGTTAAAAAAACAAGCAGTGCTTCTGCCCAGTGAGTTTCCTCAATGGGCAGGAACAACGTTATTTCTACACATAACGGAGATTTGTCAGGCGGGGAGTATCGGAGAAGGTAATGTAAACACTCTTACCGATACTCCCGGGTGTTGTCACCCGTTTAATTAGCGCTTTCGTCCTGGGCCGGCTTGACGTGAGCTTTTCTTTGGTCCAGAAAATTTTCGTTCCTGATTTTTCCCACCTGAAGCAGAGCCATGAAACTTTTTGCCTGCCGATTTGTTGTCTTTCCACGGGGCAAAGCTTGATTTTTCACCTTGTGGGCTTTTGCCACGCGGCGCCTTTCCGGCATCTGCAGCAGAAAAGTCACGTCGACTGTCACTTGTTTTGCGCGGTGCGTATGGACGTTTTTCGTCTGATTTGAAGCGTTCTCCGCGAGGGGTATATGGACGCTTTTCATCAGAGCCGAAACGGTCACTGCGCGGTGCCTTTCCAGCATCTCCGGCGGAGAACTCACGTCGACTGTCACTTGTTTTGCGCGGAGCATAAGGACGTTTCTCTTCTGATTTGAAGCGCTCTCCGCGAGGGGCATAAGCGCGTTTTTCATCAGAGTTGAAGCGGTCACTGCGAGGTGCTTTGCTGCCTTCCCTAGTTTCTCCGGCGGAGTAATCTCGTCGACTTTCTGCGGGTTTGCGCGGAGTGTATTCACGCTTTTCTTCAGAGCCAAATCGCTCAGCCCGTGCTGTCGCTGCGGCCTGGGAGAATTCACGCTGTTCCGAGTTGTCGCGAGGCTTGTTGTATTGGCCTTTTTCAGCTGGTCTGTAACGATCTCCTCGACCACTTGATTCACCTCGATCACGGTATGGGCGTCTCTCGCCTCGCGAGTCAGAGTCACGGCGTTCGCGATAAGGGCGTGCTTCTCTTGATGAGCCACGTCCGTCCCGCGAATTGCCACGGCCTTCGTATTCGCGGCGTGGTTCACGACTTTCTCTCTCCGCACGTCGTTCTTCATTGAGCAGGAAGTCAGTTTTGCCGGCACTTAAAGTGATGAGTGCGGCGGCGACTTCTTCCAGTGACAGTTCGGAATCAAGAACCAGGTCGTGAACGATGCCCATGTATGCCGGCATCATTTTCTGGAATCTTGGGGAAGAAAGTTCTTTTTGAATCTTTTCCTTCAATCGACCGATACGTTTTTGATTGACTTCCTTGACGGTTGGCAAAGTCATTGGCTCAATGCGGCTATGCATGACTTTTTCAATGCGTTTCAGGATATAGCCCTCTTTCGGCGCGATGAAGATAATCGCTTCTCCACTGCGACCGGCACGACCAGTACGGCCGATGCGGTGAATGTAGGATTCACTGTCGTATGGCGCGTCATAGTTAATGACGTGGCTGATACGCTCCACGTCGATTCCCCGTGCGGCAACGTCGGTAGCAACAACGATATCGATGCGGCCAGAGCGTAGCGATTCGATTGTCATTTCCCGTTGGTTTTGGGCGATGTCGCCGTTGAGTGCTGTCGCCTTAAATCCGCGTGAGAGCAGGTTGTCGGCTACTTCAGCGGTAGCGGTCTTGGTGCGAACAAAGATCAGGACGCCAGCAGTATCTTCAACTTCGAGAATACGTGTCAGGGCATCGAGCTTGTGTTGTCCACTTACTTGCCAGAATCGCTGGCGGATAGTTGTTGCGGCGCTGGTTTTACCACCGATAGAAATTTCAACTGGTGACTCAAGAAACTTCTGGGCTACGCGGCGGATTTCGGTCGGCATGGTTGCCGAGAAAAGAGCGCCGTGTGTGCTTTCTGGTATCTGATCGACAATCCATTCCACGTCTTCGGCAAAACCCATGCGCAGCATTTCGTCGGCTTCATCGAGAACGAGGTAGTCAAGAGAATTGAGTGAAAGTGTGCCGCGACGCATGTGGTCCATAATCCGGCCAGGTGTGCCGACAACAACCTGCACGCCGCGCTTCAGGTCGCGAAGCTGTGCCGGGTATGCCTGCCCGCCGTAGATCGCTGCGACCGAGAAGCCGGGAATATGAGTTGCGTAACGTTTGAAAGATTCAGAGACCTGTAAGGCCAGCTCACGGGTTGGCGCGAGAACCAATACCTGCGGTTCGCGCTTGTCGGCGGACAGGCGGGCGAGAAGCGGCAGGGCGAAAGCGGCGGTTTTGCCGGTTCCTGTCTGTGCCTGGCCGAGAACATCTCTGCCGGCGAGAACATGCGGAATCATCTGGCGCTGAATTTCTGTTGGTGTTGTATAACCGGAATCGGCGATTGCTCTCAAAATATCCTCGGATAATCCGAGGTTGGCAAATTCGATTACTTCTTCGGTTACTTCAACTGCTTCTGCTTTAAGAGTGTTAGCAGACATTGCGTTAGCGGACATAGTAGTGGTCTCCACGTTCTATTGATGTAGCGGGATGGTGTCGAGATCTGGTGTTATCTGTTTCGTGTTGCTTGGAGACACTGTTGGGTGAACTCCATGGGCAAACGGACATTGGACCAGAGCCTGGCATGCCTTCCTGTTGCGATTGTTCGCACGCACTTACTTGTGGCTGACTCGCCTGATTGCGGATCAGAAGATTTCAAGTGCGTTTATTACCTAAGTTCAACCCTGATGTGCGCCGGTCAGTTTGTCCGGAGTAAATCATGCTGGATATTTTGCCAGCAATTTTCCATGAGCAACTGTCTCGGCCGTCACTTCGCACTGGATTACTTCCAGCGTGTAGAATGCAAAAATGCCGCATCTACTGAGTTAGGGTTAACCAAAAGCAGGAACGAGTGAAGCTGGTGCTTCTTCGCTACATGCAGACTGTATGAGACTGTTTACAGGGCTAATGGCGCGGCACCTTAGACCAGAATTATATTATTTGCAAGGTCGGAAATTTACCGGGGCAGCTGAGCCTGGGTGGAATAGTTCGTAGTTGAAGATAATCAGCCGTCAAAGATATCAACAGCCAAAGATGGAAGGGGCAGGGGAAGAGCTGGAGATATGTCCCCCGGGCATGGCCTTGGTGTTAAAGTGCCAGCCGATATTCCCTTTGATATTCAGGCAGATAAGTCCGATTTCACTTTTGCCGCAGATATTTTCAAGCTGCTCGATGCCTTGCTGGCAGGCTTGTTCTGTTGATATCGTGCCAGGAAGTGTCAGGGCGACCGAATAGGCGAGAATCGATCGCATAATATCTTCGCCGCGGCCGGTGGCAGCTACTGCTCCGAGCTTGTTCGAGGCATAGGCGCCGGAGCCGATGACTGGTACGTCGCCAACCCGTCCTTTTTTCTTACCTCTGGTGCCTCCGGTTGAAAGGGCTGACGCGAAATTTCCCAAGTTGTCGAGGACGCAGGCGCCGACGGTATCGGAGACGCCATATTTTTCTGTGTCAGGCTTTTCTGTTTCTGGTTTTTCTGTTTCGGAGGCTGGAGTAGATAGCGCATTTTGTTGTGGGGTGAGTAGTGCCTCTGGCGAACAAAGGTTAAACCCTTGTTCCATGGCAAAACGCTCGGCTCCAGCGGCAATCAGGAAGCTATGCGGGGAAGAAGTTCTTACGGTATTGGCAAGGAGCACAGGGTTGCCGATACGCGACAATCCGGCTACTGCGCCAAAGCTGATGTCCTGACCGTTGATGACTATCGCATCCATCTCTGGTTGCTGCTCGTCATTTTCTACGCTGCCGTGTCCGGCATTAAAACAGGTTGCATCTTCCAGCTGCCGGACTGCTTCAACAACAACGTCAACCGCAGAGGCGCCGTTTTGCAGGATCGTCCAGCAGCTTTGGAGGATGATTGGCAACGCCCGGCGCGCCGCAGCAAGTTGAGATTCTCGCCAGTTGCCGGCGCCGCCGTGAATAATAATTGCCGACATCTGTTGCCGTATTAGTTTCTGGTTGCTCAGAACGGGATATCGTCGTCGTCCAGGGATATGGATTCTGCCGGCTTAACTGAGGCAAATGGGTCGTCCATTGTGTCGCCGCCAAAGTCAGGCATGGAGTTGTTGCCCTGGTAACTACCTTGTGACGAAGATTCGCCGCGGCCACCGACAAACTGCACGTTGCTGGCAACGATTTCAGTTGAGTAACGGTTGTTGCCTTCTTTGTCCTGCCACTTTCTTGTTTGTAATCGGCCTTCAATAAATGCCTGACGACCCTTGGCGAGGTATTGCTTGCAGTTTTCTGCCTGTTTGCCCCAGACAACAACCTGGTGCCATTCAGTGTGATCGGACCAGTTGCCGTCGGCACCTTTTCTTTTTTCAGTTGTTGCAATGCGCAATTGACAGACCGCGTTCTGACCAGTTGTGTAGCGCAGTTCGGGGTCGGCACCGAGATTGCCGAGGAGAAATACTTTGTTTATTGCCATAAATCCTCTCTAAACTAATACGAAGGCAATTCAGCCCAATTTAACATCTTATTTGCGTCTTGTTGCAGCTCATCAAACGCGGCTGCGGCCACTGTTTCAAGAATGGAGGTCGCCACCCTACAATCAGCCCAGCCGGCTGGCAAGGCTTGATGCTGCTTCAGTATCGATTGCCGGGGTGAATCAGTTGCAGTGGGAAGGGTCTATGTATTGCTCGCACTTTAATCCTCCCTATCCAGAACACCTTAATCTCCAGCAGTATATTTGGAGCTTCAGAGCAGCGACCATACGACCAGGCTAGGATTTATTTTCGCTGCACTGGAATAGAGCGAAATTTCCTGATAGTAGACCGCTGCTGAAATTTCGGTTGGGCGGCGGCAAAGGTTTGCGGCTGCGATGTTCAACTTGTTTTCCACGAGAGAATTGTTGATGATTATTCGCGTTGGTAACATTCCGGTTGATGGTCTCGACTTCCATCTGACTTTGGCTGAGGATCGCTTGAGTGAGAGGGCGAATGCGCCTTGGACCACACTCGCTGGTGAGCAGGGTAAGGCTGTTCCCACTGTAGCCGGACAGCAGTTCTCTTTTCCGATTGGAGCTGAGGCGCATCTGAAGATTTATGCCGAAGGGACGACAGTTGTGCTTAAAGGCCGGATTAATTTTGAACTGAGCACCAGCTGCTCCCGATGCCTGAAGGATATTAATCGTCTTTACTCAATTCCGATAGATATGGTGTATAAGCCGCACAGGGCTGATGGCTCACGCCGTGGGGACGTGGAATGTGACGATGTCGCACTGTCATATTACGAAGGGGATTCAGTGGACACTTCTCAGACAGTTGAGGAAATTGTAATGCTTTCAGTGCCTTTTACCCTTACTTGTGAAGATGTTGGCTTGCCGGAGTGTGAGCTTTCACTGTCTGGAGATCCGGATGAGGTTGATAGTAGCAGTGACGGACGTTTTCCTTTTCGCATATTGCAGCAGATGAAGATTCATTGATGCGGACCTCCGTGGCGGACTTTTCATGGCCACGGCTTGAGTTTGTCCCGCAGATCGTTTAAGAGCAGCTGCCCGCAGTGGTTACTTGTTGGTCGCTGTGGGGTGAATTTCAAATTGATTTCAAATTGAAGTAACGAGTTTCGATCAGGTAATCGATCGGATTATGTCCGAAGTTATATGGCGGGCTTGTGATAAAAACGGATACATCGCTTCAGGTAATCTGAAGCTGAGATTAAGCCTTCTGGAGAGAAGAAGATGCAGGCGCCAAAGAGAAAGACCTCAAAATCAAAAAGAAACATGAGAAGAGCCCATCATTCACTTGCTCCTTCTCATGCACCTACTTGTCCGAATTGTGGTGAGACTGTTCGGCCTCACTCGATTTGCCTGAATTGTGGGCAGTACCGCGGGAAGCAGTATCTCGGCGCTCAGGGCGAAGCGGAGGCGTGAAGTAGTAGCCTATTGGTAGGTGTTCCACTACTTCACTCACATGCAGGGAATGACACAAGACAAATGACACAGGCAAGCAGCACACAACCATCCTCAACTATGACAGTAAAGGGGGAGGGTGACTGCAGAATTGCCGTTGATACCCTTGGAGGGGATCACGGACATGGGCCAATCATTGAAGGCGCTGTCCAGGCCTGTAAAGATTTTGGAATCAAGTCTGTTCTCGTCGGTCCCGAAGACGAATTAAAATCAGTTATATCATCACTTGGAGCCCAGTCACTTGGGCTTGATATCGTTCATTCCGCTGAGTTTATCGGCATGGATGAATCGCCGGCTCGTGCCGTGCGGCGCAAACCCGATGCCAGTATGTGCAAGGCATTTCGTCTGGTCAAAGAAGGTCGTGCTTCGGCCATGATCAGCACCGGGAATACCGGGGCGATGATGGCGGCCGGGCGTGTGATTTATGGTTTTCTTCCCGGGATAGAGCGGCCGGCGATTGCTTCAATCATTCCCGTTGTTGGTGACGGAAATCCAAATGTTCTTCTTGATATTGGTGCCAATGTCGACAGCCATGCCCACAACTTGACACAGTTTGCTGTGATGGGGTCGATTTATTACACAACTCTTTTTGGCGTTGAAAAACCGCGGGTCGGCTTACTTTCTAATGGCACTGAGCCTGTCAAAGGTAACGATGTGATTCGTGCTGCCGCTGTTGAGATGGGTAGTATGTCGATGATCAATTATTGCGGGTTTGTCGAGGGCCGCGATATCGCCAGTGACAAGGTGGATGTGATTGTTTGTGACGGATTTATTGGCAATATTGTTCTCAAGTCTCTCGAAGGCTGTGTTCGTCTGATTGCCGACCAGCTTCGTCTTGAAGCCACCCAGGGGGTGATAAATCAGATTGGTATGGGGCTTTCACGAGACGTGTTCCGCAAGGTCTTTCGCGAGAAGTTCGATCATACCGCACACGGCGGAGCGCCGCTTCTGGGGCTAAGGAATCTTGCGGTTGTGCTGCATGGCGCATCCGGGGCCCGTTCGGTGAAGAGCGCGATCGCCGCCGCAAAAAATTTCATCGACAAGGGGATGACGACGAAGATTTCTTCGGAGATCTGTCGGCTTGAAGAATCGGTTGAGGAAGGCTCGGAGGTTTCTCTTCTTGTCGGGGGTAACGGCGCCTGACAATGTTTGTCGGAATAGGCTTGAGCCGTCACTATGCAGTTTCTCGTTATTTTCAATCGCTATAACAACTAAATGGGGGATGGATGTCGCTGGAATTTTCCTTGTCTGAACAGGTAGTGCTCGTTACGGGCGGTGGTCGTGGAATCGGCAGTGCAATTTGCGCGCAGTTCGCTGCTTCCGGTGCTCATGTGGTTGTTAATTACTCGCGCAGTGCAGCGGCGTCGGAAGCTCTTGTCAGTGAGATTATTGGCCGCGGAGGTAGTGCCGAAGCCCTTTGTTTTGATGTCTCTGATCCTGATGCGGTGGACGAAGGCATCAAGGGGATAGTCGCCCGTCATGGCCGACTTGATGTGCTGGTCAATAACGCAGGAGTGGCAATTGATGGCCTGCTGGCGCGAACCAAAGTTGACGACTGGAAGAGAACAATTGATATCAACCTGTCAGGAGTCTTTTATTGCAGCAAGGCTGTGTCGCGGCAGATGATGAAGCAGCGCAGTGGGGCAATCATCAATATCAGTTCGGTCATTGGTGAGACGGGGAATGCTGGACAGGTGGCTTATTCGGCTTCAAAGTCCGGGCTTTTTGGCCTGACAAAAAGTTTGGCCCGCGAGCTCGGCAGTCGTGGAGTGACGGTAAATGCTGTGACCCCGGGTTATATTACCACTGACATGACTTCCGGAATGGGTGAGGACGCTACCCGGTCCCTGTTGGAAAAGGTGCCACTTGGTCGCCTTGGTCAGCCTGAAGATATTGCCGGGGTTGTGCTTTTTCTTGCTTCCCCATATGCCCGTTATATGACGGGGCAGATTGTTGGCGTGAATGGCGGCATGGCGATGTAGGGCTAGGGTGGGGTATTTTGTAATTCACCTTGTTTTATGTGATGGAAATAGCCGGAATGAGCGGAAGTTTCGTGCAATATGCTGGTTATCCTATTGACAATCTACCGTGATTGTTATTGTGATGACTCGCGAATTGCTTTCGCCTGGTGATACCTGACTCCTTAGGGAGTTGGTGATTGTTCCGCCCTGCTGCCCGGTTGTGATCAGGTCGCGGGAAGCTGTCAGTCGCGATCACAGAGAACTCAGTAAAGATTTTAGTGTAATAGTGTAATTGGAGGATTATCAGGATGGCCAATGCAGAAACCGTAGAAAAGGTTAAGGGCATCATCATCGAACAACTCGGCGTAGCGGCAGAAGACGTTACAGAAGAAGCTTCTTTTATTGACGACCTGGGAGCTGACTCTCTCGATATCGTTGAGCTGATTATGGCTCTTGAAGAAGAGTATGACATCGAAATTTCTGATGAAGATGCAGAAAAGATTCAGACAGTAGGCGCTGCAATCAACTACATTGCGGAAAACGTTTCCTGATTTCCTGTGCGGCATAGCCGCACGATAAAATGGGGTGAAGTGATTCCCCCCATGGTTCCTGGAAACCCTGGCAGGCCAAGAGCTTTCCGGGGTTTTTTTCTTTCCGGCACAAGAGCATCTCAGCCGCAAAATTTCATGGGTAACGGACATTGCACCCTTGAATTCACGGGTGGAACGCCTTTCAATCGTGGCTTTCTGGCGATTTCCAAGTTAGTATGCGCGCCAGAAAGACGCCCGTTCGGGCATACCTTGTGACAATCGGTTAAAAGTATTTGTCGCTACCGACCTTCTCAGGAGAAAATAAAGTGATTTCAACAAAACCATTGCGAGAAGCAGATCCAGAAATTGCCAAGCTCATCGAACAGGAGATTGAGAGAAAGGAATATTCTCTGGAACTGATTCCTTCGGAAAATATTGTCAGCGAAGCCGTTTTGGAGGCTGCAGGCAGTATCCTCACTGACAAGTATTGTGAGGGCTATCCAGGGCGCCGCTATTATGGCGGCTGCGAATATTACGATGAAATTGAAAAGTTGGCCTGTGACCGAGCTTTGCAGCTGTTTGGCGGAGAAGTCGCCAATGTTCAGCCGCACTCTGGCTCCAATGCTAACATGGCAGTGTATTTTGGCTTACTGCAGCCTGGCGACACGGTGATGGGACCAAAGCTGGATCATGGCGGCCATTTAACCCACGGCAGCAAGGTTAACTTCTCGGGTAAATTTTATAACATTGTCGGTTATGGTGTTGACCCGCAGACACAGCTTTATGACACAGATCAGATTGTTGCTTTGGCGAAAGAACATAAACCGAAGATGATTATCTGCGGTGCGACAGCGTATTCACGACAGATTGATTTTGAAGGCTTCCGCAAGGCGGCCGATGCAGCTGGTGCCTATCTGATGGCTGATGTCTCTCACTACGCGGGACTGATTGTCGGTGGAGTTTACAAGTCACCGATTGATTACGCAGATGTTGTAACAACAACGACTCACAAGACTTTGCGTGGTCCTCGCGGTGGATTGATTATTGGTCGCACTGCCCCGATGAAGAAAATCAGCAAGATAGTTTTTCCAGGTATTCAGGGCGGACCGCTGATGCATCAGATCGCTGCAAAGGCTGTGGCATTTCGCGAAGCCTTGCAACCTGAATTCAAAGAATATGCGGCTTCAATTATTGATAACGCTCGTGCGCTTGCCGCAGGTCTTCAGAAGAGAGGTTTCGATATTGTTTCCGGTGGAACAGATTCTCACGTGATGATTATTGATTTGCGCAGTCAGGGGATCACAGGCGATATCGCTGAGGATGCATTGGGCAAGGCGGGGATCACGGTGAACAAGAATACCATTCCTGATGATCCTCAGCCGCCAGCACGAACCAGTGGTGTGCGAATCGGGACGCCGGCAATTACTTCGCGTGGTTTTACGGTCTCTGATATGGATATTGTTGCTGACGTAATTGTCAGAGCTATAACTAACCATGATAATGAAGCAGCTCTTGCTGCGGCTCGGGCGGATGTCCGTAGTTTGTGTAGCCGCTACCCGCTATATCGGCACAAGGCTGGAACATACTGGTCGGCTGAAGGGTAAGAGTAATTTGGTCAGAGTGGCCCGGGATCTTCCGGGCCGCTAATCTTGCTGGCTAAAGATAACCTCAAGGAAATTTTGATGCGTTGTCCTAAATGCGAATCACAGAAAACAAGAGTTGTTGATTCCCGCGAAGGGCTTGAGGGTCGTTCGGTGCGCAGGCGGCGTATCTGTGAGGGGTGTCAGTATCGCTTCACGACATTTGAGCGTTTGGAAGATTCTCTGCCGATGGTTATCAAGAAGGGCGGACAGCGGGAGTCTTTTGATCGTTATAAGGTGCTTAGCGGACTGAAACGAGCCTGTGAGAAACGTCCGGTCAGCGTTTTGCAGATGGAAGATCTTGTACGCGATGTTGAAATGAAGTTGCTTGATACCGGAGACAAGGAAGTTTCCAGTGGATGTATTGGGGAATTGGTAATTGAGCGCCTGCGAGAGCTTGACCAGGTGGCTTATGTTCGTTTTGCTTCTGTCTATCGTGAATTTTCTGACGTCAGTGAATTCATTGATGCTTTGCGAGTCCTTATGACCAACTCTTCGCGTTTGTCAGCCGACGCAATGCGCAAGCAGCTTTATGCAGTGGCGGCGGTTGAAGACGATGCTGACGTCACCGAAGTCGACCAGCTGTATGTGGACGAGCCTTACCTGGACGACGAAGAGGCAGATCCGGAATTTCCCCCAGATGCGGTATAACGATGAAACATTGATGCGTCGAGCCTTCGTTCTTGCTCGAGGCGGATATTCGTTTGTTGGTCATAACCCACAGGTCGGGGCAATTGTTGTCGGAAATAACGGGCGTTTGTACGGCGGAGCTCATCAGCGATTCGGCGAAGCGCATGCTGAGGTGAATGCGATTCGTGCCGCGGGGTCGGCGGCCTCTGGCGGAGATCTATACGTCACACTGGAGCCCTGCAATCACTGGGGCAAAACACCACCCTGTTCACATTTCATTGCTGAAGCCGGTATTAAGCGTGTGGTTGTTGCGATGCGTGACCCAAATCCGCAAGCTGGAGGAGGAATTGAGTTTTTACGAGAACAAGGTATTTCGGTGATCGAAGGGGTACTTGCAGTTGAAGCTCGTAATTTTTATCATCCTTGGGTGGTCAGTTTTTCACAGAAGCGACCATATCTTGTTTTGAAGTTGGCGTTGACGCTTGATGGTTGTTTGGCCCGGGAGCATGGGCAGCGTTCGAGTATAAGTGGTCCGGTCGCCAAAGCCTGGGTACAGCGTTTGCGGGCCCAGATGGGGGCGGTGCTTCTTGGTGGGCGAACCGTCGAAGTTGACGATCCGTTGATTGCAGTGCCGGAGGTGTTGGGGCCAGAGCCTTTGGTGGCGATTGCCGCAGGAGGCAATCGGCTCGACTTGGCAAATCTGCAGATTTTTTCTGGAGCCCGTCGTGGACCAGTCAGGCTTTATACCGTTGATGGTTCATTCGATGCCTCGGCAGATGGAGTCAAACACTTTGAGCGGCGACTGGTTGAAGCATGTGCTGACGGATGCTCAATTGTGGCGCTACTGGATGATTTGTACAACAGCAATATACGATTGGTCATGGCCGAAGCGGGGCCAAAGCTTGCGTTGTCGCTTTTGCAGCGTGGCCTGGTCGATGAGTTGCTGATTCTTTCCTGTACTTCGATTGCCGGAAAGGATGCGGTCGGTCTTGGCGATGGTGACGCCGAGAGCCTTGCGGGAGTCAATTTGGAGCTGAAAAGATTTCGTCCGTGCGGGGCCAGGGTCATGGGCAGGGATATTCTTAATATCTGGAGGCGAATAGAAAGTGTTTAGTGGAATAGTTGCGGCCAGTGCGGAAGTTCGCAGTTTTTGTTCTGATGCGCGGGGAGCTTGCTTGGCTCTGGGTTCGTCGTTGTTTGATGGCAAGTCGATTCGGATTGGTGATTCGATTTGTGTTTCTGGTGTCTGTCTCACAGTCGTCAGGCACGAGGGCGATGAAGCCTCGTTCGAGCTCGCCAGTGAGACATTGCGCTGCACACGGCTGGGGCAGTTAAAGTTGGGTATGAAAGTCAACGTTGAACGGAGCTTGAAAGTCGGGGATACGATTGATGGACATTTTGTTCAAGGGCATGTCGATGCGGTCAGTCATCTGATTTCTCGAGCTGAGGAAGCTAATACCATAAAGCTTATTTTTGCGGTTCCTCGGGGCTTTTTTCAATATATTGCGGCAAAAGGCTCAATTACAATTGATGGTGTCAGTCTGACCGTTGGAGAGGTTAATACGGAAACTTTTTCTGTTTATATTATCCCCCACACAGCAGAGGTAACCACCCTGGGAGCACTTGTTGTTGGCGAACAGGTAAATATCGAAATCGATAGCCTGGCTCGTTATGTTGTTCACGCACTTAATGCGAGGTGTTCAGGTGAATGAGCTAATCATGACCCCGATTGAAGAAGTGATTGATGATATTCGCCGGGGGAAAGCAGTTGTTGTAGTTGATGATGCCAATCGCGAAAATGAAGGTGATCTGACGATTGCTGCGGAAAATGTTTCGGCAGAAGATTTGGCTTTTATGATGACTGAGGGGCGAGGGCTAATTTGTCTTAGTCTTCACGAAACCATGGTTGAAACTCTAGGGCTTTCGATGCAGGTATCTGATAACAAAAGTCCGTTCGGTACTAATTTTACGGTCAGTATTGATCACAGGTCTGTAGTGGGTAGTGGTGTCTCGGCGAGTAGTCGGGCACTGACGATTCGTGAGGCCGTCAAGGAAGGTGCGCGAGCTGAAAGCTTTGTCTCTCCGGGGTTTGTCTTTCCTTTACGGGCGGTCCCAGGTGGAGTTTTGCGCCGTCGTGGACAGACAGAAGCGGCAGTTGATTTGGCACGACTCGCCGGTCTTCGCCCTGCCGGAGTGATTTGCGAAATTATGGGCGCTGACGGGGAAATGCTGCGCGGCGAGGCGTTGCAGCAGTATTGTATTAATCATGGTCTTTCGCTCACTTCTGTCGAGGAAATAGTTCAGTATCGCCTGCATCGCGAAGTGGTTATGCGCGAAGTAGCACGGTGCAGTGTTACAATCGAAGATGCTTTGGGCGAGGGCTTTCTCGCCGGGCTGGAGCAGGGTTTGAGTGGAGCCGCGCCAGAAATTGAGGTGCGCGTATATGAGGATGACCTTGATGGTAGCGAACATCTGGTATTTATTGCGGGGAATCCGGAAAATGGGGCGTGTGTGCGCATTCATTCCGAATGTCTGACGGGAGACATTTTTGGCAGTCGGCGCTGTGATTGCGGATGGCAGTTCCGCGAGGCACTGGAGAGAATTGTGACCGAAGGCGAAGGAGTGCTGATTTATCTTTTTCAGGAAGGTCGCGGTATCGGTCTCGGTAACAAGATTCGTGCTTATGATTTGCAGGATCAAGGTTATGATACGGTAGATGCAAATCTTAAACTGGGTTTTGCAGCCGACATGCGAAGTTTTCGTGGTGCTGCGCAGATTCTCCAGGCTCTCGGTCTCTCCCGGATTCGGTTGCTTAGCAACAATCCTGAAAAGGTCACTTCGCTAGAAGATTACGGTATCGAGGTGAAAGAGCGTCTTGAGCATGTCGGTGGTGTGCATAAGGAAAACCTTCAATATCTCGAAACAAAGCGCGATCGGATGGGGCATATTATTTCGAATCTTGTTGCGGTCGAGAAGGAACGGCAATGAAATTGCGGATAGGCACCCGTGGCAGTGAGCTTGCTCTATGGCAGGCGCGTAAGGTCGAGCAGGAGATCGCTCGTCACAATCATGATGTTCAAATTGAGATTCGTATTGTTAAAACTACTGGTTGTCTGAAGCAAGGGACAACGCAGGCTGGAGTGAGTGATAAAAAAGAGTGGGTTCACGAACTTGAGCAGGCTCTGCTTGCTAGTGATATTGATATTGCCGTTCATTCAGCTAAAGACGTGCCAGGTGATATAGTTGATGGAACATGGATTACTTCAGTTCTGCCGCGTGCAAATCCCTTGGACGTGCTTCTTTCCCGCAAGCCTCTTTCTGCTGGTGCCGTAGCCAGCTCGTCTCCCAGTCTTGAATTGTTGCAGACATTGCCATCCGGGGCGCGTCTGGGCACGGCGAGCAAACGGCGGCGGGCGCAGCTGTTATATCAGAGGCCAGATCTTGAAATTCAACCGCTTCGCGGGAATGTGCCAACCCGTTTGCGAAAACTTTTAGAGGGAGATGTTGATTTTGCGGTGCTTGCCGCCGCGGGCATCGAGCGCCTTGGTCTTTTTCCTGAATATATGTCGCTTCTCTCTGCCGAACTTTGCTTGCCGGCAGTTAATCAGGGAATACTGGCAGTGCAGTCTCGCATTGAAGATGATGCGGTTCGTCGGATACTTTTGTCTCTTGTCGATACTTCGACTGAACAGTGTTTTATTGCCGAACGCGAGGTTGTGCGTATTCTCGGTGCTGACTGTAACAGTGCAGTAGGTGTTTTCGCCGAAATTGTTGAGGCACGTCTGTCTCTTAGGGCCCAAGTATTCTCCGTTGATGGTGAAGTGATGATTGAAGCCAGAGCTGAAGGTGCTGTGGCGGACCGTGAATCCATTGCTCAGTGTCAGGAGCTGGGGGCGGGCGTTGCCAAGAGTCTTCTTGCGCAAGGAGCGGAGAAATTACTTCACTAGGTCGTCACTCTTCGGCGCAGTCACGCGCCAAGATGGCGCGTCTACGTTAACGCCGCAATTTGAACAACGTAGAAGAGCCTTCCAGGCTCTTGAGCAAGCGCCAGTCACGCTCCAAGATGGCCGTCTAACGTTAACGCCGCAATTTGAGCAACGTAGAAGAGCCTTCCAGGCTCTTAAGCACTCGTCATCACCCCGAGACTCGCTCAGGCGCGACATTCACACCACAAAGGGTTTCAATGCGTCTTCGGCGCTACAGCAACCCGGGACAAGGGATGTTACTTTTCTGATAACCCTGTCGACTGTTGTATCCGGGCAGCTGGCACCAGAGGTGATGGCGATTGTCAGAGGAGTTTTTAATAGCCAGTCTGTAGTTTCAACTATCTCTCTTTTTTCGAGACAGAAGTGACGGATTGTCTTTTCGTTCATGATTTCCTGTTCCCCACAAACGTAATAGGTCGGCATTGCCTGTTCCAGAAGTTCGACCAGATGAGAAGTGTTGGAGCTGTTATAGCCACCGACGACGATTGCCAGATCGGCGCCACAGGACATCAAGGCAGTTGTGGCACTTTGGTTTTCCTGTGTCGCATAGCAAAGTGTATCTCTGGTATCGGCAAAATGTTGGGGGAGATTTTCTTCGCCATATTTTTCGGCGAGGGCAGACTTGATACGTAAGGCAATTGCTGCAGTTTCGCTGGCAAGCATTGTTGTCTGGTTTACGACTCCCAGTCGCGTGAGGTGAAGCTCAGGGTCAAAATTTGTTGTGACCGCTGAGCCAAATATCGCAGAGAATTCGTTGGCTGGACGTTTGCCTGAAATGAATTCAGCAAGAATTTCTGCTTCCGGCATATCTCGTAAAACAAGCGTTGGCGCAGTTTCTTTACTGTGTGAAAATGTTGCGCGGGTTTCTTCGTGTGTTTTTTTGCCGTGGATAATTACCGCATATTGCTGTTCCCCGAGGTCGGAGGATCGCTTCCAGACTTTTTCGACAAAGGGACAGGTTGTGTCGTAGAAGTCGGGGTCGATTCCGCGCTCGGCAAGTTCGTTGCAGAGTTCTATTGTTGTGCCAAAGGCCGGAACAATGACGATGTCTTCAGGTCCGAGTTCAGAAAAATTTATTAGCCGCTCTCCCGAAGTGTCCATCAGAAAACGCACGCCCCGACTAAGCAGATCGTTGTTGACCTCGGGGTTGTGAATCATCTCACTTAACAGATAGATTTTTTTTCCGGGATTTTCTTCAATCGCCCGATAAGCGATTTCGATGGCGTTTTCTACACCGAAGCAAAAGCCGAAGTGTCGGGCAATCTTAAAACGCAGTGGACCAAAGTCGAGCAAAGATGGTGTCAGATCTTTTTTGCGCGGGTCTGTCGCCTGTCGATGCAGCTTGATCGTGCGAATATAAGATGAGCGATAAAAGTCTGGTATTGCAAAGCTTCTTGCCATGGGTGGCCCATCCTGCGGTTTGTAGGGGGTTTTTGACTCCCTATAACAGCTGCAGGAAAGACCCTCAACAACGTGGCAGATAGTAGCGGCTATGGAGCATGGCGTTTTTGTCGCTTACCAGAGTTTTCTGCAAGACGATTGATTTTGCCAGATAAGTAACTGAACTTTTGCTGGTTGTGCTCATGTCGCTGGTCGTATGCCCGCTTTCATGAGCGATGTCGCTAAGGTCTTTGAGCGGAAGTAAGATGGTGGCGTTTATAAAGTCCGAGAATGATTCGGCAATGTGTTTTATTGTGCTTCCCACGGGGCACCTTTGTGTAGGTTTGTTTACAACTTAACCGGGGAAAACCTTGAAAAATGAATTGTCAGTGAACAACTCGGAGATAGTGGCATTTAATCAACATAAAGGTCAAGAGCTGGGTTCTATAAAAATATTTTTATCTGCCCGGGCCGGCAATCAACCCGGACAGGTTATCAACGCTACTTTCTAGGAAAGTTTTTATCTAACACTTGATTCCAGGCAGCGACCTTGTCTCCAACTTTTTCCAGCAAAGCAGTAGTGTCACCGTTGATCGTTATGCTCTTGATGGTATCTCCTTGTGCGATGGCATTCACCACGTCCTGGCCAGAAGTAACCTCTCCGAACACCGAATGTTTGCCGTCAAGCCAAGGTGTCGGCAAGTGGGTGATAAAGAACTGGCTGCCATTTGTTCCTGGTCCGGCATTGGCCATTGAAAGGATGCCCGGTTTGTTGTGCTTTAATGAAGGATCAAATTCGTCTTCGAAGCGATAGCCGGGGCCACCAGATCCGTTGCCCACCGGGTCTCCGCCCTGAATCATGAAATCAGGAATTACGCGATGAAACTTGAGTCCATCGTAGTAGCCTCGTTGGGCGAGATTAACAAAGTTGGCGATGGTGACCGGCACTTTGTCGGGGAACAAGTTGATTTCGATTGTGCCCTTAGAGGTTTCGATTGTTGCTTTTAGCATGTTGTTTTCTCCATATACATCTTCTCCCCGAACTGAAATGGCGAGGATTGTGAGAACAAGAAGGAATAACTTTTTCATTTGTTTTTCACTCCGAATGGTTTGGGCGGCTTCGGTCTTGAGGTCCGCTCCGGTTTCCGGGAGTGCCCCGGCGGCTTGAACCCTGCCTTACTGTCTGTTGCAGTGCAAGAAATTTTCTCCTGATTACTTTGGCATAGAAGGTTTTCTCAGTAAGAAAAAGTGTTGAAAGTATTTTGAAAATCTATAGCTATAACTTACTTGAAGTTCTGGGGGGCATGTTATATAGCACTTTGTGTAGGGAGGCTATCCGGCTGACCTGTCAATGATACAGATTCAGAAAAAGTTGAGATTCATGAACGACGGACCTTCGATATCGGGAGACGAATCGGCAAGGAAGAGCTTCTTCGCAGAGGGTTCTTCCCGGGTGGTGAGCGCACGCGGAACAGAGGATGGCCTTATTCTCCGTATTGATGGGCGAAGTCCTTGGGGGGCGATCGTCGAGGAGCTCAACCAGTTTTTGCTTGAGAGAAAGAATTTTTTTCAAGGAGGCAAGGTCTCCATCGAATGGCTGGATCGTATGCCGAATAAAGAGCAGGGGTTGGAGCTGGAGAGGGTTCTCAAAGAGAATTTTGGCATTGAGGTTACCAGGCGCAGAAAGCCTGTTGGTCGTGTCGCTCTGTCTCAAGCAGACGAGTTGCCTGAAAATGTTTCGGCTAATCTTTTGGCTCAGCCTTCCGGCAACAAGGATACGGCAGAAGGGAAGGTGAATGTTCAGCCGGTTTCTAATGGTCGGCCATTGTTTGCTGTTGATGAGTTTGATGAAGGTGGTGAGATTCGTCCGACGATGCTGAGTTTTTTCGATAGTGCGATGTCCGGCTCTCTCTCGACAGATGATCTGGAGGTCCTGTCAGGAGATGACTATCTTGAGGAAACTACGCCGGATGTGGTTAAAGCAAGCCGTGTCCCGGGGACATGTGTCGCACTTGATAGCAGGGATCGTGCGAGCAGCGTTGGTCGTGCATATGCACAGAGCTTTGCCAAATATCTTGGTGACGAGCTGCTTTATGAAGAGGATGCCAATGCCAAGGTGATTTTCGGCACGCTTCGTTCCGGGCAGAAGATAGAGACGCCATACAGTCTGGTTGTGGTAGGGGATGTCAATCCTGGGGCGGATTTGATTGCTGGTGGGGATATCATCGTGCTTGGCAGCTTGCGCGGCACGGCTCATGCTTCGGCTTATGACGATGAATATCAGGACAGGGTGATTATTGCTGTGCAAATGAGACCGATGCAGCTTCGTATCGGCAGCGTGATTTCCCGTGGAAGTGATGATCTGGTGCGAGGTGTTGAGATTGCGCACATTGAAGATCGTCGGATTGTCGTTGAGGCTTATGAAGCAAAGGCGCTGCAAAGGAAGAGATTGTCCAGGCAGGGCTGTTAAGCTTTTTTTTGGTTAGGGCTTCTTGGTTACAGGGTTGAGGATCGCAAGGTCAGTATTAAACAGGGTGAGATTATGACAGGTCGTGCAATTGTTATTACTTCCGGCAAAGGGGGAGTAGGGAAAACCACAACAACGGCTAATCTCGGGGCTGCTCTGGCTCTGAAGGGAAAGAGAGTGTTGGTAATTGATGGTGATATCGGACTTCGCAACCTTGACGTTATCATGGGGTTGGAAAACCGGATCGTTTTTAACCTGGTTGATGTCATTAAGGGTCGCTGCAAACCACAGCAGGCAATTATCAAGTCCAAGCGTTCAAATAATCTTTACCTTCTTCCTGCCTCTCAGACTGATGACAAGGATGTGGTCAATGAAGAGGAGATGAAAGAGGTAGTTGATTCTTTCAAGCGTGAATTTCATTTTGTATTGATTGATTCACCTGCGGGAATTGAGCAAGGTTTTCGTAACGCCTGTGCCGGTGCTGATGAAGCGCTTCTGGTGACGACTCCGGAGGTTTCGGCAATTCGTGATGCTGACCGTGTTGTCGGGTTGCTTGCGGCTCGTGGAATCGAACCACAGTTGCTGATCAATCGAGTCGACAAAGATATGGTCAAGCGCGGCGACATGCTTTCACCGCAGGATGTTATTGATATCCTGGGGATTGAACAGATAGGTCTTGTTCTTAAAGACAATGATGTTGTAGTCTCTGCCAACACTGGAGATCCGGTTGTCTATAATCCCAAGTCAAAAGCCGGCCAATCTTTCTTGAAGATCGTTGACAGGTTGATTGGGGCATCCGTTACTGGTGAAGATTTGCAAGTCAGCGAAGGTTTTTGGGCGAAAGTGTCCAGGCGCTTCGGAATGGCCTCAGCCTAAGGGCGTTCCCTGTCGATCCCTTCAGATGATTCTTTCAGAGGATCGGCAGATTGGTGAATGTGCAAGAGATAACGACTAAATTAGGAGCATGGTTGTGTTAAGGTCACTTACCTCAAAATTTTTCGGCCCAAGATTTTCCAAGAGGACGGCAAAAAATCGTCTGCAGATGCTGCTCGTACAGGACAGGAGTGGGCTTAGCTCAGCCGATATGGATCTCTTCAAGAAAGACCTGATGGAAGTTATTTCCAAGTATTTTGAACTTGAAGGCCAAGATTTGAACATCGAGTGGCAGAGAACAGACTCGAGCACTGCCTTGATGATTAATACACCGGTAGTTGGCAAGACTCCGACGAAGAAAGCTGCCTAACCTAGTCTGATTTCCATAAGGCTCGTGTCACGACTAGCCTTATGGAGTATGTTCTCCGCGTTGAATAAAGAAGAGCCTTCGGGGCTCTTTTTTATTGTGTGGGCGGCTAACAAAAGATCATAAACCTGCAGTTGAAAGGTGAGAGTTGAACTTGTCGCCGTGGGCGTGCCGAGCTCCAGCTCGGCGCGGCAGGTAATCCTCAAATATTGGCAGCAGAGCTCCCGCCTCGCTGCCTCACTACGCCCCACTGCACTCTTCCGCAGGATTCCCGGAATGCGCGACCTCGCGATGGGTTTACGTGCAATTTTTTTGCTGGGTTTGCCAGCCAAGGCAAGGCTGATGTATAGCGATACCCTGTTCAAGAGCGATGTCCTCAGACAAAAACCACCTATTGATTATCCCGGGAGTGCCATGTCTGCATTAGTTATTGATGGCAAAAACTATGCTGCTTCTGTTGAAGCCCAACTCCATGAGAGGTCGGCCGCGGTGAAAGAAACTTTGGGTCGGCCACCCGTGCTGGCAGTGGTGCTAGTCGGGGATAATCCTGCCTCTCGTGTCTATGTGCAGTCGAAGTCCCGAAGAGCAAAAAAATGTGGGATGGAGGCGATTGATATCGCTTTGCCTGCCGATGTGGCGCAGGAAAAGTTGGAGTCTGAGCTCCGTGCTCTTGGTAAGCGCCATGATGTCGATGGCATACTGCTGCAATTGCCGTTGCCCAAGGGCCTTGATGAATTTTCTGCTTTGATGGCGATCTCCCCTGAAAAAGACGTTGATGGCCTTCATCCGGTCAATCAGGGGATGTTGCTTCGTGGAGCCAAGGCGCATCGTCCATGTACACCACTTGGTTGTTTACTTTTGGCAAAACACGCTAGTGAGCAACTGTACGGCAGCAATGATTTGGCAGGGAAGCATGTTGCTGTTGTTGGGCGTTCGATTCTTGTCGGTAAGCCGGCGGCCCTTCTTTTTCTGGAGGAAAATTGTACCGTCACCATCTGCCATTCCCGAACCAAAGATTTGCCGGCTGAGTGTCGCAGGGCCGATATCCTTGTCGCGGCGGTCGGACGTCCGCAGATGATCAAGAGTGATTTTGTCAAACCTGGATCAATTGTTATTGATGTCGGCATTAATCGTCTTGATGACGGTCGTCTTGTCGGGGACGTTGATTATGATGATGTCCTTGAGCAGGTTGCGGCGATTACGCCAGTGCCCGGTGGCGTGGGGCCGATGACCATTGCGATGTTGCTATCAAATACTGTGCTTGAAGCGGAAAGAAAAATTCTAGAGGAGAAATAAGTTGATGTCGGTTGCAGAAGAGTCCGCGGATTTGCGGCGAACACCACTTTATCAGGCTCATGCTGACCTTGGAGCCAAATTTGTGCCTTTTGGCGGTTGGGAGATGCCGGTGCTGTACAGTGGGGTGATAGAGGAACATAACTGCGTTCGCCAGCATGTCGGGTTATTCGATGTCAGCCATATGGGTGAGATATTCGTTTCTGGAGAGCGTGCTCTCGAATATTTGCAATATGTGACATCGAATGATGTCAGCAAGCTTGTTCCCGGCCGAGCTCATTACTCTTTGTTTGTTCGCCCTACGGGTGGGGTCGTTGATGACATTATTGTCTATTGCCTGGCTAAAGATAATTTTCTTGTTTGTGTCAACGCTTCGAATACCGACAAAGACTTTGCCTGGATGCTTGAGCATCTCATTGATGACGTGAAGATTGAAAATCGCTCGGCTGAGTATGCTCAGATTGCAGTTCAGGGTCCACAGGCTCAGACTCTGATGAGCCGGTTATTTGCCAGTGAAGATTTGACAATAGATGCCTGGAGGCCTTTTTCGCATCATTGCCTCGTTTGGACGAATAATCAGATTGAAGTTGCGACGATAGTCGCTCGCACCGGTTATACCGGAGAAGATGGATTCGAGGTATTTTTGCCTGAATCTGCCGCTTCGGATTTCTGGAAGGCGCTGCTGGCCGCGGGGCAGGATTTGGGAGCCAAACCGATTGGCCTTGGTGCGCGAGACACCTTGCGACTTGAGGCCAGCTATCCGCTTTATGGACACGAGCTGAACGATAACTGGAATGCGCTGTCCTGCGGGGTAGGCTGGGTAGTCAAGTTTGCCAAAGGAGACTTTATTGGCCGTGAGGCATTATTGGCGGAGCAGGAAAAGGGCCTGTCGCAGAAGCTTATCGGTTTTTCTGTCGATGGTCGTGGTATCGTCCGCGATGGAGCAGAGATCTTTAATTCGGGCGGAAGGAAAGTTGGGGTTGTTACAAGTGGTACTATGACACCAACGCTTGGCAAGGCAGTGGGGATGATGATGGTTGATGTTGATTGTGCTGAGCCGGGAATGTCTTTGACAGCCTCGGTCAGAGGAAGGGATTTGCCGATTCGCGTCGAGCAGCTGCCTTTATATAGTCGCAAGAAATAACAAGTATCTCACCAGTATAATTGTTCTCGGGTATTAATGTTTTCGGGGCTTTCCCGATTAATGAATGGAGTAAAAATGGAAACCAGAGCTGATTGTCGTTACAGCCAGGAACATGAGTGGGCGAAGAAGGAGACGGACGGTTTTCGCGTTGGTATCTCCGATTATGCCCAATCTGAATTAGGAGACGTTGTTTATGTTGATTTGCCTCAGCCTGGCAGCAGCGTGAAAGCAGGGCAGTCGTTTATGACGGTTGAATCAGTAAAGGCAGTCAGTGATGTTTATGCGCCGTTTGATGGAGAAGTAGTCTCGGTGAACGAGCAGTTGGCCGATGCTCCCGAACTGCTTAATACGGCTCCATTTGATGGCGGATGGTTGGTTCTGTTGCGGGCAAATAATGATGCCGATTACAACAAGCTTATGTCGGCTGATGATTACAAGGCTTTTGTCGCGGAATCCTCCAAGTAGTTTCAAATCCCTTCCCTATAATTGATGAAGTCCAAAAGACAGTAAGGAACAAAAAGAAAGTGTCTCACCCATATATTCCCTGTTGTGCTGACGAGCAGCAAGAAATGCTCGATGTGATTGGCGCAAAAAATGTTGAAGAGCTTTTCCGTGGTATTCCCCGGCATATTCGCGAGATGGCCAACGACCTGGAAGGTTTGCCCACGGCAATGTCTGAGCAGGATATCGTTGAATATTTTACGGCTTTGGCGGGGCGAAACAGGGCTTCAGGCAGTGACAGTTTTCTTGCCGCTGCCGGGGGACGCCACTATATACCAGCTGTTGTCGATCAAATCGTTCAACGCGGTGAGTTCCTGACAAGTTATACTCCATATCAACCGGAGATCGCTCAAGGGACATTGCAGGCTATTTTTGAATTTCAGAGCATGGTTTCGTCCTTGATGGGAATGGAGGTGGCAAATGCCGGTCTGTATGACGGGGCCACGTCGATGTTGGAGGCTGTTAAACTCGCACTTCGAGTTAATAAGGGAGCTAACCGAATTTTACTGGCGGAGTCATTGCCGCGTCGGGCGCGTGAAGTAGTGAGAGGGGGCTTACAGTGGTTTCCTGAACTGCAGATTGAGACAGTGCCTTTCGCCCAGGATAGCGGTCAGCTCGATTACAGCTCTTTTTCCACCGAACAACTGGCCAATGTCGCGGCGATAGTTGTCGGGTATCCGAATTCCTTTGGCGTCTTTGAAGATATTGCTGCTGTTCGCGATAAAATGGCGGGAAGCAAGGCTCTACTGATTAGTTATACAACGGAGCCACTTGCGCTGGCGTTGTATAAGTCTCCGGGTGCACTTGGTGCTGATGTGGCTGTTGGCGATTTGCAGAGTTTTGGTGTGCCACTGTCATATAGTGGACCTTGGTGCGGTTTTATGGCGGCCCGTTCGACATTTATCCGCCAGATGCCGGGTCGTCTTTGTGGGCAGACCGTTGATAGCGAAGGGACGAGAGGTTTCGTGCTGACTTTGTCAACGAGGGAGCAGCATATCAGGCGCGACAAAGCCACTTCCAATATTTGCACGAATAACCAGCTTCTTGCGCTTTGTGTGACAATTTATCTTTCGCAATATGGCAAAAGTGGCCTGAAGCAGCTTGCATTTTTGAACCTCGATCGGGCGCGACAGTTGCGCGAAGAACTGCTGGATGTCGGTGTTGAGCTTCGTTTTACCGGGCCGGTGTTTAACGAGTTTGTTGTCTCTGCTGCCGAGTGTCGTTCACTGGGTGAGGCGGGTAATCGCGCCGCCCATTTGCTCGAACGACTAGAAGAGGGGCACGGAATTATGGTCGGACCGCTTGTCGATTCGTCTGATGAAAGTTTGCGCGATTGTTTTCTGATCTCGGCTTCTGAAATGAATACCGAAGACTCTGTCCACCGACTGGGTAATGCGATCAGATCCATCGTTCGGGCTGTTTAGGTAAATAAAAATATTCGTCAGGAGATATTTAAAGTGCGACCAGCAACAAAAAGAGAAAGCAAACCATCGGTCGGGATGAGATTGGGTGGTGGTGAGGCCCTGTCGTTTGAGAAGTCAAGACACGGGCGTTCTGGGGTCAATTTGCCCGAGCCCAAGGTGGCTGTGGCCGAGCTCATTGCGGGTATCCCGGCTGAGCTTAGAAGGGACGACGATATTTTGCTTCCGGAACTTTCGGAAGTGGACGTTGTCAGGCACTTCACCAGGCTTTCGCGACTTAACGCCAGTGTTGAAGTTCATGGCTATCCACTTGGGTCATGCACGATGAAATATAACCCTCGTGTGCATGAGTCGTTGGTTCGTCTGCCGGGTTTTGCTCATCTGCACCCGGAAACCCCCGAGCACCTGGCGCAGGGTGCTTTGCAGTTGATGTATGAGCTTGGTGATGCCTTGCGAATTGTCACAGGTCTTGCTGGGGTGACTCTTGTGCCAGCGGCTGGCGCTCATGGAGAACTTGCCGGTGTGATGATGATCCGCAAAGGGCTGGAGAAAGCCGGTTCAAAAAGGGATACGATTCTTATTCCGGACAGTGCTCACGGCACTAATCCCGCGACATGCACTGTCGCCGGACTCAAGACAAAGCAGATCGCTTCGGGCCCGGAAGGAATTCTCAGGGCAGATGATGTGCGCCAGGCGATGGATGACAGCATCGGTGGGATTATGATCACCAATCCCAACACGTTGGGGCTTTTTGAGACAGGGATTGAGGAGATTGCTGAAATCATTCATGCCGCTGGCGGGTACGTCTATATGGACGGCGCGAATTTGAACGCACTTCTTGGTCATGCTCGTCCTGGCGATTTTGGTGTTGATGCCCTGCATATTAACCTGCACAAAACTTTTTCCCAGCCGCATGGCGGGGGCGGGCCAGGTGCCGGACCTGTGGCGGTGAGTGATCGCTTGAAACCATTTTTGCCATATCCACGAATTGAAAAAATCAAGGGGGTAGACGGACAGCCTTATTATAGACTTGATCGCGATGTCGTAGATACCGACAGCATCGGTCTGATGCGGGAGTTCGTTGGCAATTTTGGTGTGTTTGTTCGTTCTTATGCGTTTATTCTGCGTCTCGGTGGAAAAGGGTTGCAACAAGTCAGTGAAAAGGCAGTTCTTAATGCCAACTATGTCAGGGCCCGGTTGGAAAAGGATTATGAGCTTTGCCTGAAGCAGCCTCATCTGCATGAAGCGGTATTTACTGATTCAAAGCAGCAGGTGCACCATGTTTCGACTATAGATGTCGCCAAGCGGTTGATTGATTACGGCTTTCATCCTCCAACCGTGTATTTTCCGCTGCACGTCAAGAATGCCTTGATGATTGAACCGACCGAGTCAGAGTCGAAAGACTCGCTTGATGCCTTCTGTGATGCGATGCTGGAAATTGCCCGGGAAGTTGAGGAGACACCGGAAATTTTTCACGATGCACCTTATTCATCGCCAGTTGGTCGTCTGGATGAAACTGCAGCGGCGAGAAAGCCGGTGTTGAATTGGCAGATGATGGAGAGGTGATTTCGGTAATTGGGGTAAAGAGAAGAAAACCTTCTTTATAACCTGAGAAGCATGAAGCTCCTATGGGCGGCAGGTAACGCGAGCGTTATCTGCCGCCTTTTTTCGTTGATGAATGAAAGCAAGTATTTTCCCCCAGCAAAGAACGAAGCGAGGGGCCAATTGTCTATATTGACAATTGGCCGCCTTGTCTGCCGATTCGATGTTTGGGATTTTTGTTCGCCTGAAACGCCGAGG
Organism: bacterium; assembly: GCA_028689495.1. Lineage (GTDB taxonomy): Bacteria > Bdellovibrionota_C > UBA2361 > SZUA-149 > JAQTWB01 > JAQTWB01. Next base: position 31,294 of record JAQTWB010000003.1, on the reverse strand, counting down.
CGAGTGCCGTTTAATAGTTGGCAACTTGCACCTCCCCGCTTTTTTGCATCGCCCTGATGTCTTTTTTGAATGCTTCGGCTGGTTTTGGCCAGGCGACAAAGCCCTCAGGGTGAAGTTTTAGTTCGGGTTCACTGATACGTTTCGTTAACACCTGACCCGCCATTTGCCGCGTGTAGCCGGCATTAACAAGCAAGATGAAAGCTTCACCTATCCAGTCTGCTGGCGTAACACCTTTGCTGACAGAGTTTTTCACCGGCTCAAGAATCGACAGGTCGATACCAAAGTCCTGAAGAATTTCCCGAGCTCGGGGGATAATCATATTCAGCAGCAGGTGACGAACACTGTAATAGTCGTCAGACCATTGAGCGATGAAATCAAGACCAGAAAAACTCGCATCCATGAAGTGCTTTTTTGCTGCACCAAAAGGAACGAACTTTGCTGGAGCTTCACCTTCAAAAGCCAGAGTGGCGGCAAAGAGCATGGCAGTGTGTGCTACCATGTCCGCTGGAGTTGGACCACTCGCTGGCCAGCGAACTTCAATACGAGTTGTCAACTTGTCACCTTCACGTCCAAGTACTCCGCGAAGAGGTTCCCAGACAGTGCCGTTGTGCAGATTCAAATGACCGTAGTTATCGAAATCCGGGTATTCGCCCTTGACGCTCAAGTCGAGCAGCACAGGGTGTTTTTCTACCGCCCGGCGCATGTACTGAGCAAAGGCTAGGTTATCTTCCTCCAGGTAACTTTCCGGAAAGCCGGCCAGTTGTTTACCCATCAGGAAGCGCCACATCCAGGAGCGAATTTCCTTTGCAACCAGACGCTCACAAAATACACCGGAGCCGGTAGTAGCTCCGAGATGGATTCCGGCAAGCGCGACAAACCAGTTGTAGATCCTGCCGAATTTGTCATAGGGAATTTCCAGGTGCATTTGGTAAGAAGAAAACAAGCCGATTAGCCAGGGCAAATGTACTCCTTTTGGCATTTCGAACACATCTCGCGAGTGTTGCGGGATAACTATTCGCGGGTCTTCCTTGCCGTCAAACAATGCAAGCCGGCTTTCCTGGACAGTGCTGCTCATCGTTCGATAACGGGAAAGCGGTGTCATAAGGACCCGCTTGCCCAACAAGTCATCGTAGCTTGATGAAGGCAAGGTGCCGCAGGCGACACTGATTGCTCCATATTTTGCGGCGATGCTATCGATTAGCTGCAGGGCATCACGCATGTCATCGCGCAGATTCTGGAAACACACTTCGCGCATTCGGAATACGCTGGCATTGTATTCTACCTGTATTTGCGTGGCTTCGTGCTGGAACTGTTTAGAGATGGCGACCAGCTCACGGACAACTTCAACTGCCAGATTGGCTGGAGCACCTGTTTCTCTGTCGACCAGGAACACCTCCAGTTCGGCGCCAATTTTTTGGGTCTTGCGATTGATGAACATCCCTGAGCGAAGAGCATCTTCCATGCTGTTCAAACAAGGCATCAGGTATTTCGCTTTCTGCATTTGCAGGTCAGCAAAACGGGGGACGCTGTTTGCCGTAATCGGCTCAGCAGCGACAGTGGGTACTGCATTCATAAAAACCTCCTGCCACGTTTGTGGCGTTCTCTTTAACCACACCGCGCTATGGCCGTGTGGTTAAAGACGGAAGGCATCTACCCGTTATGTATTGCCGCGGACGACGGTTTTCTCACCGAGGTCAATAGGGCAATTATAGAAAATTAAAGCAGGCTGAGAATCAGGTAAAATCCTTAAATGGTTTTTGAGTGAGGTCGCGTTCCTCGTAAACGCGACCTTGTCAAACATGAAAGTCAAAATTAAAAATACGCCGCTTCCTGAGTTGCGTTGCCGCAGTCTTGAACAGCTTCAGAAGTGATGCTGGCAATATAGCCGCCAACGTCACTTGCGCACCAGTCGGCGATTGGCGAGCATGGCCGGTCACTCATGTAGAGTGCCAGACCTCTGCCGACCACATCTTCCGGAACATTGGTAAACTGTTCGTAAACAGCGTCGATGAAACTCGCGGCTGTCAATTTTTTCCCCACAGAACGCTCGAGATGGCCGACATAACCATCATCGATACCGGCACCTTTCAAGCCCTGGTGGGCGTATGGCAGAAGGACGTCAAGTAACAACTTGTCAGCCTTAAACCGTTCTCCACACCAGGCGAGTTCAGCATCAAGCCCTTTTTCTACCGCATGGTAGAAATTATCCCGTGCCTCGTCGTATGACAAAAGAGATTCCGCTGAGATACCCTTGTCTTTGAAGAACAGCACAAGCCCCAGATACACACTCAATAGCGACATCATGTCGGGAATTGAGGGGCCGGTTGAGAAGTTCCTCAATTCTACATGAGGCTGATATTCTCCATCGACAAATGCCACACAGGGGCGGATGTGGAACCATCCAGTGCCCATATAATGACACAGTGCCGAAAGTGGATGATGACAGTTACATTCTTCCGTCAACTCCGGGTTGAGTATCAGAGGTCTGTTGCTGTCAAACTGTGCTTTGATGGCCTCATACAGTCCATCGGTCGTACCTTCCTTCAGATAGCCACCGCGGCCCATCATCGGGTCAAAGTCCACCATCTGGATGAGCTCTTCCCAGAGCCAGATCCGTCCTTCCTGGTATCCCGGCACCTTATGTCCCAGAATCCTCGGCGAAGCGACGGTGGCGCTTTGCAAGATGCCCATCAGTGCGCGACTGATGTTCATCAGCCAGGCGAAGTCTTTCGCCGGACAACCGATGTGCGGTTGGATGGATGAACCCATTCCGATATCGGTGCGGTTCATCCGTGGCAATTGCACTATGTGTCCATCGCCATAGACGAACTGCAGCAGTTGCCCACTTTCGCCGCGTGCATTCAACAACGCGTCTAGCGTGTTGTTGAGCTGCACATAGCGCTGTTTGGGCGTGGTTAGCACACCAAACATTTCTGCCGTCAACCCAGGGCTGATTCCCGTGAATATCGGTTTGGCCCGGACTAAGTTGCCGTTTATATCGGTGGTCATATTTGCAGAGCCGATGGCGACTAGCGCTTTTATCATCTCCTGTTCAATCTCTTTGAGACAATCCGCTCCGATTACCTGGGGCTTGATGTTAAGCTCGAGGTTTCCGGGAAAAGATTCCGGAGAGTTGTCGCAGTCGCAAAATTGACCTTGGTGAATTTTGTGCGATAAGTCGAAAGCCGATAAGGCAGTTTCGCCTGTCCCCTGATCGATCAGGGGTATTTCTACCTCTGCACCCATTTTCCAGACATTGCTGTCCAGCCCAGCATTAAGGGCTATTCTCAGGTTCTCCAGCTGTTGCCGGCATTCCTCTAAATAGTCCCCATTATGTAACCCAGTCATAAAAACCTCCAAAAAAACAAAAAAATAAAGTCTGATTCTCAGACCTCCGGCTGTCGCGGCTATGCGCCAGTCGAAGGTCCAAGCAGGTTTATTACCCAAGGCAAGTTTTCAAAGAGGGATGCTTTCCACCGGCAAGATTTTGGGTCGCGAGCAAAAAGCTAGTATTTACAGGCAGGTAGGATGCATTCGCCCTGCCGACCAGAGGAGGAAGGGAGATCGTCATATATCTTCCTGCTCGGACTGGCGACAATACCGAATTTTTTGCTCAGAATAAACCCAAAATCAGGATATTTTTTCCAGGGGCGGCTTTTAGTGAAAAAGTGGCATTCTGGCAAAAATTAACTGCAAATCTCTTGTTTTACTGGCTTGCTTTGCCTTACATTCCCCTCGCTTGGGCCACTTAATCTTCTTGTGAATTTTGCAGGAGAGGGCCAGAGATAGATTTTTTAAGGGAGAGCAACGATGAGTGAAGTAGTAGATTCTTCAGCTGGGCACTGTGCAAATTCCAAGTGCGGACAGGCTTTTGCCTGGGTTTGGTTTTTTTCGGTGATTGTTATTGGCAGTGTCGGGACTTATTTCCTCGCCAACATCGATGCTTATCTTTATTCAGTGAAAGGCCGCGTTCTTGACTATGATGCTTATCGGGAAAACCGCATGGCATCTTCTTCCTTGGGGCGTGATATTCTCGACCCGCGGCAGGCACCACTTAGTGCCGTCAGTGGTCGCTGAACCATATGTCCTCAGTTGAGTGGCTGGTTCCGCGACGTTACGAAAAGCTTTATACGCGCCTGCAGATAAAAGAGCAGGTGGAAAGTATCGGCAGACAAATTACTTGCTGGGGCAACAAGCAGCAGCAGGCAACCGGGTTACCGGTAGTTGCCGTTTGTGTCTTGCGCGGCGGAGTTTTTTTTTACTCCGATTTATTGCGCTCGTTGGCCTTTAGTGTCGAAACGGCGTTCTGCCGCAGTGAGGCCTACTGCAAAGAATCCAATCAGGAACTTGAACAGAGCCGAATTGAACTCATTTGCTGCAACGTCGCTGGCAGGTCGGTTTTGATGGTCGATGAGATTTGCGACTCTGGCAAAACATTGGCGCTTATCAGTAAAACTTTGAAAGACGCTGGTGCGGGTGAGATTCGTTCCGTTTCGCTGGTGCGGCGTATTGTCCCTAAACCGCAGTTTGTACCTGACTGGAGTTGTTTTGATTACCACGGCGAAGAGTGGCTGGTTGGTCTGGGGCTTGACGATGCGAACCGTTATTCCAACCTTCCTGAAATCTACCGTATCAAGTCTGAGATTCAGGGGCCCGATGTCGCTTAGACAGTGTCATTGTCGGCAGTCAAGTGCTAGTCGAAGATTCGATTGGTTTTTCGGACTCCTGGTTACTGCTTTGTTGATATTGTTTTCTTCTGTTCCTTGCCCGGTTCAAGCAGAAAGTCAGAGTTTTGAATTCCCCCCTTTGCGGATTCTTTTTGAAACCTCGGCAGGTTCTAGTGAGTCCGGTGAATCGTCGTATATATTGCAATTTGTTTCCATGACAGGTGCTTTGCAGAAGCCAAAGGTTGAGCTGCTAGAGAATCGTCATCAACTCGATTTTTTCTTTTCCGGTCTTGAATTGACCCGGACTGGCGTCGATGAACTGCTTGGAGAATCGGGAATGGTGCAGGCGCGTAATGATGACAATGGCGCCGGTCTTACTTTTACCTTTAACGAAAAAGAGAACCCCGGGTGGTCAGAACTGCCGAGTCGTTTTTCGTCTGAATTTATTGTTTCGATTTCTTTTAATCAGGCCGATGGTGCCGTGCTTGCCGGTCCTCCAGCGGTGCCACGTCTTGTTTCCGCCAGGGTGTATCGCGAGGATGTTTCTGCCGGGTATAACCCCCTTGATGAGCTTTCAGGACGTAGAACCAAGCCTGCATCTGAGGTCGATAGTGCGGACGAGAATAAAAGTGTGCCTAATGTTGATGAGGTATCAGGTGATGTGACGCTGGAAGCACTTGATTTTGTTTTTCATGGCGCGGATGGCGCGTCCGCTTTACAACTTGGATTTTCTCTCGCGGTCACTGATTATGTTCTGGAGACCGGGAGTGAGGGGTTAGTTACTCTTAAAATCCCGGCTGCCAAACTGTCGGGACGGCATCTCGGGCTGCCATTTTTCCCGCAGGATGGAATTGAAGGCGTGCAGTCTGTGTTGCCACGTGAGGTTGAGGGAAATCTTGAGGTGGCAGTTTTTCTTTCCTCTGGTTTTGTCGCTCGTCCGCTGCGGGAAGGGAATAAGCTTTATATTGTGCTTGAGCGTGAGCCCGGAAATTAGCTGATACCTGGTGGTAAGCGAGCTTCGTCTTCAGCGTTTTTAATCAGCACTTCCAGTTTTTTCAGGAAAACATAAAGGGCGGCTTGATATCTGCTGCTGAACCTGACGCGACCAAATTCTACTCGTCCGCAGCCATCGACGATCAAACCACCGCCTTCTTCCGAAGACGCTTTTCTTACGGCGGTTTTCTCGTTGATCGGAGTAAGGAACTCCAGATTGGCGCCCCCCACATCCTCTGAGAAGGCCACTACGGCGCCGCGAAGCAGGGCAATCCAGCATTCTTTTTTCTCTGAGCCTGGAGAAGATTCCAGGTCAATATCCTGCATTTCAAGTCTGGCTCTTCGTTCCTCGGCATCTTTATAAATTGGGGTGATGGTGCCCTTGAAAATCAATAAAATATCGAGGTCTTTTATCCGGAAGACAAAACCGTAGCGCCGGGCAACCGAGCGGGCCGCAAGGTAGCTCATTATGATCTGTGGTTTGCGGCTTCTCCAACATCGGCTGGCATAAATGGGCACCAGTAAAAACGCCATCATCAACCCAAAAGGCAGAAGGAATATTTCATCTCGACCGTAGGCGATACTGAATGTGACGAGCATGCAGGCCAGTGCCGCTTTTATGCCGTGGGCTTGAGCAACCGAAATCAGTTCTATCCGCTCTTCAAGGGCGACTGACTGCCAGGCATTTTCAATATTTAGCGATGCTTCTGAACTCAAGGTCATGCTCCAAAAGTTTGGTAATCCACTCGGTATTGTGGAAAGTCTTGCAGGGACCGGGCAGGAATTTCCTAATTTTGCCGCTTTCTGCTCCCTCTGTGATGTCTATGCAGGAAACAGGCCAGTGTAACGCGGTGTATTGTTGATACATCCATGATTGCTGCAATCTGTTTGTCTTCTGAACGTTAATACAAGGTAAGCCCGTAATGGGAGTGTTGCGAGGCTTGGGTCAGATGTAGGGGCGCCTCAGGAGGCGCCCGTCAAAACCCACCAAATTCAATCAGCGCTGCTGGTGATGGAATTTTACAGGAAGCGGCTATTGTTCTCGTAGATTTAAGTCTGGTTATCGGGCCACGTGCAATTTTATAGACAGGATAATTTATTATGGGAGCTAGGGTTGCAAGTGCGGCGATAATTGGCGTCGAGGCACATCTGGTTGAAGTGGAAACCTTTGTCAGCGGTTTTGTGAAAAAGTTTTCGTTAACCGGACTACCGGATAGCGTCGTTAAGGAGGCGCGCGAGAGAGTGCGTTGTGCGATTGAAAGCAGCGGCTTTCATTTTCCCGAATATGCAGTTGTCGTGCATCTTGGTCCTTCGGCTTTGCCAAAAGTCGGAGCTAATTTCGATTTGGCGATTGCTGTAAGTATTCTTGTAGCTAACGGTCAGCTCCCACAGTCTGCGGTAGACGATTTGATGTTTTTTTCTGAACTGTCGCTTGATGGCAGATTACGTGGCGGCAAAGGAGTGTTATCGGCGCTTGAGCTTTGCCGCAGTCATGGCTTTTCCATGTGTGTGGCATCACCGTTGGATGCTGTGCTTGGTCGTAAGGCAGCTCTGACGAATACAGTTGGCTGTAAAACTCTTGGGCAGCTGGTGCAGTTTTTGCGGAGGGAGAAACCATGGCGAACAGAACTTGTTGACGAAGTTGAGGAGGAGCCTTCGGAAGATATGTTGACCTTTGCCGATGTCGTTGGCAACGAGCAGGCCAAACGAGCGTTGGAGATCGCCGCAGCGGGAGGACATAACGTGCTGCTGGTTGGGCCACCGGGCTCGGGGAAAAGTTTGCTTGCCAGTCGTCTGCCGTCAATTTTGCCAGCACTGTCTTCGGCGGAATCTGTTGAAGTTGCCAGGGTGCGTTCGATTGCTCTTGATAGCCCGGTTGTAACTTTGCCGAGTCAGCGGCCTTTTCGTGCACCGCATCATTCAATCAGCGCTGCTGGTTTGCTCGGCGGAGGTTCGGTGCCCACGCCGGGGGAGATATCTCTGGCGCATCGCGGTGTGTTGTTTCTTGATGAACTAACCGAGTTCTCGCGGTCGGCAATTGAAGGATTACGGGGTCCGCTTGAAGAAAAACAGGTGCGGATTGTGCGCACAAAAGGCAGTGCGGTGTTCCCGGCAAACTTTCAGCTGGTGGCGGCGATGAATCCGAAAGATGAATCGCAGTTTGCCAGAAAATCAGCAGATATGAAGGTGATGAAAGGAATCTCCAAACCCTTGCTCGATCGAATCGATCTTCAGGTCTGGGTGCCGTCTGTTTCGGTAGAGCGTTTGAATAGTCGTCACATCGAAGATTCCACTGAGCTGATGAGAAGCCGTGTCGGTCGGGCACGTGAAGCGCAGAAGGCGCGATATGGAAACAGCGAGATATTAAACGCCGTGCTCAGTCTTAAACAGTGTCGTCGTTATGTGCCGCTTGATGCAGCGGCAAACGCGATGCTTGAGCAGTTTTGCCACAAACAGTCTTTGAGTGGCCGGGCCTTTGTTCGCATCCTGCGCATAGCGCGTACAATAGCTGACCTTGAGGGGCTTGACGAAATCGGCCTTTCGGAAATGGCCGAGGCTCTGGCTTATCGCATGACATGAGGTGGCCGCGGGGAGGTTAGCGATTCGCCCGTGAGGAGAATATACCAGCCAGCGGATTATTACTGTCGATGTTGTCAGGTGTTGCCATTGGCGAAGAACGAAGAGCCCGAATCTGTTTTTTCGCATTTTCATCTTCGTGGGCCTGGCAATCGTCTTCAAAGACCTTAACGATCTTTTCACGCAATGAGCCTGTTCGTTCGGTGAATTTCTTTGAAGATACATCCATAATGTGCTCCTTTTGTTTACTGCCTTAATTTGTTTGTTATTCTGTGGCTGGGCGAATCTGTCAATCGGGAAAATGGTATGGATTGTGTGATTGTTGATGGGTGGGGTCGACTACGCTTAACCCGAATGTTGCACGTAAGCCCGTCGTGCAACATCCGGGCTGGGTCCGTCAATTCTTCAGGCGATTGCGGGTGTTTTTAGGTGAACTGCAGACTGGCATTGTATTTCCATTAGTGGCAGTATCTTAGCCCGGCGGAAAACCTGCACAGGAGGTCCGCACAGTTTGATAGAAAAATGGTAAGCAAAGCCGGTTTAAGAGGTTCAGGTGACGGAAGAATCGTTCAACATGGAAAAGGCTGTCAGGTTGTCGGTAGAAAGCGATATCGCGTTTCTTTCTCTCGGCGGGCCTGAGGAAAAAACAGTTATCCTCGATGCTGAACGCATGGCGGGTCTGAAAGAAGCGGTGCTGGCTGTTCAACGGCGTTCAGACCTTAAAGGCCTGGTGATTTGTGGGCCGAACGAGAATTGTTTTTGCGCCGGGGCGGATATCAATGTGATCCGTTCAGTGGAGTCAGTACCTCAGGGTGAGGCTTTGGCCCGAGAAGGGCAGACCGTTTTTCAATTGATTGACGATCTGCCTATTCCAACCGTGGCCGCCATTTGCGGACCTTGTATCGGCGGTGGTTTCGAAATGGCGCTTGCCTGCGATTATCGCATTGCGGCCAATACTTCACGGACAAAGATTGGTCTACCGGAGACAAAGCTTGGCATAATTCCTGGATTTGGCGGTTGTCAGCGTTTGCCGCGCCTGCTTGGTCTGGGCAACGCTCTTGATATCATTCTTAAAGGCAGTGTGCTGCCTGCTGCGGTCGCCATGAAGAAAGGCATGGTTGATCTGCTGGTGCCGGTTGAAGATGACATTGACTCTGTTGTGCTGCTTCGGCAGACAGCAATTCAGCTGATTCAAGGTAAAAGGGAGCTGCGCAAACCGCAATCGTCTTTGAGGGATACCTTGCTCAGCAAGACATCTCTTGGGCGGATGTTGGTTGCCCGTCAGGCGCGGCAGCAGATATTGGGACGCACTAATGGATTTTATCCAGCGCTGCTTGCGGCTATTGATGTATGTGCCCGCGGCCTGGGAATGAGTCTCAGCGATGGTCTGGCGCTTGAGGCACGGATGCTGGGCGAGATGATTGTCACGCGCGAGTGCAAATCTCTGGTTCATGTTTATTTTCTTACGGAAGCCGCGTCCAAGCTGGGCAAGATCGCTGGTGATTCGCTCGCAGGCCTCAGGGTTGGTGTTGTCGGTGGTGGGGTAATGGGGGCAGGAATTGCGGCAGTTCATTTGATGCAGGGTATTCCTGTGGTGCTTGTTGATATCAACAGCGATGTCCGCATGCGAGCTCAGAAGCATATTGAAACCTCTCTTTCACGCCAGCGTGGTATGGGGGATGCGGCCAAGTCCGACGCTCTGAAGAAATTGCAACTGGCAGCGGATCTGTCGGCCCTTGCTGACTGTGGCCTTGTCATTGAGGCAATCCCGGAAAATATCGAACTGAAAAAGAAGGTGCTTGGTGACATTGCAGCGGTTGTCGCCAGCGATGCGATTATCTGCAGCAATACTTCGTCGTTGTCGGTGACAGAAATTGCCAGTGTTGTCCCGCGATCTGAGCGGGTAATTGGCATGCACTTTTTTAATCCTGCAGAAAAAATGCCGCTCGTCGAAATTATTTGCGCTTCGCAGACGGGAGAGCGAGCTATTGCTCTGACGGCAGGTTTAAGTGCTCGTCTGGGGAAATACCCTATCGTCGTTGAAGATGTTCCTGGATTTCTTGTTAATCGTGTCCTGTCGCCGTATCTGATGGAAGCGGCGCATCTGCTCGGTGAAGGCGTCCCGGTGGAGCTGATTGACAAGGCGGCGACAAGTTTCGGGATGCCAATGGGGCCGCTCAGGTTGCTTGATGAGATCGGGCTTGATGTCGCAGCGAAGGTTGCCAGTGTTGTTGCGGGAGCCTATGGCGAACGCATGGAAGGACCGCGCTTTGCTGAATCCCTGGCCAGCAAGGGGATTCTTGGCCGTAAGTCCGGCAAGGGTTTCTACGTTTACTCTCAGACGGGAGATAAAGTTAATCATGAGCTGGCCATGTTGCTTGGAATTACCGCCTCTCGTCGTAACGTCTCCAGTGCTGAGGTCAGTGAGAGGCTGGTACTGCCGATGTTGAACGAGGCCGTGCGTGTGCTTGATGAAGGTGTGGCTGGAGCCCCTGGCCGAGATGCCGCCGGGCAGATAGATCTCGGCAGTGTCATGGGTACAGGGTTTGCACCTTTTCGCGGTGGGCTGATTCAGTATGCCGAAACAATTGGTGCCAAGCAGCTCGTAGAGAAATTTATGCACTACGAAAGTCAGTATGGCATGCGGTATGCACCGGCCCCAGGTATTGTTGCTCGCGCTTCACTTGGCATCAGCTTTTATGAGAGCGTCAAACTCGACAGTTGAGGTAGGTTAATCGAGTTCTCGACCGTTTACGATCAACACGAACTCGCCTTTGATGCTGCCTTTTTTGTCAAGTTCGGATGCGACTTGTTCAGCACTGCCAAACCAGGATTCTTCGAATTTTTTGCTTAGCTCTCGCCCGACAAAAACGTTGGCTTGTGGATTTACCTCACAGATGGTCCCAAGTGTTTTTATGATACGAAACGGTGACTCGTAAAAAATTACCGTATAGCCGCTGGTCAGAGCTTCGCTTAGAGCGCTCAGCCGGCGACCTGATTTCTGCGGCACGAATCCCTCAAAGATAAAGCGGTCTGTTGGCAGACCAGATATCGCCAGTGCGGCAATAGCGGCAGAAGGGCCGGGAATAGTAATAACCTTGACACCCGCCTGACGGCAGGCTCGCACAATACGGTAACCAGGATCGCTGATTGTCGGAGTGCCTGCATCGGAGATCAGGGCAAGACTGCGACGGCCCGAAACAAGGGATTCGATAACCTCAGAGGTTCGCTGCTGTTCGTTGTGGTCGTGATAGCTTTTTAAGGGAGTAGTTATGGCAAAGTGCTGCAGCAATTTACTGGAGTGGCGTGTATCTTCACAGAGAATAGTGTCGACAAGCTTCAGTGTATCGATGGCACGGGGCGAGATGTCGGCAAGGTTGCCGATAGGCGTGGCAACTACATAAAGTGTTCCCGCAGTTTCTTCAGTCATTGGATTGCCTTCAAAGCAGCCCTGGTGCAGTCTATCAGGGTAGTTTTTCTGTTGGTTGTGCGATGTCCGTCTCCAGGAACTTGCATAGCTTCCCCGATAATAATGTGCAACAGGTGAGAAGTGCATGAGTGAAGCAGTAACTATCAGCCAGGAACGGTTGGCGCAGCTTTTTACGGCCTGGCAACCCGCCTATGAAATTGAAAAGATTGAAGCGGTGACGGGAGATGCGTCTTTGCGTCGCTACTTTCGTATTTATTATCGCTCGGGGACCTCGGGATTACACAGCTATACGGTAGTTGCGATGGTTTTTGACTCGCTTAAACCGGCAGAAGTCGGCGACCCGGTCTCCTCAAGTGAGTCTTATCAAACCCTGAGCGGTGTTTTTGCTGCTTGTGAGGTCGCCGTACCTCAACTATTTGGTGAGACCCTCGACGGAAGGGTCCTGTTTCTTGAAGATCTGGCGGATGTTTCCCTTTCATCCCTTGTCAGGCCAGGTGAAGTTGAGGATGAGGTCCTTAATTACTTCTATGACGCTGTACGCCAGCTACTCTTGTTGCAAGAAATTGATAATACTGTTTTCCCATACAGTCGGGCTTTCAGCGAAGATATTTATGTGCGGGAGATGAAAGAGTTTTCCGAATATTATCTTGGCCTTGAACGTGCTGAAAGGTGTAGAGCGAACAGTTTTTATATTTTTCTCGCGCGCGAGCTGAGTACCTATCCGCAGGTGCTGGTGCATCGAGATTTTCATGCTTCCAATATTCATGTCGATCCGGCACTGAGGATTCGCGTAATTGATTTTCAGGACGCCCTATGGGGGAATCGCTGCTACGACATTGCTTCTTTGTTGAACGATCGCGATATGGATTCGGCATTAGGTGAGCAGAACCTTCGGCTGGTTTGGCGTTTTTTTGCTGAGCAGTCTGGTGTGATTGGCAAGGAGGAGGCGGAGAGTTTGCAGAAGCAATATCTGCTTTGCCTTCTGCAAAGAGATCTTAAGGTAGTTGGACGTTTTTCCAAGCTTTCCCGGGAAAGAGGTTTGAAGCACTACGAAAAGTGGATTCCCGGAACTTTGAGACGTATCGGGCGAAATCTGAACCATCTTGCCAAAGAAGCTGGTGCTGTGCCCTATCGTGATTTTCTCGCAGCTCTTGCCGGTGAAAGCCAGGAGGTTGCCAATGGAGCCCAGCTTGAGGTGAAATTCTGATGTGCGAAGATATTGATGTTTTACTTCTCGCCGCTGGTTTCGGCACACGTCTTCGGCCGTTGACTGATTCGTTGCCTAAACCACTGGTGCCGCTTTGCAAACGGCCGTTGATTGATTGGAACCTCTCATTAATTGCTCGAAATGGATTTCGACGCGTCTTTATCAACCTTCATTATCTGCCAGAGTTGATTGAAGAGTATGTTGGCGATGGCAGTCGCTGGGGGTTGGAGGTTATTTTTGTTCGGGAAGATCCAATTCTCGACACAGGTGGAGCGATCCGCAATATAGCTGAACAGCTGCGAGGCGATTTACTTCTGACCATTAATTCAGATGCGATGTTTGATGTTGACCTTAATCTTGGACAGCTAATAGCCGGGCATAGGGGAAGTTCGTTGGCTCCCTTGGCCACTTTGCTGGTACGCGAGAATGAGACACCAGAAGAGTTCGGCGTTTTGCGGTTAAACGGTGACGGGAGGATCTGTTCGTTCCTTGGTGTCGATTATATTTCCGGTGCCCTTGCCGAAGACTATCTTTATACCGGGGTGCAGCTTTTGTCGCTTGATCTTTTATCGGACATGCCAGAGAAGGGTGCGATTTTTAGTATCACAAGAGACACATATCGCCGCGTGTTGGAACGAGGCGGGGTATTGGCAGGACAAACCTATGACGGGTTCTGGAGCGATGTTGGTACTGTGGATCGCCTTCATGCGGCTGAAGCGCACTTGAAAAGTCGACATTAAAAGCCTGGAACGTTCAAGCCAATCTGCTCTCGTCGTTTGCATTTTTGGCGTTTTATACCCCTCCCGCTATGAATTTCCCGACGCAGCCGCCACTAACGTGAGCGGGAGGGGTATACTGGTTATCTGGTCGCTGCTCCGTAGCTCCAAATATACTGCTCGGGATTAAGGTGTTCTGGATCGGGGAAATTAAAGTGCGAACAGTATAAAAACACACCCAAATATTGTCTGCGGTGAAATATCGAGTCTGGCGTGAACTGTATCCCTATGTTAGTTTCCAGCATCTAAAAGTTTAAGTAGTCTGGAGTTTGAACTGCTACATATCTTGTCAGGGTTGATTTTCGGTCCGCTACTGCATGTGAGTCGGTTTTGAAGTTTGAGTCGGTACGCGTAATAGATCTTTCATTTAATTGTTGCTCTTGAGTATGTTGCACAATCTTTTAAAACGCCGGCTTTTAAAATGTCGGTCAAACTCTTCCAAGATACATAATGCAAGTGATGCTGAGTCTGGAGTGCGTCGTGGGCATACCGCAACAAGGGTTTCCTTAAAGACAAGGGTTTCCTTAAAAAGGCAGGCTGTTTCCACTCGGTATGCCTATAGTGCAATTGAGAAAAAAAGCCGTCGTCGTCGTCGATTGTTTGCTGTGGTGCTGCTGGTGCTAGTTTTGACGTTTCCTCTGACCGGATTTGTCCGCGCCGTTCAGCATGAATCAGTCCGTCAGGAAGAAATTTTGCGTAATCCCCTGGCCGCTGTCTCTCCAGAGATGAAGATGCCACTCAATATGCCTGAGATAGCAAGGATGAAGGGGAAGGCCGGTAGCGGGACAGAGCAAGCTGCTGTGAGCATGGATGGCGTGCAAAACCAGCAATATGGTCTGACACAACCGCTGGCGATGGCTCTGGGTGTAGGCGAAGATGATGGTGCTCAGGCCCGGATACAGGACGGAAATTTACAGGGTCTCGAAGTTTTATCTGCTCAAGACACGGACGAGAATAGTGGAGAGGCTCAGGAAGCTGGAGATTATCCGGTTAGCCTGTCCAGGTTTATTGATTCGTCCGGTCGACCAAGTTTAGAGCTTGACCTGGAAAAGGCGATTGAAGTTGGTGGGGCCCTTCAGATTGTTGACTCCGGCATGAAGGTTGGACTTTCTCTTAATCCGGGCCTTCAGGATAAGGCGGAGGCGTTGCTTAAGCAGTATCGCGTCCCTTTTGGAGGTGTGGTGTTGCTTGAACCGAGTAGTGGAAAGCTGCTGGCAATTGCCAGTCATTCTTCCGGTAGGCCTGATAATATGAAGTTCGCTTTGAATGCCAGCGGACCAGCAGCTTCAATTTTCAAGCTGGTCACCACCTCTGCCGCGTTGGAGAACACGAAGATTAACGGCAATACTCCTATTCACTATCGGGGTGGGGATTATGTGCTCAACCAGCGGAATTATAATCCTCAACCCAAGCTCGATACCCGGTCTATGACTTTGGCCTCAGCGTTGGGTAAATCGTGTAATCCGGTATTCGCCCGGGTCGCTCTTAATTATCTTTCACCTCAACTGCTGGAACGTTATGCCCGTTCGTTTGCATTTGGCCGTGAACTTAATTTCGATGTGCCAGCGAGGCAGGACACTTATGTCATACCTTCTGACGATTATGGTGTCGCTCGGACCGCTGCTGGCTTTGGTGAAGTGACCTTGAATCCACTTCATGCCGCCTCCCTTATTGGAAGTATTGCCAACAAGGGGGTTATGATGCGTCCCTATATTATTAACACTCTGGCGTCTGAGGTGAACGGTGCTTTGTTATATCAGGCTCAGACACAGCAATTACAGAAAGTGGTCGCGGCGGAAACAGCCGGTCGTTTGTTGAAGATGATGGAGGAAACGACCAAGATTGGAACCGGGCGGCGGGAGTTCCGTCAGTTTCATAATGGTAAGGGTTTTCCCAAGGTTATATCGGCCAAGACAGGTACATTAACGGGCAAGGATCCTTTGGGGGTTTATTTTTGGTTTGTCGCAGCAGCGCCGGCGGAGAATCCGGAGGTAGTTGTAGCCTCACTTGTCGTCGATCAGGGCAAGCGACAGATTAACGCTTCTGGCCTGGCTCGATTGATGCTTGAAGAATATTTTCGTAACGAAAAGCATGCTTGATCCCTGGTTAACACTGCTTCGAATCTTCCCGGGCAACTGTTTGAGTCTTGTCTTTGGTCGTTTTGCCGGTATTCATTTCCCAGATATTTTATTGCAGCCTTTACTGCGTTGGTATGTAAAAAAATATGGCGCCAACCTGAGTGAATCTGCCCGGCAACTTGAGCAGTTCTCTTCATTGGCTGAGTTCTTTGTTCGCGATTTGCGGGTGGGGGTTCGTCCTTTGTCTAGCGGGGTTGTGTCGCCGGTTGATGGTCGTCTTGTTGGCATCGGTCGTATCCCTGGTCGGGAGATTCCCCAGATTAAAGGCTGGACCTACAAGGTATCAGAGCTGATTGGTGAAGAGGGATCGCCGTATGAAACAGGTTCTTATGCAACAGTTTATCTGGCACCTGGTGATTATCATCATATCCACATACCAGTTAACGGTGAAGTCGTCGCATTGCGGTATATCCCCGGAGCGCTTTGGCCGGTAAACAGCTGGTCAGTAAATCGCGTGCCGCAGCTTTTTTGCCGCAACGAAAGAGTTGTGATTGAGTTGACATCCGCTTACGGCCGCATGGCACTGGTTTGTGTCGGAGCAACAAATGTCGGTTCGATCTCGGTTGCATTTGATGATGTCGTCAGCAATCAACAGTGCTCTTTTTCCCGCAATAAAGAGATTTTGGTCAGAAAATACTCTCAACCATTTGCTTTTAATCGAGGTGAGAAGATTGCAACTTTCAACCTCGGTTCTACCGTTGTGCTGCTCTCGGAAAACCCTGAACTGTTTGCTGCCTCTGCGGGATTCGATGCCAGGAAGATTCGTTTAGGCGAGACTTTGGCCGACGAGAGCATGTCGCGTCGATAAACTTCGTTGAGTTATACGCAGTGGGCGCGACGCGCCCACACAGATTATCGCAGAAACGAGATTGCATCTTGAGAGATGTCTATGCGCCGTGTAGGGGCGCCTCGAGAGGCGCCCGAACTTAGAGCCATGCAATACTCTCTTTATCTCCAACTTCCACCGACAACGCCTGGTGCCGGGCGTTCGTAATTACCAACTCCTGGGGCAGGCTGATAATTGCCTTTTTGAAGCAGCTCCGCTTTTTCCACCAATTGAACAAATTCGGCGCGATGCCCTGCATTGTCTTTGCCACGTGAGGAGCGGGCGAGTTCAGCCGCCTGAGTAAAGGAAGCGTTGCCTTTATATGTCGAGGAGCGCAAGAGCAATCCGAATTCTGCGACTGCCGCGGCAAAGCGCGTATCTTCGGATGCGATTGACAGAGCATTGACAGTATTGGCGACGGTTTGGCTGAGCAGAATGCTTTCGTTGCCTTGCGGTTGTTTGTAGCGCAGTTTGACATAAGCCAGTTCACTGATGTGCTCGGTGCCATTTGTCGTTGTAATGTTCTGTGTAATTTTCTCGTTATGGGCAGCATAGCGAAGTGGTTCATCGACGGGGGCAGACGTTTCCGCTTCACCGACAAGTGTCAGCTCATAAAGTGCGGTGACTGAATGTCCGGCGCCGATTTCTCCGGCATCTATTTTGTCGTTGGCGAAGTCTTCGTTTTTCAGTGCACGGTTTTCATAGCCGAGCAGCTTGTAAGATGAGACTACTGCCGGATTAAATTCAATCTGAATTTTTACATCCTTGGCAATCGTGAAAAGAGTGCCGGCCATTTCGCTGACCAACACTTTTTTCGCTTCGAGCAGGTTGTCGATATAGGAGAAGTTGCCATTTCCCTTGTCGGCAAGTTGTTCCATTTTGCCTTCCATGTAGTTCCCTTCGCCGAAGCCGAGCACGCTGAGGAAGATGCCGTGTTCGCGTTCACGCTCGATTAAGCTGACAAGCTCGTTGTCATTGCTGACGCCGACGTTGAAGTCTCCATCAGTTGCCAGGATAACACGGTTATTGCCTTCTTTGAGGAACTGTTCGCGAGCCAGTTTGTAGGCGGTGAGAATTCCCTCAGCTCCAGCGGTGCTGCCGCCACTTTGCAGTCGTTCAATCATGCCGATGATTTTTTCCTTCTCATTGCCTTTTGTCGGTGGCAGGGCCACACCAGCATATCCAGCGTAGGTCACGATGGAGACGGTGTCTTCCGGGCGCAGTTGTTCGGTCAGCATACGCAGTCCATGTTTGAGGTAGCCGAGCTTGTCTTCCGAAGACATGGAACCCGAGACGTCAACAAGAAAGACAAGGTTACTTGCCGGCATTTCCTTTTCGTTGAGGTGTTTTCCTTGCAGGCCGACTTTTAGCAGGGCATGACCTTCGTTCCAGGGAGAGCGAGTGACTTCTGTTACAACAGAAAACGGGTGCTCACTGTCTGGTTCAGGGTAGTTATAGCTGAAGTAGTTAATCATTTCCTCGATACGCACTGCGTCGGCAGGCGGCACCATCCCCTGAGTTATGTGGCGACGGACGTTGGCATAGGCGGCTGTGTCGACATCGACGCTGAAAGTGGTCAGTGGTTCGCTTTTCGCGAACTTGAACTGGTTTTCAACGATGCTGTTGTAGACGTTGCCTGGTTGAGGTGTTGTCGGCTGGGGATAGATTTGCGAGCGGTAGCGCACATCGTCACCAGAAATATCTTGTTCGTACGAAGACGACGCGTAAGCAGTCCCGTCGAAGGATTTATCGGTGCGGCGAAAATCGTATGGTTCCCTGGATTTTCTGCTTGCTGCCGGAGCTGGAGTAATTGATCCTTCCAGGCCAAATGTAGAACCTCTTTTTAAAGGGGCATCCGCGATCTTCTCTTTGTTTGCTTCCCTTTGGAGATTTTGTTTTAAACGATCAACTGAGACACCGGGGGAAACTGAAACACCCGGAGCAATTGACCTACCCGGAGCAATTGACCCACTTGGAGCAAAGTAGTCTACACTTGTGCCAACCTGTTGTTCGGCCTTTACTTGATGATCGGAATCCTGTTTTTCGGTATTGCTGACTTGCAGCTTTTCTTCGTATGCCTGTTCTACGTTTTTATATTCTTCATCCTCAATGGGGTTGAAGCTGCGGATCTCGTTTGCCGGTTTGTCGTATGGTTTTGGGAAATCCTTCTTTGTCGTCAGCAAAAATGCAAGGAGGCAAACGCTTGCTCCACCCAGGGCAAGCTGCAATGAGCGGGGGAAATATAGCGGATTAAACTGTTTTTTCATGATACTGCTCCACAGTTTGTCATTGATACTACTGCCAGTGCGGTAAACATCTACCGCACTGGTTACAACTTCGCTGAGGTCAGCTTTGAGAACAGGAGTCTGTTCCTGGAGTCTCTTCGAAAGAGCGAGGATATTTTTTAAATCCTCGTACTCTTTGCGAAGCGCCTCCGAGCTGCTCAGCATTTTTCTAACCTGCTCTTCGGCGCTGGCGTCGAGACGTCCTTCGTGAAAAGCAAGCAAGTCGATTTCCGATGTGTGGATTTTTTTGTCCATTACACATCCTCCCGGAAAAATTTGCGCAGGAATTTGATTGCGGCATTCATCCTTGAACAGACGGTGCCGTAGGGCAGGTCAAGTATGTCCGCTGCTTGCTGGTAGGACTTCCCTTCCAGAGAGCAGAGCATCATCACTGAACGGTATTTTTCATCCATCGCCGCCAAACCCTGTTGCAGACGGATGATGTTTTCTTCATTGAATGGGTCTATTGCCGTACCGCTGTCGAGCGGCTCTGCGATTTCATCTAGAGCTACTTTTTGGCGTTGTTGCTGACAGCTTTTTGATTGATACCAGCTGTTGGTGCAGTTGATGGCGATGCGTGTCACCCAGGTTGAAAAAGCAGCCTGACCGCGGAATGTTTTCAGACTTTTATAGGCGCGGATAAAGCTTTCCTGTGTTAACTCCTGCGCGGTGTCGGGGTTTCCGGTTGTTCTCATGATCATCGCGTAAACCTGCTGCTGGTGGGCCCTGATAAGCAGGGCGTAGTCGTTCTTTCGCCCGTCGAGGATGCGTTTTATCACGGCTTTCTCGTCGAATAAGTCTTCAGTATTGTTTGGCATCTTGTTTTGTCAGCCCTTCGTTATCTGCTTGTTTGACCGGGGGATTGTTCAATACTTCGTACGGCGGGGTGAAATTTGTCTGTTCATGGACTGCGGTTAGTCAGGATTAAGATGCTGTAGCTGTTGGATTATTGCGTGCGAGCACAGCTAAGATTGTAAAAAGACTAATGATGCTGTAAAACGCCCGGTAAATCCCCGCTCATTAAATTATTTTACGGTAGACGCTGGCTCATCACTCTCAGCCTGTTCTGAGGGCGGTAGTCGTTAGGGTTTTTCAACTCCGGTGAAAACAAGACTCGGCTTGTTGGTAATATCTGACAGGCTCAGTCTTGTTTTCATTTTTTGGAGGATAGATATGTTTGATTTTAATCAAGCGCGAGTTGAGCAGTTTGGACCGACGAGCGAGTCAGAGGTTTTTTTCATTAACCTGCTCAGTAAAAAGCCGCAGTATTTTGTGTCGTGGATGAAGTATGATCTCGTTTCAACCCATGCGGAGCTTCAAGCCAAGGAGTTAAGGATATTACATCAACCGTTTTTGAGTAATATGTTTAAGGATCTAATCAGAAGAGCCGCTAGTCAGGGGTGGTATGAAGATATTGCGTTGCATTCTTATCAACCCGTTGTTGTGGCCTATGATTTGGACGAACAGTGCCGGGTCAGGAAAAGCAAGAAAAGTTGGGAGACTTTTTTTTCTTCTGTAGGGCGCAATAATCTGGCAAAGGCCGATTTGGTTGTTTTCCCCGGCATGCCGCGGAAAGACAATGTTTGGATACAGGTGTTGCCCCCAGGTTATATTGTCCAGTTGAGGCCAAAACCGGGAGAAAATTCTACACGAACGCTGGCGAGGTATGTTGAGCAGATAAAAATCGATACGGAGCTAGGCGGCGACGAGGCTTGGAAATATATTGTTGCTGTCAATGGCGATTCTGTCGATGGATACGCTTACATTGAAGAAAAATACATTGATACCTTTGTTGATCGTTTGATGGTGATAGATCTTGCCGGAGAAATGAAAATCATTCATTTCGAGTAATAGAAGTTTCGGCAGCTTTGTATTTTACTGTTTGTACTGGTTGCGTAGGCGGGATGTTCTAACGTTTTGTCTACGCAAGGAGGATTTGTCAAAGGTTATACGACTACAGCCTCAAAACCAGATTTTGATTTTATGCCTTTAAGTGTCTTTCTTGTTACGCCAAGAATAAATCCGGCCGCCATTACCGGACGTAGAAAAAACGGAGCGACAAAAGCATTTTGTCTGGTGATACCCCGTTTACGTGCCAGGGAAAAAGTTGAGGCTATGTATCTCCAGGAAAAGGCAAGAAACAGGCCACAAGATGTCACCAGTATATAGGCAGATAATGTCTTGATACAGGATGTAGCAATGACAAGTATCAGTATTAGCATCAACGCAGTATCCCGTACGTGGCGTAGATAATCTTTTGTTCCAAGGCGCATAGTTTCACCGTCGCCGAAGCTGTAGGAAAAGATGCTGCGCAGGGCTTGGTAAAGTCTGGTTGGTGGGTGCCAGTAGACAACTGCCTGGGGGACAAATACCGTCGCCGCGTTTAGTTCCTTAATTTTCAAATCAAATAGCGTATCTTCACCGGCGCGATATAGGTGCTCGGGGAAGCCCCCAACTTCCTGCCAGATATATTTTTTTAGTCCCAGCGATCGTGCTGAGGGCAGGAAGGTTGCAGGGTTAATGGATGTCAGAGCTGGAGTGATAATGCGAAACAGATCACTGGCGAGTGAGTCTGTCCCCTGTAAATTATAAAACCCCATGACGATTTCTGTCTGATCAGTGCGTGGATATATCTCGGTGCAGGGTGTGGCCTTGTTAAATTGATAATTGAATCCGCGCATCATGAATTCACACCAATGCGAATCAATTATGCATCCGGCATCCGTCAGCAGGAGGTTTTCGTGTGAAGCTACAGCTATGGCCCGATTTCTGCCCTGGGCGATTGAGCAGCGCTCGCCCTTGATAAGGTTAAGGCTGACAGCGGGCATTTTATTCTTGAAATACGTCTCAATAGTCTCTGCCGTGCCATCATCAGAGGCTGCATCGTAGATGACAAGTTCTGATGGGGGGATTGTTTGAGACGCGATTGAGTCAAGCCAGAGGATTATGCTGTCAGATTCATTACGGCAGGTGCAGATTAGAGAAAAGGGTTGTAACTTTCCATTTTCAGGAAGATCCTCCTGGGCAGGATAAGGGATGATTCCTTGTCCGGCATTGCTCGTCGAACCATCAATCAGTGTTGGAACGCATTGGATGGGAACAGAATACGTCGTAGCACGTGAAATCACGGCTTGAGTTGATTGGAATAGCCGGGCTTTCACGTCAGTTACCCTTTTTGACAATAAAAAGTGTCGTGCTTATAGGAAGGTGCAAGTGAACTCTCCACTTACCGTCAAGCAAACGGAGCTGCAATTCAATGAAATTTCAAGACTATTACCAGACGCTGGGTGTCCCCCGCAATGCTACATCCGAGGAGATTCAGAAAGCTTTTCGTCGTCTGGCGAGAAAATGCCACCCTGATTTAAACAAGGAAGAGGGTGCTGAGGAAAAATTCAAAACATTGAATGAGGCTTATGAGGTCTTGAGCGATGCGGAAAAGCGCAAGCGCTATGATGCTCTCGGCCCGAATTTCAATGCCGGTCAAGATTTTCGTCCGCCTCCAGGCTGGGAGAATGTATTTTCTGGTATGGGTGCCGGCGGGTACGGCGGTGGAGCTTCCAATGGATTCAGCGATTTTTTTGAGGCGCTTTTTGGCAATGCCGGCGGTGCCGGTCGGGGGTTTGCCTCTTACGCGAGTGCGGCGGGTTATGGACAGGGTTTCGGGCAACAGTTCGCCTCTGATGGTGCTGACCGCAAAGCGGATGTGACGATATCCGTCGCAGATCTTTATCGGGGAGGTAAAAGAGAATTTTCATTTGAGGTTACTGGGCATGACGCCAATGGAATGCCTGTGCGAGAGCGCAAATCATATAGTGTGAAGATACCACCAGGAATTAAGGACGGTGGTGTGATTCGTCTTCCTCGCCAGGGAGAGAAGGGCCGTGGTGGTGGAAAGGACGGAGATTTGTTGCTCAGGGTTCATATACGTTCCGATGGGAATTTTAGGATTGACGGTGCTAATTTGCTGACCGCTGCTCGCATCAGTCCCTGGGAAGCAGTGCTTGGGTCCACGGTGAAAGTAGGGACTTTGGCTGGGGATGTGCAGTTGAAGATTCCGGAAGGGGCACAGGGTGGGAGCAAGTTGAGGCTTAAAGGTAAAGGCCTGCCGATTACTGATTCTTCTCGCGGTGACTTGCTTGTCGAGCTTGTGGTGGTTACGCCTAAAGAGGTCAGCAAGGAGGAAAAGGCTCTTTACGAAAAATTGCAGAAGGTATCAAAGTTCGATCCGCGAGTCGCTTCCTGATTTAAGCATTCCTCTTGGCTAATTTAGAGTGAAAAAATTGATTTGGAGGAAACAGTAGATGGACGCAAGCAAGTTCACACAGAAAACAGCCGAAGCAGTGCAGCAGGCGCAAGCGATTGCCATTGAAAGAGGGCATGTTGAAGTTGATGGTGAACACTTGCTACTGGCACTTGTGCAGCAGCAGGAGGGCCTGTTTCCTCGTCTGTTGCAGAAGATGGATATTTCACCTGAGGCGTTTCAGCAGGCCGTTGAGGGTGAACTTAATCGCGTCCCTTCTGTCTCGGGTCCCGGAGTTGAGCCCGGCAAAGTATATGTCACGCAGCGGTTGAACAAGATTCTTCTGGCTGCGGAAAAGGAAGCAAAGCGGCTTGGAGATGAATATATCTCGGTGGAGCACCTTGTCCTTGCTTTTATTGTGGAGGGTGGAAAAACACCGGCGGCAAAAGTATTTAATTTATTTCAAATTACCAAAGACAAATTCCTCAAGGTGCTGACTGATGTGCGTGGCAATCAGAAGGTTCGAAGTGCCAATCCCGAAGAGACCTACGAAGCATTAAAAAAATACGGACGGGATCTCGTTGCTGATGCCGAGAGTGGTAAGCTCGATCCGGTGATCGGGCGAGATACAGAGATTCGTCGTGTCGTCAGGGTCCTTTCCCGGAAAACGAAAAACAATCCGGTGCTAATTGGAGAGCCGGGGGTAGGTAAGACCGCGATTGTTGAAGGCTTGGCCCAGCGTATCGTTAAAGGTGATGTGCCGGAAGGGTTAAAAGACAAGCGACTTTTTTCTCTTGATATGGGTTCGTTGATTGCCGGTGCAAAATACCGCGGTGAATTTGAGGAGCGTTTGAAATCGGTTTTGCAGGAAATAAAAGAGTCTGATGGACAGATTCTTTTGTTTGTCGATGAGCTTCATACGATTGTCGGCGCTGGAAAGTCCGATGGGGCGATGGACGCCGGCAATATGCTAAAGCCGATGCTCGCTCGTGGTGAGCTTCACTGTATTGGTGCGACGACTCTTGATGAATATCGGAAATACATCGAGAAAGATCCGGCTCTTGAAAGGAGGTTTCAACCGGTGCTGGTTGATCAGCCAAGTGTTGAGGATTCGATTTCCATTTTGCGTGGTCTGAAGGAACGCTTTGAAGTGCATCATGGGGTAAAAATTCACGATAATGCCTTGGTTGACGCCGCGGTATTGTCACATCGTTATATCACTGACCGTTTCCTCCCGGATAAGGCGATTGATCTTGTCGACGAAGCTTGTGCGATGATTCGCACCGAGATTGATTCGATGCCGGCTGAGCTTGATGAAGCGACTCGTAAAGTAATGCAGCTTGAAATTGAGGAGGCTGCTCTTAAAAACGAAAAAGATAAAGCCAGTCAGGAGCGGTTGAAGGTTCTGCAAAAAGAACTTGCTGAACGGCAGGACGTGGTCAAGTCGATGAAAGCGCAGTGGGAGAATGAGAAGACGGCAATCGTCAAGGTTCAGCATCTGCGGGAGAAGATTGAAACAGCCCGTCGCGATGTTGAACGAGCGGAGCTCGCATACGATTTGAACAAGGCGGCTGAATTAAAGCACGGCCTTTTGCCGAAGCTTGAGCAGGAGCTTGAGAAGGAAGAGGCTGAAATTTCCAAGGGCGCAGAAGGCAGTCGCCTGTTGCGCGAAGAGGTGACAGCTGATGAGATCGCCGAGATTGTTGCTCGCTGGACGGGAATTCCTGTTTCGAGGCTGCTTGAAGGTGAACGCGAGAAATTGCTTAAACTCGATACCGTTTTGCACGAAAGAGTTGTTGGTCAGGATGAGGCAGTTGGTCTTGTTGCCGATGCTGTATTGCGAGCCCGGGCAGGTATTAAAGATCCGGGGCGACCCATCGGTTCTTTTATTTTTCTCGGGCCGACTGGAGTAGGTAAGACAGAGCTGGCTCGGACATTGGCGGAGTCGTTGTTCGACAGTGAAGACAACATGATCCGTATCGACATGAGTGAATACATGGAGAAACACAGCGTCTCTCGTCTGATTGGCGCCCCTCCGGGATACATCGGCTTTGAGGAGGGAGGGCAGTTGACGGAAGCTATTCGACGCAAACCTTACTCAGTTGTGCTTTTTGATGAAATTGAAAAGGCGCACCACGATGTTTTTAATGTGTTGCTTCAGGTCCTGGACGATGGGCGGATTACTGATTCCCAGGGGCGGATGGTCGATTTCAAGAATACCGTGATCATCATGACCTCTAATATTGGTTCTCCTTATTTGCTTGAAGGAGTGACAGCGGATGGTGAGATAAAGGAATCGGCCAAGGATATGGCGATGAAGGAGCTCCGTGCACATTTCAGGCCGGAGTTTTTGAACCGTGTGGATGATATTGTGTTGTTCAAACCGCTGACCAAAGCGGAGGTAGCGCGAATTGTGACAATACAGTTCACACGCTTGCAGAAGCGTCTTGCTGAGCAAGAGATAATTGTGACTATTAGCGAAGCCGCAAAGTCCTTGATTGTTGAAGGTGCCTATGACCCGGCCTATGGGGCAAGACCACTCAAGCGTTATATCCAACGTCATGTGGAGACAGCTTTGGGGCGGAAGATTATCTCAGGAGAAGTGCACGCCGGGTCGGAAGTGCTGGTTGATACGGAAAAAGGAACACTGGCCTTTCGTATCCACGACAGACAGGTGGCGAAAGCGGGTAATGAGTAGACTGCGAGGTGGAATACTCAGATTGTGTGAAAACGGTTGTTGTATAATCGGTCGGCGGTGCCCTTCAGATTGGTGCTTTTTGCCGATTGATTATTTTTCCGTAGGGGCGCCTCGAGAGGCGCCCGGTAACGGTGTAGTTCCTGTTTACAATAACGACTTGGCCGCAGTTAGTGCCGCTTCGTAGTTTGGCTCATTCGTGACTTCGTCTACGTATTCCACATATTGAACAACTCCGGATTTGTCGGCGATAACAACAGCACGGGCGAGAAGTTGAAGGTTATCAAGCAGCACGCCAAACGCTTCACCAAACGTGCGATAGCGATAGTCGCTGGCGGTGATGACATTTGTCGCGTCAGCGGCAGCACACCAGCGCTTCTGTGCAAAGGGCAGGTCACGGCTTACAGTCAGAACGGCTGCGGTGTCGCCCATTGCGGCGGCATCGTGGTTGAAATGCTTTGTTTGCAGATCGCAGATAGGTGTGTCCAGGCTGGGGACAACTGAAATTATCAGCACTTTGCCAGCGAAGTTTTCATTGGTCAGATCGCTCATGTCATTGGCTGTTACTTTAAACTGTGGCAGCGGTTTGCCAACACTAACGGATGTTCCGGTTAGAGTGGCAGGATTTCCTTTGAATGTGATGCCGGTATTTGATGTGGCCATTTGGTATTCCTTTGGTTTTGAAGTTGCAATTTATGCTGAAGCCCACAGGGTAAGGGCGTTTGCCGTTAGTGGTGGGAGAATGCCAGATATCTTCTTGAAAGCAAAATTCAATTATTGTGAATGGCGCTTTGTTTTTTCGGAGATTTTCAGGGTCTATCGGTGATTTATGTCATCAAAGAAAGGGAAGCTTGTAATAGTTCAAAATTTCTTAAATTTTGAACAAGATAACCAATGCCGTCTCAATTATGAAAAGAGTAAAAAATCTTTGATTTTTTCAGCTCAAAGTTAAGACCATTTTTGAAACGGTATAAATGCATTCGCATAAAAGGCAGGATTGAAGGTCATGGCGAAAATATTGATAGCTGAGGATGATTTGACCTCGCGGCGCATGCTGGTGAAGATAGTGGAAGGTATGGGGCACGTGGCAATTCAGGCTTCGGATGGGGAAGTAGCCTGGGGAATACTGGCGGATAATCACGATATCGCAATGTTAATCACTGATGTGATGATGCCGAATCTTGACGGTAGAGCACTTATTCAGATCGCTCGCGGTAATGATGCTCTTAAAGATCTGCCGATAATTATTATTTCAGGCGTGATTAAACTTGAAGAGATAGATTATCTGCTGCAACTAGGCGCTTCGCGATTTATGCCCAAACCGGTTAAAGTTTCAGATCTAAAGCACTATATAAGTGTGCTGCTTTCCTAGTCTGTTAGAATTTTTCTGCCACCGCGCCAAGGTAAACTCGCCGAGCAGTTTCTTCGATCAGTTCTTGAGTTGCCTGCTCTTGTTGGCCACGTGATACCTCCCGGGCACCGAGGTTGCCCAGATTTGCGCTACCGACGTCACCGCTGGCGAATCCGGAGCTCGATGTAACAACCACGTTCTGTACACTGGCAAACGGTTTTCTCGTTTCAAGATAAGAATTTTTCCAGAGGGACTGTCCCCCGCGGCGTTTTAGTTCTGAACTGACAATCATCACCAGGTCAAGCTCCAGAGCAATATCAGTGTCTCCGGTTACGTTCCTTACCTGGGAATCGAGATAGCGCACTCTTGTTTGCAGCACTGCATCAGCGTCTCTGGCCGAATCCACTGTGTGGACTATGCCATAACGCTCAAAGCGCAGCCGAAGTGCTTCGGTCATCAGGTTGCTCAGGCCTAGCTCGGTAGTGTCGTTTCTTACCGGAGCGATATAAATAGCGCGAACGTCGTCGGGAAGGCTTGTTCCGCTACCTTGGAATTGATAACCACAACCGCCAAGAAGTGATATTAGCGAAGCGATGAGGAGCACCTGGTATCGTAGAGAAAATACATTTTGAGATAGTGGATTTCTCGTCTTGGAGCTTCTCGGGCGGAAAAGGTGTTTATGTCTGGGCATATTAAAACTGTCTTTTGCTTGTCGTGCAGTCTGCGGTTATACCTGTCAGCTATATCTGTCAGTTGTATCTGACCTATACCTGTCAAGCGGGTGTTGTGTTGTATTTATTCCGGCAAGGTTTTACACCTTGAGGGCCCTCCAGGCAAAAACCCGACAAGATATAAAAAAAGTAGGAAACAAAAGACGAGAGAATTCGACAAGAGGTAATACGTGAGCGAAGCCCGAACCGAAAAGTCATACCGATATGAACCCGGTGCCATTGAGCCCAAGTGGCAGGGGTACTGGCAGGAGAACAAGACCTTTAAATCTGAGGTCAACAAAGAGAAGCCAAAATATTACGTCCTTGACATGTTTCCCTATCCTTCAGGCGCCGGGCTTCATGTCGGACACCCCGAAGGTTACACGGCTACGGATATTGTCTGCCGTTATAAGCGTATGCGCGGCTTTAATGTGCTTCATCCGATGGGCTGGGATGCATTTGGTCTACCGGCGGAACAGTATGCTTTGGAGACGGGGACACATCCAGCGGTTACGACAAAGCGAAATATCGATAATTTTCGCAGACAGATTCAGGCGCTCGGTTTTTCCTATGATTGGGATCGTGAAGTTTCGACAGCAAGTCCGGATTATTATCGGTGGACGCAGTGGATCTTCAGCCGCCTCTATGAAAAAGGCCTCGCTTATATGGACAATGTTCCGGTCAACTGGTGTCCTGCATTGGGCACGGTGCTGGCAAACGAGGAAGTTGTCGATGGCAAGTCGGAACGAGGTGGGCATGATGTAATTCGTCGTCCGATGCGTCAGTGGGTGCTTCGCATTACGAGTTACGCCGAGCGATTGCTCGATGGTCTCGAAGGGCTGGATTGGCCGGAAGGCGTTAAAGAAATGCAACGCAACTGGATTGGTAAAAGCACCGGTGCGAGGTTGAAGTTTTCTGTCGCCGATTGTGAGGGATTGAGTTTTGAGGTTTTTACCACAAGGCCCGATACACTTTTTGGCGCTACTTATTGTGTTCTTGCTCCTGAGCACGAAATTATTTCGCAGATTACTTCTACCGACCAGCGTTCGATGGTTGAAGCTTATGTCTCGGAGGCCAAGAACAAGAGTGATCGATTGCGGCAGGAAGAAGCGGACAAAAAGACAGGTGTCTTTACTGGAGCCTACGCAGTTAATCCGGTGAATGGAGAGAAGATACCGGTTTATATTGCTGATTATGTGCTGATCACATACGGCACAGGGGCGATCATGGCAGTGCCGGCACATGACCAGCGCGATTATGACTTTGCCAGGAAATTTGAGCTTGAGATTCGCCAGGTCATCAGCGGCGGCGAGATAAATGAAAAAGCTTACGATGGAGATGGCACTCTGCAGAATTCCGGTTTTCTTGATGGGCTTGCCGTTGAAGAAGCGAAGGCGAAGATGATTGCCTGGCTGGTTGAACGGGGGATTGGCAAAGAAGAGGTGAATTACAAACTGCGGGATTGGTTGTTTAGTCGTCAACGTTATTGGGGTGAACCTTTTCCGATTATTCACACTGCGTCAGGGCCTAAGTTGCTTCCTGATTCAGCCCAACCTGTCTTGTTGCCCGAGGTTGAGCGTTATCAGCCAACTGAAGATGGAGAGCCGCCACTGGCTCGGGCTACCGAGTGGTTGAATACAGTTGATCCGGAAACGGGCGAAGCTGTGCTGCGTGAGACAAACACCATGCCGCAGTGGGCGGGCAGTTGCTGGTATTATCTGCGTTATCTCGATCCAAAGAATGAAGCAGAGCCGTGGGGTAAAGAGGCGGAAAATTACTGGATGCCGGTTGACCTTTATGTTGGTGGCACAGAGCACGCGGTGCTGCATTTGTTATATTCCCGTTTCTGGCACCATGTTCTTTATGACCTCGGTTATGTCTCTACTCCGGAGCCATTTCAGAAGCTTGTCAATCAGGGAATGATTCTCGGCGAAGACGGGCAGAAGATGTCAAAGTCGCGCGGCAATGTGATTAATCCGGATGACATTATTTCCCGTTATGGCGCTGATACTTTGCGCTTATACGAAATGTTCATGGGGCCGCTTGAGCAGGTTAAGCCTTGGAATACCAAGTCGGTTGGCGGGGTGCACAAGTTTCTTGGGCGTTGCTGGAATTTGTTGATTGCTCAGGATGGAAATATTCATGAGCGGGTAGTCGCTGATGGTAACGAGGTGACGGCGATAGAAAAAACGCTCCATCGGACGATTCGCAAAGTTACGGAAGACATTGAGGGGTTCAAGTTTCACACTGCTCTGGCTGCACTGATGACTTTTGTCAACGAGGCTCAGGGGGCAGCTATTCCACTTTCGGTGGCCAAACGGTTTGTTCTTTTACTTGCGCCATTTGCTCCACATCTTGGCGAAGAGCTCTGGCAGCGTCTAGGTGGCAGCAATACACTGGCGTACGAAGCTTGGCCGACATTTGATGAAAATCTGGCACGCGAGGAACAGGTCACGATTGCAATTCAGGTGAACGGCAAGTTGCGGGATACGATGGAAGTTGAACCTGGCACAACAAAGGAAAAGCTACTGGAGCTTGCGATAGCGCGGGATAAGGTTAAGACTTATCTCGTCGGGCATCAGATTGTTCGTGAGATTATTGTCGCCGATAAGCTCGTTAACCTGGTTGTTAAGCCAGTTGGGTGAAGAAGGAAGAAGGAAGATGGTACCGGGTTACAGGGGGCCGTTTGAGCAACTTTCTGTGGTCGCGGAGCCTGATATGCTCTGATTGCGCTTGCTACGGATGTTGTTTCTTTGATTTTGCCTTGATTGATTGTCAATTGTAGCTGCCGGAATTAAAAATGCGGTGGAAGATATACACAGATATCTGGATTTGACTGATTTTACTTGCAGCTCTTTTGTCTCCACAACGGTGGATTGACGGGGTTGCTCATGGAAGAGTCGGTTGTGCTTTACCCGAGTGGGAGCGGCGTAAAGAATGGCAGAATGTTGGATAGCAAATATCCTCCGGGATGGAAGAAGGATGGTGGAAGCTTTGCATCAAGACCAAGGCGGATCTGTTTAACCGCCAATCGAGCTTTTCTTGCTCCATCCTTGAAGAATTGAATGAATATTTTCCTGGTTGATTTTTCTGACCCTAGGCAAATCATCTTCTTCCCGAATTTTTTTGGCGTGTGCGTCTGAAAAATATTCTGTCTTTTAAGTGCTTTTGCACCTAGTGGTGGTAATTTCCTTTCTGCGGCCAGACGAGATTCGCGTGTCCTGAGTGCTTTAATAATGATGTCTTTTATCTCCCCGGGTTCTGAGTGCTGCGTTTGCGCAAACGCCTTGAGCCAGGCAAACGGCTCAATAACCAGTGAATATTTTTCTGGTGATTTTTCTTTAAGGTTCAAATCAATTGTTTTGGCTTCTTGGTCAGATAGACGCTTGTTCTCGAGAA
>JAQTWB010000163.1 GCA_028689495.1 bacterium | reverse complement strand
ACATCCGGTCACTACTACAACCTCAACCAAAGCTCCTTTGACCTCGGAGAGGTTTATGAAAACGGCATCAAAAAACGCCTCACCGCTACCGTGGAAGAGGGCGGACAGGTCAAAGTCTGGGGTGAATGGTTTCAGCTACCTCTGGCGCTTGGACTTTTACTGCTGATTGTTCGCCATCTGCGCAACACTTCGCTACTTAAAATTTTCAGTAAAAAAACAGCTCCCGTAGTGCCCGTAGTACTCCTGCTTTTTATTGTTGCTCTCGATATTTCAACTCCCTTCAATGCAATCGCCGAGGAGGAAGCGGCTCCCGCCAATGACATTCAAAGCACATACGACGAAAGCATGCGAGAAGGCATCGCTCGATTTCGCAAGGGCCTGTTCAACACAGCCGAGCAACTTTTCGCTGAAGCTGAAACTCTAACCGAAGATGACAACGAGAAGGCGATTGCCCTTTTTAATCGCGGCAATGCCCTGGCCCAGCTAGGGAAACTCGAAGAATCGCTGCAGGTATTACAGTCAGCCCGACAACTCTCGCCATCTGACCAGGAGGTCATCGAAAACATCTCCTATCTGAAAAAGCTGATTAAGTCGCAAAATTCTCCATCAGAGGAAAAGGAGCAACAAGAAGAGAACGAGGAAAATAAACAAAACGATGGCTCGTCCGGGAACAGCGGAGAAAGCGGCAAGTCGGGAGACGAGCAGCAGGAAAACAAACAACCGGGGAAAGAGGGAAAGGAAGAAAATAACGGCGAAGAAGAAAAGCCGTCGCCTGAGAACGACTCCAATGAATCTAAAAACCAACCGGATGAGGCCAACGACAATTCCTCAGACGATAAAGATTCTCAGCAATCATCGGACGGAAAGGATAGCGAAGACAAAAAAGGAAGTGGCGAACAGAGCCAGGAGAACCAATCCTCTGACGAGCAACAGGATACCTCTTCGCCTGAAAACAAAGAGTCCGCTAAGAATAAAGCCGGGAATAAAGCTGAGAATAAAGCTGGGAAGGAAGGTGAAGAACAAAACGCATCAGCCAACAAGGAAGCTGGAAATACAGCCGAGGATAATGCCGAAAAAATCGAGCGGGGAGCCGCTGCGTCATCGGGTAACAAACAGCCCGACGATAAACCACTTACCAGCCAGCTCGAAGCAATAATCGGCGGTATTGAAGAGAACACAGCAAACTATGACAACTTTCGCCGAGAACAAGCCATCCAAATTCTGAAGGAGCACTATGGATCGAGAGTCCCCGAAGAAGACTGGTAATCAGCATATGAAAAGGAAACTGGCATTTTTATCGACATTCCTGCGGGTTATCCTGATGGCGGCGCTGGTCGTGATTTTGACATTTCCCTCGCCTGCGCTGGCCCAGACGCCACGAATCGCAGTCTCGGTAGACCCGCGGAACGGCTCTGTCGAAGATATTTTCCATCTGAGCATTACTGTATCTTCCTCAGACTCGATTTCCCAGGTAGAGCCGGTAATCAACAGCAATGGAAATTTTGAGGTGACATCAAGCGGAACTGAACAGAGGATGAACATCATTAATGGCGTTACCTCGGCATCGACAATACTCTATTACGACCTGACTCCAGCCCCGTCCCTAAAACCTGGAACCTACAAGCTGTCGCAAAGCCGAATAATTATCGATGGTCAAGATTACGCTCTGGAGATACCAGCAATCACAATCGGCGGACGAAAAGCGCCCTCGGCAGGCGCGGCCGGACAAACACAAGCATCCAGTGAGATAAGCTTTCGCCAGATTGTCACAAACGAAACACCATACGTTGGCGAACAAATAGTCTATCAGGCGATGGTCACGACAAAAGCCAGGCTGGTCAGTGGTGCTTTTTCGGAAATGGATTTCCCCAAATTTTTCAAAGAAAGTTTTGGCGATAAGGCGGAACTGGCCCTGGAGATGGATCAGGGTAAAGGAAAAATTCATATTTATCGTGAATCCCTCTTCCCACTCGAGGCAGGTGAAATAGCCATTCCGGAACGCGCGTTTGATGCCATCGTTGAAATTCCAATCTTCATGCGCCAGCGCAGACAGTTTGGCAGCCTTTTTGGAGGATCACTTTTTGGCGGTGGCAGCACATTCGATCAACGAAAAAAGCGCCTTCTGGCAGACCCGCTTAAGGTAACGGTTAAACCGCTACCACCAGCACCGAAAAACGCTCCATCCTATATCCCAGTTGGAGATGTAAAACTGACCGTGGGAATCACCAAGGAGAAATTGGACGTCGGTGAAAGCCTCGACCTGACAATCGAGCTTGGCGGAAATGCCAACCTGCGTCCGGTCGAACTACCCGAACCATACGCTGGGGATAGTGATGCGTTCAAAGTCTATACCGACACACTGCCGGTTGAAACTTGGCCTGAAGCGAAAGGTATCGGCATGAGAAAAACCTTCAAGCTGGCACTGGTGCCAACCCGCCCTGGCCAGCTCGCACTACCACAGTATTCGTTTCTCGTATTCGATCCGAAGACCGGAAAATATGAAAGCAAGTCAACCGGGGCAAGAGTTATAAGCGTCAGTGGCGATGGCCCTAAAAATCTCCCGGCAAACTCCAGCTCCAGCAAAATCAACTCTATTAAATCTGACAAACAGAAAACAGGAGACATAGACGCAACAGTTGATTTGTCTAAAAAGGCTGATGGGCAATATCGAGAAAACAACGAAAACTTCATCCCTTACTCCACGGCCAACTCCTCTCTTCCGGTTATCCCCTCCTGGCTGTTGACGGCCGTCCTGCTGTCTTTGCCAGCTCTCATCACCTGGGGTGTTGTCGGCAAACAACTAAAACAGCGCAAACCTTCACTCGCCAGACAGCAAGAGGCCGCTATCAAGCAGCTTCAGGCAGCGCTAAAGGACAATAGCCCTTCCCCCGATAAACTGGACCCCAATAAACTGGCCATAGAACTAAAGCGGTATTTCGCATTAATGCTATCTCTACCGGAAGCCTCCACAACCCTGGAGGAGCTGCAAGATGCGCTTGAGAAGGGGCTTAACGACAAATACCAGGCAACATCTGTAAGAGTCTTTCTGAACAAGGTCGAAGAAGCCTGTTACTCTTCATCAACGACAAAATCTGCCGATCTCTTGCCTGAGAACGTTGTATCCGATTTCGCAGCTATGCTCACTGCCCTTCACGCTTCTTTGAAACAAGCACGGAGAATCGACAAATGAGGTTACGAGAGATGGCCCTGATATTGCGACGTTTGGGGATGATTCTTCTGCACTCGGTGATTCTGCTTTCCGGGATTCTGCTTGCTGGAATTCTTCTTTCTGGGATTGTTCTTTCTGCCAACCAACCGAGCATCTGTCTGGCAGAGGATATTTCACTCTCGCCGGGAGTCCTGGCCTGGAAAGATGGCAATCTTGAAGAAGCACAAAAGTTTTTTGACGCTTTACTGATTGAACAGCCAAACTCAAGAGAACTTCAAAGCAACCGAGGTTTTCTCGCGCTCGAAATGAAAGACCATGCCGCAGCACTTTTTCACCTGCGCAAAGCCCACAAGCTCGGCGAACGTTCTCCCCAGCTGACAAAAGCGCTTAAAACAATACGTGAGTCTCATTCACGCTCGTTTGTCGACTCTCCCCAACAAACCCCCTGGTATCTTGCTCCTCTGACCAGCTACTCGACCAACGGCCTCGGCTGGCTCACCCTATCTGGCTTCCTTGCTCTGACGCTCGCGATCTATCTGAGCCTGTCCTTGAAAAAGGCAAAGACACAATCCATTGCAAAAGTTTCCTTGCTCATCATCAGCTTTACGGCTCTCCCCCTCTCCCTGCTTGCTTATTTCTCCCAACCGGCCTGGCCAGAAGCCCTCGTCATCTCCCTCCCCTGGTCACCCCCGATCACTGAAGTGGCAATTGCCAAAAGCAACACGCCAGTCCTTTACCAACCAGCCGAGGACTCCCAGGTTGTTTTCATGCTGAATTCTGCCGACGAGGTGCCGATAATTGAACGCAATAAGGACTGGACAGAAGTCAGTCTCCCCGGCTACAGAAAAGGCTGGGTGAAAAACTCATCATTGTATCGTTTGTCCGAAGACTGACATCAAACCAAGGGGGGTTACCCCTGAAGATCAACGCCGATTGGAAAAAATTCATGGAACCGCAAACAGACTACGATCGCAGCAAGCCTCGCATCCGTGTCGTGATGTTCCCCAAAGACACAAACGCCATGGGCAGTATCTTTGGCGGCGTTATCCTCAGCCACATCGACCTTGCCGCCGCCCA
This sequence comes from bacterium, assembly GCA_028689495.1. Lineage (GTDB taxonomy): Bacteria > Bdellovibrionota_C > UBA2361 > SZUA-149 > JAQTWB01 > JAQTWB01. Next base: position 488 of record JAQTWB010000163.1, on the reverse strand, counting down.
GGAAGCCCGCGACGTGTCGCCACAAATCTTCGTGACAAAAATTTTCCGCGAAGTTAATTTCGTCGCCCCGGTTGGGGTTGGAGATACACTAAGCTGCTACGCCAAGGTCACTCGACGGGGAAAAACATCGGTGACAATCAAGGTGCTCGCTGAAGCACAACGAGCGCTAAGCCGGAAGTTCGTAACCGTAACCGAGGCTGAAGTTGTCATGGTTGCGGTTAATGAGAATGGCGAACCTGTCGAGATTCAGCACCAGTAACTCCGACCACTTCCACGAGGCTCCTACTCAATATCAGTCAATTGCCAGGTCCGGTTTTCAGTGATCTTATAATCCAAATCATAAACAGGATTAGGATAGTACTCCAGACTTCGATAAAATCCCTGTTCCGGTGGCGAAAAAAACTCCGCCCCATCCCCCTTCCCATGAAGTCGAAACTCATTTTTGAGAAAAAGAGCTACCAGAGTCAGCACAAACGCCTCCTTAAACC
>JAQTWB010000162.1 GCA_028689495.1 bacterium | reverse complement strand
CCTCTGGCACCGCGGCCTATGCGCCAGCCCGTGCTTTTTATTTGAAAAACGGTTTCAGCGAAGCCGGACGATTTGTTGATTTCTACCGCGATGGAGACGACAAGGTAGTTTTTTGCAAGGTGATGTAAGGACCTCCCTACCGAACGATGGATATCATCAGCGACAAAACAATCATCAGTGCTCTTTTCCTCGCAGTCCTTTGGTTCCTGGAGCTAAAACTGCCGTTTTTCATGCAATTCGCCGGCACTCTGCGCCAGAAGATTAAACACGACCTTGGCAACCTTGTGCTTGGCTTGTTTAATGCGGCACTGCTTACGTTTCTAATCGCCTCGCCAACAGTCGTCGCCCTCGAATATTCAAAGACCCACTCCTCAGGGGTTCTCTGGCAACTTCCACTGCCCGCCTGGCTTGCTTGGTTGACGGCAATGGTCCTCCTCGATTTGTGGATGTACCTCTGGCATGCGATGAACCACAAGTTAAGCTTTCTCTGGCGCTTTCATCGCCTACACCACAGTGACGAACAAATGAATGCCTCAACTGCCGTGCGCTTTCACACCGTTGAAATTCTTCTGTCGGGAATTGCTCGCCTTGTTGTCTTACCTTTACTCGGAATCGACATTACCCAGCTGATAGTTTACGAAATTTTACTCCTGCCAGTGATAATGGTGCATCATTCAAATGTCAGCTACCCGCGCTGGTATGACTTCGGCTGCCGCTATTTACTGATTACACCGGCCCTGCACCGAGTGCACCACAGCGAAATAAGAGCTGAAACAGACAGCAATTACGGGAGTATCTTTTCCATCTGGGACCGAATTTTCGGCAGCTTTTGCTCACGAAATGACGTAAATAACATTAAATACGGGCTAGGAAGCTGACAACTGAGGGCAAGTTTTTTCGCAAAACTGAATCAATGCTGTAATACTTTCGCCATTGTCGCGACTAATCCGGGCGGGTAAGCCCGAATGCCTTAGCCACTAACACAACATAACACCAATAAAGGGACAAATATGTCTGATTCCGTTATCTTGGACATGGTCAAAACCTATTACGGCAGTACTCTCTCCTCCTCCAGCGATCTTAAAACCAGTGCCTGCTGTTCAACAGATAACACCCTTGACAAGACGCAACGCCTTGCCTTGGCTGATATCCACCCTGAGATAATCAATCGCTTTTATGGCTGCGGCTCACCTATCCCACCGCTACTGGAAGGATTGACGGTGCTTGACCTCGGTTGCGGTACCGGACGCGATGTCTTTCTCCTATCCAAACTTACAGGAGAATCGGGTCAGGTGATCGGCATCGACATGACCAAAGAACAACTGGCACTGGGCATCAGCTACCAGCAATGGCATAGCGAAAAATTCGGTTACCAAAAATCAAATGTTTCCTTTCGTCACGGCTACATAGAAGACCTCAGCACAGCTAATCTCGCCGACAACTCGGTTGATCTGGTGATCTCAAATTGTGTCATCAACCTCTCTCCCGCCAAAGAGCAGGTTTTCTCAGAAATTTTTCGCGTATTAAAACCGGGCGGAGAACTATATTTTTCCGATGTTTTCGCTTCACAGCGTATTCCTGTGCACCTGCAAAAAAACGAGCTGCTCAGAGGTGAATGCCTGTCCGGTGCCTTATATCTGGAGGATTTCCGCCGAATGCTGGCTCGCCACGGCTGCCACGATTATCGCACCGTATCGAGCAGCCCGATTGCTCTACACGACGATACTGTTGCAACTCTACTCGGCATGGTGGAATTCACCTCCCTGACAGTTCGCGCCTTCAAACTCCCGCTTGAAGACCGTTGTGAAAATTTTGGTCATGTCGCCTGGTACAAAGGCACAATCCCCAATCACCCACACAGCTTCGCCTTGGACTCGGGCCATACTTTCCGCACCGGGGAACCCGTCCTCGTTTGTGGAAATACTGCCGACATGCTTTCAATGACAAGATATGGCGAGCATTTCCGGGTGGAAGGTGACAAGTCTGTTCACTTTGGCCTGTTTGACTGTAGCCCTACTTCACCAACTATCACCGAGTCGACCAAAACATCAGGTTGCTGCTAACTTAAATGAGATTCAGTCCTTTATTATCAATCGTTATTCCAACCCTGGCAGCAGATCGTTCGTGGATTACGCTGTTATACGACCTGCTGGACCTTGAACTTGATTTCGAAGTAATAGTCGTCTGCCCGGATATATCCAGATTGAGAAGTATTTTAAGAGAAGAAATTAAGCTGATAGAAAAAGGAATTGACTTATACACAACCCGGAAATCACCGCCAAACACAGACAACTCACCGACTGTTATCAGATTGCTTGAATCTGAACAGGGACGGGCAAAACAAATGAACGCTGGGGCAATTGAAGCCAGAGGAGAGTTTGTCCTGTTTCTTCATGGAGACAGCCGCCTGAGCAAAACGGCCCTGAACTCTTTGGCTGCAGCGCTGCAAACGAAATGCTACCCGGAAAACAGACTGCTTTATTATTGTCTTAAGTTTGCCAATGACGGGCCGCCTTTGATGAAACTTAATGAATGGGGCGTCAGATTTCGTTCAAGCTTTTTCAAACTACCCTTCGGCGATCAGGGGTTTTGCCTGAAACTTCAGACCTTTCTGAACCTTGGAGGTTTTAATGAAACTGCAGCCTGCGCCGAGGACCTGCTATTTGTTATTGCTGCTCGTAAAGCCGAGATCGAACTGCGCTCCCTACCGGAAACAATCATTACCAGCGCCCGTAAATACAGACGCTATGGCTGGTTAAAAACAACAGCTCATCACCTCCTTGTCACTTTATCCCTGACGCTCAGAGAATGGTTCTTACTTCACAAAGAGCAAAACCTGCTGCCTGAGGAACTCTGATGAATCGTGTCGCTGTCGCCATATTTGTCAAAACCCCTGGTCTCTCGCCACTAAAAACCAGATTAGCTGCTGACATCGGCGAAAATAACGCCATGTCATTTTACGAGCATTCTCTACAAATCACCGAAGAGGCGATTGTCATCGCTAAACAAAACTCGGACTTCAACTTCCAGCCATTCTGGGCTGTAGCCGAAGAACAAGCTCTGCATGTTGACACCTGGCAATCGTTTGCCAGAATTTACCAGGGCAGCGGCTCACTCGGAGAGAGACTATCGCGCATCTACTCCGGACTGATAACCAAATTCCGGTCCGTCATACTGATAGGTGCCGACTGCCCGACAATTTCTGCGAACGTTCTCCTTGATGCCGCCAATCAACTTTGTCATCACTCCAACAAAAACTCTTTCGTTCTCGGCCCAGCAAATGATGGCGGCTTCTATCTATTCGGTGGAAATAAAACCATCGCCGAATCAATTTGGACATCGGTTACCTACAGCAGCGACTCAACCGCTGCGGAATTAACTGCTCAGCTGACAAAGCATGGCGAGATACATACCCTGCCGACTTTGAGCGATGTTGATACGGGAGAGGATTTAAAATTCACACTATTGAAGATGAAAAATAACGCGGCGCTAACTCTCTCTCAACAAATGATGCTAACCCGAATGTTGCACCTAATCCCATTGTAGAACCTGAGGCGAGGCGCGCCTACATTTGGTATGAGCCGCACTGAAAACGCCGTAATGAAAACGCCGTAATGAAAACATGGTGCCGTTAACTAATTTTTGTTGAGCGCGTCGCGACGCGCCAAACAATGCCAAACTTCACAGTTTGAAAGAAATAAAACTGGCTTATGTGCAATTTCCGGGCTAGGCCACAGCGCCGTTACAAGAACTGCCGGCACCCGCTGTGCATCCATAACAATGATCTGCTACAGCAATCCGCCGGTTCACGCACTGGTCCAACGAATCAATCTCCCATATCGACTTCGAAGCAGCTCCATCTTGCAGCTCAAGCATCTGGTTAAAGTCGCAATCATAAATAAGTCCATCCCAGCTTATAGAAACAAGATTGCGACACATAACGTTCTCCAATGCCCACAGATTAAAACTGCTTGCCAGAAGGCCCATATATTCCGATAATTTTCCATCTCGTTCGAGTTGATGCAAGAAACGCTTTATCGGCATGTTGGTAATTGTGTAGAGTTGATTAAATTCAATCTCAAAGATTTCACGAAGTTCCTTTTTATACGCAACTTCGAGTTTCAATTGATCTGGAGGCAGGCTTGCGCCCAAAGGGTTATAAACAAGATCAAGGCGCAATCGCGGATCCTTGGCGTACCCGAGATTATTCAAACGCCGAAGAGCCAGAATACTGTCATCAAATACGCCGCGACCTCGTTGTTTCTCAACGTTATCTTTTGAATAGCAGGGAAGAGATGCGATGACATGAACCTGATTTTCAGCAAAAAACTCTCCCGCCCACTGATAACCTTCAACTTCAAGAATCGTCAAATTGCAACGGTCAATAACCGCAATATTTCTCGCTCTAAGAGCAGCAACAAAATCACGAAACCCCGGATTCATTTCCGGGGCACCACCGGTAAGATCTACAGTTCGAACCCCGGAACTAGCATCAACAAGCTCAAGCAACCTCGCCTGTGTCACTGCCGTCATAATCTCGGTCTGTTTCGGTCCAGCTTCTACATGACAGTGAAGACAGGCCAAATTACAAAGTCGCCCCATGTTAATCTGCAACGTGGATATCCCTTCACGTTTCAATTCAAAATCATGAAGTCTCAGGCGCTCTCTGAATGTCGGCACACTAATTTCAGTCATACTCTCCCTATTCATATCTATGAGCAATCACAATAATCTGAGCGTTAACTTCCTCGTCGCCAACTATGAAATCGCTCAACCCAGCGCAG
>JAQTWB010000043.1 GCA_028689495.1 bacterium | reverse complement strand
TCGACCTGTTGCGAGCGGTGCGTGCCGATGAAAATCTGAAAAAGCTGCCATTTTTGATGGTCACAGCAGAATCGCAAAAAGAAAACGTTATTGAGGCAGTTCAGGCAGGGGTTTCAAATTACATTATCAAGCCGTTTACTGCTGAGACGCTGGAGCAGAAGCTGGTGATGATCTTCAAAAAGTAGTGTTTTATCTGCGCGGTATACTGAAGCAAGCAAATAAATGTTAATGCGGGCGCAACTTGAGTAAAGGCGCGACGTAAACAGGGTTGAGGAAATGAGTGATAATTCAGGTGATGAAGTAAATGGCGGCGGTAGGCTTACCCAGTCAGATCGGATGGTAACCCAGTCATTTGTCGGTGCATTGCGGGAAATGCTGGCACAGGAAAAGAGTGATTCAATTGCGATTTCCAGCAGCAATGAACTGTTGACAGTTGTTGCCAATCTCCTTGAGGGGTTGGCACTTGATGACCTTGGACTTGTCGATTCGGCGCTGCGAGAACTTGGTTTAAAAAGCAAAACCAATCTTTTTAGCGAAGTTGGCAAGCTGACCCGACGGTTACACACATCACTTGTGGATTTCAAACATCAACTTGGACCGAGACTTGAAAATCTGGCCGGGAAAGGGGTGCAGCAAGCGACGGATCAGCTTGAATCAGTGATGCGGATGACCGATGAGGCTGCACATAAGGTGCTGGCGCTGACCGATCGGCAGCAGGAAGAACTCCAGGCGCAGAAAACATCTGCTGAATTGATACTTAATTCACTGGATCCTGATATCCCGGAAAACCTACCCTTACTGAATGCCGCCCAAGATATTCTTCAGCGTAATAAAGCCCTGCAAGGCTATAATACCGACATTCTGATGGCTCAGGAGTATCAGGACCTGAGTGGGCAGATTCTACGCAAAGTAATTCATCTGGTGACCGAAGTTGAGGAAAGTCTCGTCACACTGATCGTCATGTTTGGCCTGCCCAGTGACAATCTTCTTGGCGGTAAGGCTGATATTGGCGGTGAGTCAGCTGTAGAGGCGGCGCCTGCTGAAACCTCCAGTGCCTGTAATCAGGACGATATCGACGGCTTGCTCGACAGTCTTGGTTTTTAATTCAGACATTGAAGGTGCGTTCAGGTATTTCGCTGGAGGGCGCTTCTCGAAGCGCCCTTGGTGTGCCCGGTATGGGTGCGGCTTGCGAAGGGGCCTAAGGGGGGGCTTACACCTGGTCTGATTTTTTTCTGATCTGACGAAAGCGCTGTTCGCGCTGCAGCCGAAGATTCTCCTGCAAATTTATTTTCGGCGTTTGCTTGTTGTCGTGTTCGCCAGCACTGGCTGCCTTTTCGGGCTTTTCCTGACTTTTTTCGGCTTTGCGCCAAAGCTGCGCCAGAGTTGCCCTTGCCGGCGGTTTCAATAGTGGCGGAACTTTAACGACTGCGCGAGAACGCGACGCAAATCGATTGATATAAACTTCAGCCAGGATCAGCATAAGTGAGAGTAGCAGGAGTAACCAGCGCATATCGTAGCGCTTAAATATGCCGGGATTTCTCCATGCTTCATTGAGGTTAAGCAGTTCTCGTCCACCGTTGGAGCGGGCAATCTGTTCGAGTTGGTTAATCGCTTGCTGATCACTTTGCCACTCTCCAGCTGAGCTGCCTGAAATTGGACCAAAGGGCATGGAAAGAGAACCAAGCCGGAGCGCCCCGGAGAGTTTTTCTCCCGGTCGAAGGGGAACCACGGCTTGCCAGCGTCCGTCGACAATCTCAGACCAGGTCACTTCTTGGGGATTGTTGTCCTGATAATTAAGGATAAGCCGTGGCATGAATTGAGCGAGCGAGGCGCCAAGCGGAGTGTTTGCTGAACCTTCGTCTGCTCCAGTGCTGCTGGCAAAATACAGCTCCACTTCTCGACCGCGTTGGCGATAGCTAAAGCTGATTCCTTCACGTTTGACCTGAGCACTGGTCCAGCGTGCCAACGAGATGACAAGCTGGCTATAGTCGGGCCAGATAGCCCCGCTTTCCTGCTGTGCGGCGAAGGTAATTGCAGCGGCTCGACCCGCACCTTTTTGCCAGAGAGCTACCAATGGAGCCCGGTAGCGATCGTCGGCATATGCTGCAACATGTGCTTCCTGACGAACATAGGTCAGGTTGTAACCGGAAACGGTTTCTGGCCAAGAGATCGCTTGCCGGGAAAACTCGCTGGTTGCCGCAGTCGACAGCAATTTCGAGGGGTCGCTGAGAAAGGTGGCACGGGCAACAGAGCTGGTTTCCTGGGCGAATATCGCAGGTAACTCCCGCGCCGAGTTTGTAAAGACCATACTGCCTTCACCACGGCGCGAGATATCGACAAGCAGGGCCGAGTCACTGTCAGCTTCTGTTCCAAGGGCGATTACCGATAAAGTGATCTCATTTTTGCGCATCTCCTCAATGATTTCTTTGTAGTTTCCCGGTTCTTCCGAGTCCGCCGCATCGGCGAAGAGAATGATATGCTTTCTTCCTTTTGTGTCAGCGGAGAAAGCTGAAGCGGCAGCTTTAAGAGCTTTGGCTATATAAATACCACCGCCTTCGCTCTGAATTTGTGAAATTTTGCCGATGATTTTTCCTCTGTCTCCGCCAATTTCCTGGGAGGGGATGACAGGGCGGGCCTCGGTATCTACGGCATAAACCGCGATATGGTCAGAGCTTCGTAATAGCTCTACGGCTCGCATCGCGCCATGGTCGGCCATGTCCATTTTCGTTAATTCACCATCGACTGCGGCACTCATACTGCCCGAGCGGTCGAGGGCAATAACCATATTTACCGGTGGCCGCTGCAGATCTTGCCGTTCTTCAAGAGTAACCGGCAGTAGTTCTTCGACCGCAGTATCGAAATAACCACCTGAAGCAAACGAGCTTCTACCGCCGGTCATCAGCAATCCACCGCCTTGTTCGGTGACGAAGAAATGAAGACCCTGGAGGAATTCCTTTCTCAGCGAGAGTGCCGGTGTGTTGTCGATAATTACGGTGTCGACGAGAGCGAGGTCTATCAGGCCGAGTGATGCAATATCGCTACTGCTTCTTACATTGAACCCACCTGCCTTCAGTGCTTTTTCAAGTGCCGGATTGCCTTCGCGTGAGACGAGCAGGACCGCGCTTCGATTTGAAACGCGCACAGAAGTTATTGCCTGATTGTTTGCCGAGATTTGATCATCGTTTCCGATAATTTCGGCCCGATACTGGTAGATTCCCGGCTCTTCCAGGTTGTCGCGCAAATGTATCTCCCCATCGTTTCCCCTAAATTTGTAGGTATCCTTGTAAATAAGTTCTTCCGAGCTGTTATTGTTGCGAAATACCCGAATCTGCGCCTTTTTCTCGGGTATGCCGCGAACTTTCAGTTTTAAAAGAGCGGCTTCACCGAGATTGATAATCGAGGCGCTTGTCAATGAACTCGCGGCGAAGTCCTGCTGGGGGGAGTGCTGGAAAATACGATAATCAAGCAAAACATCATTTTCCTGCAAGGCGCTTGAGACCCCTTCGTAGCCTTCAGTGCTGTAACCGTCTGTCAGCAGCAGGATGCGATTTGCGGAATTCTGGTCCATTTGCCCGAGGGCGTAGTGAATAGCGTTGCCGATACGGCTTTCATTTCTGGCACGTTCATCGAAGGTGAGCGAAGCGTCAGATTGTTTTATCGCTTCTGCGGCAAAAAGTATTTTATGACTCCGCAGTTTAAAACCAGGTCGGTCAAGGCCTTGCCGTTCAGCTTCGATTACAGCTTCAGCTTCTCGGGCCGATTTGTCGCCTTCGTGACTCATGGATAGGGAGACATCGCGAAGTATCCAGAGATGAAGTTCCGAGCTTTCACGAAGCAGCGACATATTTCCGGCAGCAAGTGCAAGGAGGATGGTGAGGACAATCCGCAGAGGTCGAAAAATATCGAGATTGAAGTATTGCCAGCTGGCAAGCGCCAGGACGACGACAAGAAGTGACCACTTCCAAAACGGAAGGGCAAACTGCAGCTCAGCCCACATCTGGTCCTCCCACATCTGCTCCTCCCACATCTGCTCCTCCCACTGGCATTTTTCTCGATATTCTCGATTCGTCCGACCACCAGGCCAAGACAAGAAAAACAAAGATGCCGGTGATGATTCCGCCGGCAATCAGTCCGTCTGTCATGATCTCGACCACACTTCTTTCGGGCTCATCCGAGGAAAATACAGCCGGGTTCGGGAGGAGATTGTTCTCGGCGATTGGATGAGCATGTTTAGCGGATGCATTTCCCGAGTCGCGAAAATCGCTTTCCGCGATTTTTTCGTTGTAATAGGCAGCTTTCATCTGTTGCCCGTTGTTGGCAATAAAGTCGATAAAACCCGTATATCCGCGGGCAAAGTGGTCCTGGGTAGAGTTGTAACCAGGAAATTCAAGCAGAGGTTTGAATTTGACCTTCGACGCCGTTATCAGGGCTCTGTCGAGTTGCAGCAGCGGGTAGTTTTGACTTCCTGGGCCAAAAGCGGTTTGGCGCACGGATTCAATGAATCTATGGAGAAGAACAACAATTGCCGGTTGGGGGAGTGTGCCATTTTCCGCAACATCGAAATTAAAAGTCAGTTTTTCTCCCGAGCCGCTCTTTTCTAGTTCAAGTAAGGCAATATTGTCTTTGGCAAGCAGGACAATCTTCGGGTGATTTTCATTATTGCCTTCTCGAAGCGCGATATCTCGTGGAGTGAGAGTCTCCCACGACAGGCCGCTGATGAGATAGTGGTCCGAACTTACGATTCCCGTATGTCCTGCTGTTGCCAGGGGGTGCTTTTGCGAGGGCTCTGAGCCAGCATCGTGAAAGATGACGCTTGATTTGCTGTAGGTCGCCGGCAATTCTTCGTTATCGGAGACAAAAGCCAGATCCGCCTCGGTGATTGAGCCGACAAAGGCACTCTCCGGGATCACGGCCAGCAGTCTTTTTAAAAGCTGTTGATGTGATTTGGCGACAGATACATAGAGCCTTATCTTGGCGCTTTTCGGCTTGATAATCGCCAGCGCGTTATCGAGAGGAAAGTCATCTTTTAGCGGTTCTCCTTCAGGTTCGCCGAGAGACAGGGAAATTTCCGCAATTTTCGTTGGCACAGTTCCACTGATTGTCAGTTTGCTATCGAGCAAAAGCTCGTTTTGTCCGCGGCTGATAATTTCGCCATCGTTTGAGCGCGCGATCCAGCCTATTTTCCGAACTCTGTTCGAGAAATTGCCAACTTCTGCCTGCCAGCCCCATCTTTTATCTTCAATTGTTACCTGCGGAGCAAAAAGCGCGATATTTTCCAGTGGGCGCCCGATGTTTATCTGTATTACTTCATTAACGCTGGGCTGTGCTCTGTCAGTGATATAAAACACACGACCATGTTCGCCCACTTCTTTCTTTGCCGCAGCAATCGCCAAAGACTCCCGACCCTCGGCGGCCGACGGCAACCAGTCGCTAATCGCCTTTTCAAGCTTAATTCGTTGATTCCCTCGAAAAAAAGGCCGTGATGACTTGTGACTGTCGTAGAGGCTTACCTGATCCAGAACGCCAGTATCTCCCGAATCAGCGGTTTGGCTTATCAGTGAAAGCGCGCGTGTTTTTGCTTTTTCATGAAAGGCATACATCGAGGCGGAACCATCAAAGACAATTGCCAGTTGCTTGTTTTTTCTCGGCAGATTGAGGATAGGTCCTGCCAGAAGGCAGCAGATTGAGACAGATGAGAGCAGAAAAAACAGCAGGGACAGTCTACGGTCAAGTTTGCCGAATTTATGACCGGTGCTTTTCTCCTCGCGCAGTTCGGCCAGTAAAAACATTGTGCTCGACAGCGCTGGGCGAGCCCGGCGGCGAAAAAGGTAAGCGACGAGTATCAGCAGCGGCAAAGCCAAAAGCCAGAGAGCTTCAGGTTGTGCGAAGTTGAAATTTTCGCTCATAACATCTTTTTCATAATAGCTTTTTCATAATAGCTTTCTCATAACAGCAGGCACCCACTTTTCACTGCGGGATAGATGAAACTGTCGGCGAAATTTCCTTCAGCGCAGACTCTTTGCAAAATAGCCCGGCGACTGTTGCAGGTCTCCTGCCAGTTGGCAAAGTGTCGGCACCAGGCGTCTGAATACCGCTGGTTAACTTCAGCTGTGACATCAATTTCCCTGTTTCTACCGCTTTCACAGTCGATGAGTTTCATCTGCCCGCTCCAGTCAGGGTTCGACTCGGTTTTGCTATACGGAGCAATGAGCAGCAAGCCGCCACTTCCTGCCTGGAAGCTGTCAATCAGGACTTGCGGGTCAGAGAGGAAGAGGAGATCGGAGATGACAATCCGGTAAGACCCTGCTCGGCACTTGATAGCCATGTCTTGCAATATCTGACCCGTATCGCGGCTTAGCGGGGAAGTCAGAGGTTCGCTGTTTATCGCTTGCAGTATGGCAAGAGGCAGGTCTCTACCACCGGAGAGAGGAGGTTTGTCTTGATTGCCAATTTGATCGAAGTAGTGAATTTTCAGGCTCGCCGAATCGTTTTCCGCAAGTTCGGTCAGAAGAAATACAAGCTCCATCAAGCGCAGGGCTTTGCCTGGATGAAAAAGCATTGATCTTGAAAAATCGAGAAATATATCGATTCGCGGACTTGTTTCTGTTTGAAAAGTTTTTAACAAATAGCGGTCTGTGCGGGCAAAAGCGCGCCAGTCAATACGTGAAGGGTCATCACCCGGCGAGTATTCCCGGTAGTCGTGAAACTCGAGCGATGAGCCACTGCGTTCGGAGTAATTATCTCCGACCTGGAGTAGAGATGACTTTTTGGTCAGTGGCAGGGATACGAGGGAAGAAAAGGCTTGCGCAGTTTTTTGGGCCAAAACAAGCATATCCTCAGTGACGGTCTTGGCCACCGTTATCTGATTTCCGCTGAATTTCTTTTTAAAGCTGGCGACAAGTCTCATTGGAGTTGGTTTTCCGCCGATTCAATTTTTCCTCGTTGCTGCTCAAGCTCTGCTCGCCTTTCCACTTCGCGAATTGGGGCAAGTCTTCTGCTGGCGATAAACAACGGGACAAGTGTGTAAAACCCGAGTTGGAGGGCGGAGGTAATAACAACAGCAGTGGAATTGCTTCCCTTGTCTATTGCATAGACGATGGTGGTTATCGGATGGAGAATTGTGACAATTAACAACTCGTTTGAGTTACTGGAGTAATTGTATACCTCTCCAACTACTATCAGGCTGACAAGGATTATAACCAGCATTACGGCATGTATCCCGACATATTGCATAAGAGCATTTTTGATTTTTGTTATTCGTTTGGGGAGAATTGCTGAAACTACTGTGGGTAGAAAAACCAATCCCATCAAACCGGCCATGATCGCCAGCAGGCGACCAGAGATAGCGGTAATGTCAATCCCGGAAAACAGCAAGGAGACGAGCGTCAGGGCATAAGAAACCGGGAGGATGAGAAGTGCGAAAAAGACTCCGGAAGTGGCGCCGGGATAAAGTATCCGACCAGCAATTCGCCCGAGCCGACCTTTGGCAATGAACGGTTTGACCATATTTGCGAAAATCTGCTCATCTTCACAAACGGCTACTATCGCATTGACAAGCACAAGAAATGTCACTGCCAGGAGAACAAGAATGGCAATGCCCTGACTGGATATAGCCGCCAGGGGATATAACACGAGCATGCTGACAACTGTCAGCAGACGTTTTCGCAGAGCATGGTTTTCTGATTCCGAGGCGATTCTGCTAGCTGCAAGCTCGAGGAAGCAGGCATTTGCCGCCACTCCGACTATGATCAGAGCTGGAAGAAATCCATCTTCCTTCCAGGCGTAACTGAATCCTGAACCAGAAAACAGGCTGTAAATTGCCTGCGCCATCCAGAATCCGAGAATCATAAGGATAAGAGCAAACCAGCCACTCATCCTGTTTTGGCTGACTTCTTCCCGTGAGCTGCTGCCGAATGCGATTAGCGATGTAACAGTCGAAAATATCAACATGCTTAACCCGACTGACCAAAGTGATAATAGCAGGTCGGATTTTCCTTGCAGGTGTTCATAGACAAGGAGGGGCAGGAATAAAAATGAAACCAAAAGTCCGCCGAAAGTTACGGCCAGCCATTTGCCGAAAACGATACGAAAAGCACTTAGTCCGGTCAGGTTGAGCAGGTCTAAAGTCCCCTTTTCCCGTTCCGCCTGCATTGTGCCACGCATGCTCGAGGGTAAAACAAAGACCGAAAGAAATATGATTATGCCGCAAAGGTCGCTGGGCGAGCCGGGGCTCGTATTGTCGCCCGTTGTTGTCATCAGGCAGAGGAGCACTGAGACTAGCGGAACAACAACAAAAAGCGTGCGTATCCTCAGGGAAGACATTTCCGATGCGAAGTCTTTAACAAACAGAGGGTTGAGTTTTGTCTCAAGATAACCGCCGTGTTCAAACCATTTCATGTTCACCTCTTTTTGTATCACGGGCGAGAATCTCGACGAATGCATTTTCGAGCTGTTGCTCCTGACGCCTGAATTGCAGTAGCGGGAAGCCTTCGTTGATAAGTAACTTGAGCAAAGCCGCTATTTCACTGTCGCTAATTGCCGGGCATTCAAATGTTAGAGATTTTGCTTGAATTGAGACGTCCGCAATCTCGCCATGACAAAGGAGAAACTCCTTTAATCTGAGCATGATTACCGCAGTTTGGTCCGTCACGGTGTCGGCGGCCAGTTCAAGAAAAAATGAGCTCCGGCCCTGAATCTCGCGGCGCAGCTCGCTTGGATTACCGGAGAAAATTATTTTCCCCTGGTTGATAAACAGCAGTCTGTCGCTGAAACTCTCCAGTTCATTGAGGATATGGGAACTGATGAGTATTGTTTTGCCTTCGTCAGCGAGAACGCGCATCAGATTTTTGAGTTCAAGGCGTGCCGCAGGATCGAGTCCCGCCGCCGGTTCATCGAGGAGCAGCACTTCGGGGTCACTGAGCAGCATACGCGCCAGGCAGAGTCGCTGAGTCATGCCTTTTGAGACCTTGCGGGCCGGCATGTCCATGAAACTTTTTACACCCGTAAAGTCAGCGACCTCTTCGACGCGCATGATTTGCTCTCGGCCGGTAAATCCGTAAGCGCGGGCAAAGAACTTCAGGTAATCTCGTGTCGTCATTGCGTTGTAAGGGGTGAAGTGGTCCGGCATCCAGCCGATTATGCGCCGAACCTCATGCTGATGGTCGCGTGTGTCTTTGCCGCGGTATAACACTGTGCCTCGTTCAGCTGTATCGAGAGTGGCAATAATACGCATTGTTGTTGTTTTTCCGGCGCCATTTGCACCGATGAAGCCGATTATTTCACCACTGTGCATCGAAAACGAAACATCATCGACAGCTCTTACTGTTCCGAAACTGCGATGCAGATTTTCGACCTTTACCAATGAAGTTGTCATAGTGCCCATTCTCCTGCCAGTAAATCAGCCGCATGCCGTCTGTTTATCTTCTGGGTGTGTTGAAAAACACACCCAGAAGGCAGACAGCGTAAGCTGGATGCCTGCGCGTAGCGCAGTAAATGTAGGGCCATTTTGGCCCTACAAAAGAAAAACTAATAGAGGGAGACTTTTTCGTATCGGAGATACGAAAAAGTGGATTGACTTCCGTCAATCCTGGCGAAATGTTCATTTCGCAACACTCCCTTATCTTGAGCGACGACAATTTCTCCAGCGATGACAGTTTCGAGATTCTGCCAATTGACCTCGCTGGAAATCTCCTGCAGTTTTTCAGGAGATCGGTCGGCAAGAGCAATATAGCGATACACATTGTCGGGCAGACCACTTCCGCGAATGGCTTTGATACTCGGTAATCGCGGCTCAATTTGCTTTAGCCACGACTGGCACCAGTCTTCCGGTTGTTCATCGAGTGACAAGGATTGACCGGGAGCGAGATTATCAGCTGACCAGCAGCCTTTTTCGGATGAAAAAAGCACAACCCGCTTAAGTTCAGTGTTAATTTCAGAGGACACGACTGGAGGCGCATGAGCAAGTGTCATCGCCGGATAGTTTTCAAGTTTGAGGCGAGCGCGGCTCGGAACCAGTCGCTCAAGCAAGTGAAACCGTCTGGTGTTGTTTGCCAGACATTCACCTTTGACCGTTTGTGCTTCGCGTTCGAAGCTCAGGTCACCTCGGAGTGTCGGGCCATAGTCGGTTTCCAGGCTATAACATCCGAGCATGCTCTCGTCTGTCAAAGGCAGATTGCGTTTAAAGATGACTCCGGTGTTGGAGACAAGCTCCTCCCTGATCCAGGCTTCATGGCGCTCTGCCGGCAGGAAAATGAAACTCCCGCGCACTCCGTTGCCACCGATACCATAGGAAAAAACACAGTATGTGGCGACAGCCAGCGAGAGGATAACCGAATAGATGGGAATATCGAATGCCAGACGCCAATGCTGATTGCTTCTCCAGCGACGAAAAAGGGGGTAGGGGCTGATAAAGATAAATACCGCAAAGAGGACCAGAACTTCGAGGCCTTTATTCTTTTCCCGGGCAGGCAGTATCTCCGTTAGAGGTTTCATTAACGGTGTTGTCGGTGTAATTGTCGAAGCTGTTTCAGGACTTTCCGGCTTTGCCGTGACTTTTGTGTTGTCGGCACAGGATGAGTTATCGACTGGGGCGGGCGTTGCGCCATAAACTGCCGTAAAATCACCCAAGGTGATAGTGCCGTTGCTGTAGATACGTGTAATTTTGCCCAAGCCGGAAGGAAGAGAGTTTAGCTGCGAACCACTTATAATCTTGCCAAGTGCCGTGTCCGAGCCGACAAGAATCAGATTACCGCCGAACGAAACCCAGGAATAAATTGCCTCCTGCAGGCTGCTATCAAGTGTCTTCCATTCCTTTTCTTCGAGCCAGAGACTGTCAAGGCCGCTGAACGACTTCCAGTTCGCAGGGAAGTCAGACAGATCCACTGCTGTCACAGAGAAATCAGTGTCATTGTTATAGTAGGAAGGCTTCTTTTCGAGCACTTGACGCCAGTCGAGAGTGGCACGAGATGCGGAAAAGAGTGCCGAGGACAAGGCAATCAAGCCGCGTTTGCCGGATTGCGCGGGACTTAGGTTTGTTGTGTGTTTCGAATAGCCATAGCCGGATATGCTGATGTCACTACCCGAATTGAAATAGGAGCCCTGAGTGGCAATTTCCGGATGTTTTCCTGTAGGGAGAGGAACAGAGATGTAGAAGCTTGACCGTGTGCCGGCTTCGGCGCTCAGGATAGTATTGTAGTTGTAGCCAGTTTCGAGAGATTCATTTTGTTTGTAGCTCAAGGACCAGCTTTGTTTGCGTGTCGTATTGTTCTCCAGCGCTATTTTGACAGGCAGGAAACCTTTATTTGGAATTAGGGTGAAGAGAGGAGTTATCTCAACTTTTACTCCACTGGCAAAAGCATCCTTGACGTCATATCGAATCGATTTGTCGAGCCCTTCGACTTTGGGAATTGAATTTTCATCCCACGCAGGCTCTTCGGCGCTGATGTCGACCGTGAAGGTCACAACCAGCAAAAAGGCAAGGAGGAGCATGCGCATGCCGGCAGTTATGGAAAAATGATTCATCTCAATTCTCCTCGTGAAGTAACGGAGAAGTCTCCTTGATATGTCGCGGGACAGTTTTTAGCAGGCTCTCGACAAAGGACTCGGTAGTTACTCCGTCAAGGCGGGCTCGATAATCGAGTATGATACGGTGACCAAATACTGCCTGACTTACTGCCGCCACATCCTCAAAGCTCGCATGAGAGCGATTGTTCAGGAGGGCCCGGGCTCGTGCTGCCGCAGCCAGGCCGAGCGCGGCGCGGGCGCTGGCGCCAAAGCGTACGCCTTGCAGGTTATAGCGATTGTCGGGGTGAGTTGCTGCTACAAGACGGGAAATGTAGCCGGCGACGACCGGCGAGAGATGTATTCTTCGAGCTGCGGCGAGCAAAAATTCAAGTTCTTCGGCGTTGACGCAGGGCTCTGTGACGATCTCCTCTCCGTAGTTCTGGCGAAGAATCAGCTGTTCCAGAATATCCTCATTAACTTTGCATACCTGCAATTTGAAGAGGAAACGGTCCAGCTGAGCTTCGGGGAGAGGATACGTTCCCTCCAGGTCGATCGGGTTTTGGGTGGCAATCACAAAAAATGGACGGGGCAATTCGTAGGTTATGCCCTGCACTGAAACTTTCTTTTCCTCCATTGCCTGTAGCAGGGCAGACTGGGTTTTTGGTCCGGCGCGATTGATTTCGTCTGCCAGGAAGACATTGGTGAATATCGGCCCTTTTTCGAACTGAAAAACACGTGTGCCGTTTAGTTCCCTGAGCACCGGGACACCGGTAATGTCCCCAGGCAGTATGTCGGGAGTAAACTGCACTCGTCGGGTGTCGAGTTTGAGGGAGGCTGAAAGAGCTCTGGCGAGAGCTGTTTTTCCAAGGCCGGGAAGTCCTTCGAGCAGCACATGACCTCTGGCCAGCAAAGCAGTCATGACGTTTTCCAGCAATTCGTCTTGCCCGATGATTACTGTCTTTAGCGTTTTTTTGAGCCGGGAAAGCAGTTCTGCGGCGTGTCCAAGCTCGTCGTCCGTTAGTCGCTGTTCTACCTGATTGCTGCTTAATGGCGGGGCGCCTTGGTCTTGTGTCTTCATCTGTCTCTCTATGCGTTATCGATAAAACTCTTTAAGTATATTTTTCTCATCTTCGGACAATTCGTTTTTCCAGCGACCTTTGTCTGTATCTTCGGAGAGGTCATTTGTGGCCTGAGCACTGTGAGAGCCTGCCTCGGTAGATGACTCCGTTGGCGCTTGAGCTCTCTGACCGGCAAAACTCGAATTTTCCTCTTCCTGTTCAAGAAAACTCGAGACATCAGCCGCCCTCTCATCGCCTTCAATTTTTCCTTTCTCATCGCCTAATAGATTATCACCCGGACCGCCACCTTCGTTTATTGGTCCTCCTGCTGACTGGTTGCTGCCGCCTTCCTGGCCGTTTTGGGGGGTCGCGCCTTCAGCGCCATTTTGCTGATTGCTATTGCCCGGGGTTTCCGAATTCGGGGTTTCCGAATTTGGAGTGCCTGTGTCCGGATTATTTTGGCCTGGATTTTCCCCCGGGTGACCCGGGTTGCTACCGCCTTTTTCGCTTTCTGAACCGGATTCATTGTCGTTCAGATGTTTTCTTAGTTGTTGTTCCTGCTCGTCAAGCGATCGACGATTATTCCCCCCGGAGGAATTTCCCCGAGGACGGCTTTCTCCCTCGGCACCTTGATTTTTAAGCCAGTCTTTATCGACCGGCAGGTTTTCACGTTCCATCTCCCGAAGAAGGTCCAGGTAGCTGTCATAGAATTTTCCCGGTTTTTCCTGAAAGGGATAGTCACTGCCTTGATATGCTTTTGCGTGTAGCTCTGACAGTTCTTCGACTCGGTCGGCGAGGCGTCGCACGTCGCCCTTCAGGCTGTCGCGCAGATGGCTTCCTGCTTCCATCGTGCTGTGCTCATACCACTGTGATTCCGGCTGAGAGCGAAGTTCTGATAACTTGCGCCGCATTTTTTTTAAATATTCGCGATCGATGATTTCTTCGTGCTCCAGCTTGTCGAGAAGCTTTTCCGTGGCTTGCCAGGTTTCAGGTTCGGCGGCGACGGCGAGAATTGTTTCCCCTTCTTCAGCTTGCTGACCAAGGGGGATAAAAGAAAATACCAGGACGACCGCAATGCCATTTAGGCTGCTGCGCAACAACTTGCTCAAGTCCCAGGAAGGCAGCGGCAAGGGAGATGTCTTTGCCTCCGGCCAGGGGGTTGCGCCAGATGATGCTTCACTCAGGGAGTTATTGAGGTCAAGTCTGGCATCGAGGCTGATAAATGCATCAACTTCGGTGAAAAATTTTCGCTTGGCAAAGATGTAAGCCAGGGGAACTGCCGAGCAAAGAAGTAGACAATATACAAGAGCGGCGCTACCAATGCTCAGATTTTCCAGTCGGACAAGGATTACGAGGGTAGCAGCCGGAATGTTGAGCCAGGTAAAACATTGCAGGTAATAATGGGCCCACCAGCCCAAATTGAGACGCTGACGGGCTCGCTTGGCCTCATTTCGCCAATAATTGTGATTATCAGTAATGCCCAACTTGCCTCGCGGAGAAGGTAGCTCTTTATTATATTGATGCATTATTATGACGGCTTATGGTGGTTTGAAGTTAAGAATTTTATGGGTGTGTTGAAAAACACACCCATAATGCAGACAGCTTAAGCTGGATGCCTGCGCGTAGCGCAGTAAATGTAGGGCCAAAATGGCCCTACAAAAGAAAAAATCATAGAGGGGAGACTTTTTCGTGTCGAAGATGCGAAAAAGTGGATTGACGGTAGTCAATCCTGGCGAAATGTTAATTTCGCAACACTCCCATTATCGGAACGGTAATTGCACTCTTGGATGACCCTGTTACGCCCTAACCTGTCGAGCTACCCCACCTTGTCACATTTGACCTATCTGGTGCAGCATGGCACTCGTTATGGGGATTTGTGGTTGTCGACTGAAAAATGCGGTCAAGCGCCAATTGTCCTGGAGGAGTGTGGCATGAGTAAACTTATTGAATCATTTTCGGGCACTACCTGGTTGCTGCGTTTACGGCTGGTGGCGTTTTTTGGGCAGCTTTGGCTGGTGCTGCTGATGCATTTTGTCTACGGAGTTAAGCTGCCAATTGCCTGGCTGGTTGCTGTTCTGACTGCCATGCCTCTTGCCGAGCAGTTGTTATTGCTGCCGAGGCGATTCTCGGCCACTGTCGGGACCCGGACTGCGCAAGTTCTCGAGTTTATTTGCCGGGACAGATTTCTTGTCGCCGCTCTTTTGCTGGTCGATGTTGTCATTCTTACTGCGGTGCTGGCGCTGACCGGAGGTGCATCAAATCCTTTCAGTATCGTTTATCTCGTTCAGGTGGTGATTGCCGCAATAGTGCTCGGGCCATATTGGGCCTGGGGTATGGCGCTACTGACATCTGTTTCTTTTGCCAGCCTGTTTTTTCTATATCTGCCGCTGCCCGGTGTCGGTGCTTCCATGGCCCATCATCAGCACGGCAATCAGCACGGTGCGGGGTTGTCTTATCACCTGCAGGGAATGTTCATTTCCTATGTTCTGGTTGCTTTTCTCTGTGCCTATTTTCTCGCGAAAATTGCCGAAGCTCTTGCTGAAAGTGAAAGAAAGAGGACAGCCCTTTTGGGGAATCAGCAGCGACTTGCAGCGATGACCGCGCTTTCTGCGGGTGCCGCTCATGAATTGGGTACCCCACTTTCCTCAATTCAGTTGATTGCCTCTGAGCTGGAGCGGGCATTGCGCGATGAAGATACTTCACTCGATTCTGAAGTTCTTTTGGCTGATGTTCAGGAGTTGCAGCAGGAAGTGCGACGCTGCAGCAGTGTGATTGACGATTTTTGCGCTTGTTCGGGAAATATCATGGGTGAGCATCCTGCCCTGATTACAGTGCCTGAGCTTGTCGAGAAGGTGCTTGAGGAGTTGTTGATTGCCGCTCCGGCGAAAGAGGGGCGGGCGATTATCAATCTTCTTTCCTGGCCTGAGGGCAAGTATTCGCTGCAAGTCAGACCAACAATCAAGGCACTTGCCGGACTGCTGAAGAATGGTATCGAGGCTTGCCAAGGAATTGTTGAAGAGCCGGTTTTGCGGATTGCGGTTACCGATGAAGGTGAATCACTGAAGTTTGTTATCAGCGATAATGGCAAGGGAATGAGCACTCAGGAACTGGAGAAGGTCGAAGAACCGTTTTTTACAACCAAACAAAGTCGCGGCGGAATGGGGCTTGGAATCTATATCGCTCGCCTGGTTGCTGAACAGCAGGGAGGCCAATTGTCGATACGCTCGGAAAAGCAAAAAGGCACAGAAGTGGAATTTTCCTTGAAAGCTGTCGCTGTCTCCGGGAGCAGTCATGGATATTTGCACTAAGATCCCGGTGTCTGTGCTCGTTGTTGATGACGACGCCGTGTTTCGTCGCCGTTTGTCAGCCAGCATAAGGGCGCATGGCTATAAAACATTCGATGCTGCGGGCATTGGCGAGGCTTTGAATATCGCGGAACTTCAGCGTCCGGGGGTAGCCGTCGTCGATTTGTGTATCGGCGAGGAGTCCGGACTTCAGCTTCTTTCCCGCCTGCGGGAGATGTTGCCTGAATGCCGGATTATAATATTGACCGGTTTTGGCACGATTTCCACGGCAGTAGAGGCTATTCGCACAGGTGCAGCTCATTATTTGACTAAGCCGGTGAAGATCGAGGCTTTGCTTGAGATAATAGCCGATGTATCTGCTTCTCGCCGAGAGGGCGCAGAAGTTGAAGATGGTACGGCAGTTGCGGCAATGCAGGCTGATGTTCCATCACTGGCTCAGGTCGAGTGGGAGCATATCCAAACGGTTCTGCGGCATTTTGGCGGCAATATCAGCAAAGCCGCCGAAGCTCTCGGTATGCATCGCCGCTCACTGCAGCGCAAACTCGGCAAGGACCCCGGTCAGTTGAAGTAGGGAAGAAAGGCCCACTGTTCGGAGATGGTGGTGTTTTTCAATATAGCCAAATAGGAAATCCGGCGAGCGGGAGCCCCGTGTAATGGACCACCCCGTCAGGCTTCGCCTGCCACCCCTCCGAAGGAGGGGAGCTTCGATTGAAATTATTTGCTGGAACTACGTAAAAGACTTCATGCCACATCTTTGCCGTTCATTCGAAAAACCGATAACAATTCCCCTCCCTCGGAGCTTGCTATTACCCACAAGTCTGCAGGAACGAAAATAGTGGCTTCAGTGGGGCAGCAGAGCTCCAGCTCTGCTGCAATTCATATGTCCAGCAGAGCTCCAGCTCTGCTGCAATTCATATGTCCCGCCAAGCTCCAAATCTGCCGCGAATTGGCGCAGAGCTAGAGCTCTGCACCCCCGGAATTGCTGTCTGCATGTTGGGAGTGATTTTAAATACGCCCACTTTGCAAGAACTTTAACTCTGTTCGATCTCCAATCGCAACAAGGTAATCTGGTCGGGAGCTTGCTATTACCCACAAGTCTGCAGGAACGAAAATAGTGGCTTCAGTGGGGCAGCAGAGCTCCAGCTCTGCTGCAATTCATATGTCCAGCAGAGCTCCAGCTCTGCTGCAATTCATATGTCCCGCCAAGCTCCAAATCTGCCGCGAATTGGCGCAGAGCTAGAGCTCTGCACCCCCGGAATTGCTGCCTGCATGTTGGGAGTGATTTTAAATACGCCCACTTTGCAAGAACTTTAACTCTGTTCGATCTCCAATCGCAACAAGGTAATCTGGTCGGGAACTTGTGGGTAATAGCAAGCTCCGAAGGAGGGGAACTTCGATTGAAATTATTTGCTGGAACTACGTAAAAGACTCCATGTCACATCTTTGCCGTTCATTCGAAAAACCGATAACAATTCCCCTCCCTCGGAGGGAAACTTCGATTGAAATTGCTTGCTGGAACTACGTAAAAGGCTCC
Organism: bacterium; assembly: GCA_028689495.1. Taxonomy (GTDB): domain Bacteria; phylum Bdellovibrionota_C; class UBA2361; order SZUA-149; family JAQTWB01; genus JAQTWB01. The sequence continues at coordinate 3,682 of JAQTWB010000043.1, read as the reverse complement.
ATGCCACATCTTTGCCGTTCATTCGAAAAACCGATAACAATTCCCCTCCCTCGGAGCTTGCTATTACCCACAAGTCTGCAACTGCATAGTTTCGTATATTTCAGTTGCGTCTGAGAGTCTCTGCCAACCTCTCCAGATGACGGTTGGTCCCGGATGACCATCGTGACGCCGTGCAAGAAACCCTCCGAGTTTGGCTATTTCAATTACGGCTTTTTTAACGCTCTTGATTTCTGCTTTCTGATGTTTCTTACGACCCGCCAACATTGAAAGGGCATCAAATTCACTCTTTGCCAGAATCGTTCGTGGAGAAGCATCGGGAGCGACCCGACTGATGTGCGTAAACCAGTAGATACGCCAGGCGATGATGCTGAACATCGTCAGATACAACATGAGACCACGAATAGTTTCCAAGCGGCAATCCTCAACCTTACAACCGGACTTCAGCACTTTATGGAAAATCTCTATGTGCCAGCGCGCCTTATACCAATCGATTCGCTCCAACGCAGCCTCAAAGGTTTTTACTTCGACATTTGTCAATAACAACCAGCGCAGCCCTGGAGTCCCTTCTGGCGGATTGTTCTCGTTGGCAAGAACTACCCACACCCTGATGGGTCTGTATCCGTCGCCCTTCAAGTGTTGCGGTGGGCGCAGAGTTACCTCCGCAAATCGAATCTCCAGATGCGCTTTGCGCCCTTTGACGCCTTCTCGCGATGGAATCAACACTTCATGCGCACCGGCTATCTCTCGACTCTCTACAGCTTGAATAATATTATGCGCATCTTCCTCCTCGACCAGTCTGGGCGAGGAGGAACGAACTACATAATGGGTCGCAAGATTGTCTGCCTCCATCAGAAATTCGTAAATATCGCACTCTCGATCGCAAACCGTCACAACCTGTTTCGCCGACCCACATACCTTTACCGTCTCACGAAGCGCCTTTATCCAGCGAAAACTCTCCTTCTCTTCTATCGGAATCGACCTGTAATTCTTCTTGGTCGCACTGCAACCTGGCTCAAGCCGCGTATGTTGATGCTGTGTGGCCAAGCCCAATGGCAGCCCGGATGGCGTCACCACCAAGGTGCTATGCATAGTTATCCCTTTCAGTTCCTTATTGCCGCAATATCCAAGACCTGAACATTTCTCGTGATTCCCGTAGTTCAGATACGTTGTGTCCTGAATCGCCAGCACTACCTCTTCGTCTCGAACACGGCTCCTCGTCTGTTCCAGGTGAGCTGATAGCAGCTCAGACCGAGAAACTCTTTCGTTGGAAAATATACGATATGCTGCCTTTGTTGCTGCCCAATCTTCGCTCGCATGATTTATCGGAACAAGGGGGCGTTTAGACAGATCTTCTGCTACCTTGAGCACGCGGCGATTCCTTCGCGTATCCCCAAAATCACAACTCCCCAACTCCACTGATGCCCAACCCGCATCGCATTCATACTCGTCCTTCTCTCGCTCTCCCACAGCAGACCTCCTTGATTGCTATGCTCTGAGAGTAGCCTTTATCGTTTTAATGTACAACCGAGTATTCCGATCGACTATTTGTGGGTAATAGCAAGCCCTCGGAGGGGTGGCGCAAAGCGCCGGGGTGGTCCTTCCTAAAAATTCCCTGCGACAATTTGTCGCATTGATTTTTATTCAATCTTCTCCCACCCTTTGGTCCGCCTGTTTTGACTTCAATCAGGCAGTGATCTGTTAAAACAAAGGGATACCTCATGAAAAAAGCAACGTTAATTTTATCTTCACTGGCATTTTTACTGGCCAGCGGTTGTGGCAGTTCGGATGGCAGTGACGAGCCGGCTATTCATATTGTCAGCCCCGATGATGACGCCAGTTACCGAGCTGGGGAAGGCATCATCTATGCAATTCATGTGGACAACTTTTCCTTGGCTGTTCCGCTAAATCTGCGTTCGGCCTTGCGTCATGCCGGAGAAGAGCACAGCACGACGGATATGGACATGTCGAGCACAGAGACCAACCCGGAGGCTCGCGAAGGGCATTATCATATCTATCTTGATGACCACGCTGGTGCGGATTCTCACGTTACCGCCTGGACCGAGGAAGGCGTGTTTGAACTGCCGCTAGAAATTGAGCCTGGACATCACAGCCTGCGTTTTGAGTTGCGTGACAACGAGCACATTATCGTTGGAACTCCTGAATCAGAAGCTTCAGTCCATTTTATGGTGGTCGAATAAGATGAAAGCCAAATCTATTGTCATAGCAGCTATCAGTGGATTGTTTGTGTTGCCGGTTGCGGCGAATGCTTGCGATCTTTGCCAAGCGTATAATCCACAGCTTCATTCCGCAGGTGTTAGCTCAAGCGACAGTCTCGACGGCACCGCTTCAAAGGGGATGTTTGCTGGTCTGTCGCACCGTTTTACTCATTACGAGTCAAATGTTCGACAGGATGGTTTTACGAGCTTTCCCGGACAGCACATTGAAAGCAACATAACCCAGGTTATTGCCGGGGGGGAGCTGATGCCTTCGACCGTGATGCAGTTTAACTTGCCTTTTATCACGCGCAGCTATCGGCGAGTTGTTGATCGTTCCGTAGATAAGGGAAGTGAGACAGGTATTGGCGATGCCGTTGCTCAGCTGCGCTATATATTGCCGCAAGTGGGCCAAAGTTGTGCCAGCGACGGTTATACGCTTCACACGGAGGTTCATGCCGGACTGAAGTTGCCAACTGGAGATAGCGGTCGTCTTGGCGAGGAGCACGAAGAAGTTACTGCTTTGCGTCATGGAACTCAGGAAGGAAGCCTGGTTGGTGGTGACGATTTGGCTTTGGGCAGCGGTTCGTTTGATCCGATTCTTGGGGCAAAGGCAGTGCTTGATATTGATCCGTTGTTTTTCTCAGCTCATGCGGCTTATACTTTTCGCCAGCCCGGAGATCACGATTATGCCTACGGCGGCGGAATTGACTGGGGTGCCGGGACGGGAGCTGAGGTGTTTGGAAGCGGTGCCTCGACACTGCTGCTCAGTGCCGAGCTGGCCGGGGAATACAAGAGCCGGGACCGTCTGGCGGCGCACGAAGTCTCAGGCTCCGAAGATCGCCGTATCTTCCTCGGCCCACAGCTGACGTATGTTGCCGGTGAAAGCCTGAGCCTGGCGACAGGGATTGATTTTCCGCTTTATACCGAATCCGCTGCTGACAGTGTTGTGCCACATTATCGGCTCAACGCATCGCTTGTTGGACGGTTCTAGGGAAATTTATTTGCGGCATCTTTTATTCTGCTTCAGCTTTGTTCATTATCAACGCGGCATCGCTATTTCCTTAGAACTCAGCACTTACTGCATTCGGCGGGCATCAGCCCGCCGAATTTCCCAACTTATCTTCAAGTTCGACATTGAGATTAGAACATGTCGGGCTTACCCCTTCCAATACCGGCCTTTGATCGGTCCAAACTATTTTTCGTTGTGGCGCAATAATTTCACCCAAACATAAGCAATATGTGCTATGTGAAATTGGTTGGAAGAGTTTGTGTGATTGGGGAGAGTGTAAAATCCCACTAACTGTACGAACTTTCACATTCGTAGAGTGTCCTACCTTATCTGAATCTGCCCCCATTGTGTTGACAAGTAGTTAAGGATTGGTAGGTGTTTCCACAGTAGAAGTATAAAGAGTGGGAACGATGAAAAGAGAAAGGCGAGCATATACCAAGGAATTCAAACAGGAGGC
>JAQTWB010000002.1 GCA_028689495.1 bacterium | reverse complement strand
ACGCTTCGGGTTTTCGTCCCACCTTTGAGTGAGGAACGGCGGCGTGAAATCGTCAAACATCTTCATCGCATGGCAGAAGAGATTAAGGTCTCAGTGCGTAACCATCGCCGTGATGCAAACGATAATATTAAAAACCTGGAAAAAAATGGCGAAGTGAATAAGGACGACGCCAAGAAGTATCTGGATAAAATCCAGAAGCAGACCGATGCCAGGATTGCCGATACAGACATTCTCCTCAAGGAAAAAGAGGAAGAGTGTATGGCGGTGTAATCTGGATTTCGTCCCAGTGGTGCCACAACATATAGCTATCATCATGGACGGGAATGGCCGCTGGGCGAGGGGCCGCGGTTTGCCTCGAATTGAGGGTCATAAGGCTGGTGCCGCCAGTGTGCGGGCGGCGTGCGAAGAGTGTATCCGTCAAGGGGTCACTTACCTGACGTTGTTTAGCTTTTCTACGGAGAACTGGAAACGAAGTGCAGACGAGGTCGGTGGCTTGATGGAGTTGTTTCGACGCTACCTTGACTCTGAGCTTTCAACTTTGCTCGATAATGGTATCCGCCTTCACGCGATCGGCGATCTCGATCGATTGCCATATCCTGTTCGTCTTGCTTTGAATCGCACGATAAAGAAGACAGAAAAAAACACCAAACTTAATCTCGTGCTGGCCGTAAGCTATGGTGGGCGGGAGGAGATTGTCGATGCCGCGCAAAAAATTGCCCAGGATGTTGCAGCGGGCAAACTGCGACCTGAGGATGTAGATGCCGATTGCTTAAGAAGCCGAATGTGGTCATCGACAATACCTGATCCTGATCTTTTAATTCGCACAAGTGGTGAAGTGAGGATTTCAAATTTTCTTTTATGGCAGCTGGCCTATACCGAGATAGTGCTTAGCGATGTTCTCTGGCCTGATTTTAACGGTAATGCGTTGGCTGATTGTATTCAGAAGTTCAAGATGAGGGAGAGGCGCTTTGGTTTGACGTCGGAGCAATTGCAAGTCGACTCCACACAAGCTTTAACACGGAAGAGCTGATGCTGGCGAAAAGGATTATTTCTGCGGTCATCATGGTTTTGCTGCTCGCAGCAGTATTGATGACCGGAGGCTGGTGGCTTGTTGGCACGGCATTACTTCTATCAGTTTGCGTCAGTTTTGAGTTTATTGTTTTTGCGGCAGGTCGAAGTGTTGTTTCTTTCGTGCTGCTGCCGTTTATGTTGCCATCGTTGCTGGCGATTGGTTATGGGCTACAAGGCGTCGCTATTGGCGTTGCCTTTGCCTGGGTGCTGCTTTTGTTGATAATCATCCTGCTATCAGAATTTTCAATTTTTCGTTGTAGTGATTATCCTTGTGAGCATCCATCCGGACTTTCCCCTGTTGAAGATAAGGGAAAAGCGTTTTATCGGCTTTTGCCCGCTTTAAGTCTTGGCTTGTTATATCCGGGAATATTTGCAGCTTTTTGTGTCTATACTTCGACGACACCAGATGCGGCGTTTCGTTTTGCCTGGGTCTTTGCCGTGGCTGCTGCCAGCGACACGATGGCATTTTTTGTCGGTAGTTCAGTGGGTGGACCCAAGCTCCTGCCGGGAGTTAGCCCGAAAAAAACCGTCAGTGGAGCGCTGGCCGGGTTATCTGCGGCAATTCTCGTCTCAATTCTATATCAGCTGATTGCTGGCGGTGGAGATTATCTGCCAGCAGCAGGTTGGGGTCTTGTCGCCGGACTTTTTGTGCAGCTTGGCGATCTGGGCGAGTCGATGTGCAAGAGAATTTTTTCCGTGAAGGATTCTGGCGCTTTGATCCCTGGTCATGGTGGTGTCCTTGATCGAGTCGATGGTGTTCTGCTGGCAATGTCTGTGCTTCCTTTCGCATTTGATAACGGGTTGTTGGTATGGAACCTGTAAAGCTTGCTCTTCTTGGCGCCAGTGGCTCGATTGGCGAATCTACATTAGCGGTAGTTCGCGCCAATCCTGGAAAGTTTAAGGTAGAGGCTGTTACCGGGAATACCAATCTCTCCGCGTTGCAGAAGATCGTTGAAGAATTTTCACCGCGTCACGTATGTGTTGCCGATTCGAATGGAGTCGCTGCGTTGCGGAGAGTGTTACCCAGCGATGTTCACGTGCACGGTGGCGATGATTCAATAGTTATGGCCGCATCGTTGCCTGAGGTGGAGATAGTTGTTGGTGCCGTGGTTGGTTTTGCCGGTTTGCGTTCGACACTTGCGGCAATTGATAGCGGCAAAAGATTGGCCTTGGCGAACAAGGAGTCACTGGTTGCTGGCGGTGAACTGGTGATGAGTCGTTTGCGAAAATCTCGGGCGAGGATGTTATCGATTGACTCTGAACATGCCAGCATTCATCAGTGCCTGGTCGGTTACAAGTCTGGGGTGGGAATACGGAAGATTGCGATCACAGCATCAGGTGGGCCGTTTCTGCATACTGATGTTTCTCTGCTTGATCATGTGACCCCTGCCGAAGCAGTGCGCCACCCGCGCTGGCAGATGGGGGCCAAAATTTCAGTTGATAGCGCGACGATGATGAACAAGGGTTTGGAGGTAATCGAAGCCCATTATCTGTTTGGTCTGCCATTGCAGGATATTGAGGTGCTGGTGCATCCGCAGAGTATTGTTCACGGATTGGTCGAATTTAACGATAGAAGTGTAATTGCTGCATTATATGAGGCGAATATGCAGAGTCCAATCGCCTTTGTTCTTGAGGACTTCTATCGAGAATTGCGCTGTCCTGGTTGCCATGATGGGTTTGGTGAACGAGAGCAGCGCGAACGAAACTTTGCCACGACAAACAGCAGTCTTGATCTTATAAAGAAGGGGCGGCTTGAATTTATGCCAGTAGATGCGGGTAAATTTCCCGCTCTTGACCTTTGCCGCAAGTCGCTGCAGCGTGGCGGAAGCGCTGCCGCTGTGCTTAATGCCGCCAATGAAGAAGCGGTGTCGATGTTTCTTGGGGGAGAGATTCGTTTTACAGAGATTGTGCAGATCGTTGAGGCGGTGACCAGCAGTCATCAGATTGTGCCGCTTGAAACTTACGAACAGATTGTTGCTGTGGATCGCTGGGCTCGCGAGGCAGCTCGGAAAATATAAGTGATGCCGGGAATCAAATAATGCCAGATTTTTTTTACAACATACCAGCTTTTGTTGTTGTTCTTGGAGTTCTAATTATTGTCCATGAATTGGGGCATTTTCTTGCCGCCAAAATGGTGGGTGTGGGAGTCATAAAGTTTGCTGTTGGTTTTGGTCCGGCGCTGTTCAAGCGAAAGTTTGGCGAGACCACATATCAGCTGAGCCTTATTCCGCTTGGCGGTTATGTGCGTATGCTGGGTGATGTCCCCGATGCGATTACCGGGCCTCAGGAAACAGATGAGGAAGTGAGAGCAGCACTGGTTGAGGGCACTGAACGTTCCCGATGGTTTATAGACAAGGGGCTGCTGGCAAAATCCTGGATTGTTTTTGCCGGGCCGTTGTTCAACTTTCTCCTGGCAATCGCTTTGGCGGCTTTTGTGGTTTTTATCTATGGAGAGCCTGATCTCAATTCGGCTCCGGTAGTTGGTAAGGTGATTTCCGGTTCTCCTGCTGAACGAGCCGGCTTGCTGGAGCATGACCTGATTGTTTCTGTCAATGGTGTGTCGCCTGAGAGTTGGAAGTCGTTTGCCAAGATGGTTCATGGCAGCGAGGGGCGGGAATTGCAGGTGGTGATCAAGCGCGGAGCGACAGAGATTAACACCTCACTTGTTCCTGATTTGAAAGTTATTCCTGGCGCTGAGGCGGAACAGTCCAAGGTCTATCTGGTCGGATTGATGCCCGAGATAAGTCGCTCGCCAGTTGGAGTGGGGCAGTCTTTATATGTTGGTGTTGTCTGGACAGCGACTATCTCCGTCGACATGCTGACCCAACTCGGCTCGATGATTGCCCGTGAGCGTTCAGCTGATGAACTTGCCGGGCCGGTGTTTATTTTTCAGGCAGCCGGTGAACAGGCTCGTAAAGGTCTGGAGGATTTTCTTTCGTTTATTGCTCTTTTGAGTGTCAGTCTTGCCGTGCTTAATTTGTTGCCGGTGCCAGTGCTTGACGGAGGCCACCTGTTTTTTTTCCTGCTGGAAGGGATCTTTGGGCCGATCAGTGTTCGCAAGAAAGAGTCCGCGCAGCAGGTTGGCATGGTGCTGCTTCTTTCCCTGATGTGCTTTGCCGTCTGGAATGACATAACAAGGGACCCGGATAAGTTTTCCACCCAGCCGCGCTGGGAAGAAAAGACTGAAAAAGAGGAAGGGGCCGCAAATCAAAGAGTGGAGGAGGATCTCGCTCCAGCTGTTGTTGGTCAGGATTCGTAGAGGGAACTCTGGTGCATAGTCGCGAGAAAGATAGATGTATTGTAGGGGTCGTCGAGTCTTCCTGGAAGAGGAGCAGCATCGCGGTTTATTCTGGCACTGAGCTTTTGCACAGTGAATGGATTGGCCAGGAGTTGTGTTCCAGCGCCAGCATCTTTCCGGCATTTTCGGCGGCGTTGCGCAATTTGTCGCTTCGGCCCGCAGATATTGATCTATTCATTGTTTCGCAGGGGCCGGGAAGTTTCACAGGAGTGAGAAGCGGGATTGCCTTTGCCCAGGGCATGAAGCTTGCCGGGGCTCAGGTTTGCGGGGTTTCACTACTGTCGGCAATGCTTGATCAGGCCACATCTGATTGTGTCTGTTGTCACTATATTGCCAATAAGACAGAGCATTATGTAGCAGCTTATGCTTCGTCGCATTTGTGCGGACGTGATTCAACATTGTTCGCGGCCGGGAGATATTGGAGTGAGTTGGCGGCTCCGGAAACTGTCGAGGCTTCCGAGCTTGGCAATTTTGCTGAAAGAGTTTTTGCCCCTTTGTCTTCTGCAGGAAGCGATACAGAGTGGCAATTTCTTCAGGGAGAACAGTTGTTCGGTCAGTTGACGCCAGCCCAGATTCTTGGTCAGGCGGTTATTGCCCGCATGCAGGAGGCGGGGGGCTCTTTGTTCCATCTTCCGTTGCAGCCTTGTTATGTGAAGCGGGTGCGGGCGTTGACCCTGATAGAAAGGGGAAAGGTCTATAGTGGTTAATAGCGCTGATGTGTGAGTGCTCGCCCGAAGTTCTCCTGGTGGATTTTTTATCTTGACTATGGTGATCTTTCTGCCTATAGTTTGCCACGCTTGGGTCGCCAGAAGAAAGAATCTCTTTTCCAGATCCGGGCATCTTATAGTGTGGAGCCCGTCGGGCAGTCATTGCCCTTCAGTCATTAATTTCTTCCCACAAAATTCCTTCAAACTGCGTAACCTAAGTTTGCTCCACCACTCGGTAAGAGCGCAAAAGATGCTGGACGCATTGTGATTATTGACCTTTAATTTTTTACGGTCATTTGAGGGGAATGAGCAGTGGGTTATGTCCTTTACTGGATCTCAGGATAATCTATCAATGAATCTTACTGAACTTAAGCGCGCATCAATGGCAGAGTTAACTGCTATGGCGCATGAGCTTGAAATCGAAAATGCCGGTGGTCTACGCAAGCAGGACCTGATTTTCGCTCTGTTGGAAAAAAGAGCTGAAACTGATGGGCAGATTTACGGCTCTGGTGTGCTGGAGACCTTGCCTGATGGTTTTGGTTTTCTTCGTGCCCCTGATTATAATTATCTACCGGGGCCAGATGATATTTATGTTTCTCCGGCACAGATTCGCCGTTTTGGCTTGCGCACAGGAGATACAGTAGAAGGGCAGATTCGCCCTCCTAAGGAAGGAGAGCGTTATTTTGCCTTGCTCAAGGTTAACAGTATCAACTTTGATGCCGCCGATAAGCGTGCCGAAAAGGTATTGTTTGACAACCTTACGCCGCTTTATCCTGAAGAGCGATTAAAGCTTGAGACAGATCCGGAACAGTATTCTACTCGTATCATTGATATGTTCTGTCCAATCGGTAAGGGGCAGCGAGCGTTGATTGTTGCTCCTCCCAGGACAGGGAAGACTATCTTGATGCAGGAAATCGCAAATGCGATTACGCGCAATCACCCTGAAGTTATTCTCATTGTTCTTTTAATCGACGAGCGACCTGAGGAAGTGACCGACATGGCACGCCATGTAAAGGGCGAAGTTGTCAGCTCAACATTTGACGAGCAGGCTGTGCGCCACGTGCAGGTTGCGGAAATGGTGATCGAGAAGGCCAAACGTCTTGTCGAACATGGCAATGATGTTGTGATTTTGCTTGATTCAATTACTCGTCTGGCTCGCGCTTATAACTCTGTTGTCCCACCAAGTGGAAAGATTCTTTCGGGTGGTGTCGATTCCAATGCTCTTCATAAACCGAAAAGATTTTTTGGCGCAGCGCGTAACATCGAGGATGGTGGTAGTTTGACCATTATCGGTACTGCCCTTGTTGATACCGGTTCGCGAATGGATGAAGTTATTTTTGAAGAATTCAAGGGGACAGGAAACCAGGAATTGGCGCTTGATCGCAAGTTGATTGAACGGCGAATATTCCCGGCAATGGATATTAACAAGTCTGGCACGAGGAAGGAGGAGCTGTTGGTCGGTGATGATGATCTGCAGCGTATCTGGCTGTTGCGCAAGGTTCTCAATCCGCTTAACCCGGTTGATGCGATGGAGTGGTTGAAGGACAAGCTGAAGGGAACGAAGAACAACAAGGAGTTCCTTGACATGATGAAGAGCGGCTGACCCGCAAGTTGCACCTAATTTCGGGTGTAGTGGTCATGTCTTTTTACATTGTTTTCGTTGTAGATACTTTTGAGGATGCGAACGAAAGCAATCTTGGGCAGCAGAGCTCCAGCTCTGCTGCGGTTGCTGGCTTTCACCATAAAATTTTTTGAAGCACTTTGACGATTCTGCACGACTATAGTCTGTAACCGTTGTGATCTTTGTAATTGCATGGAGGTTTTATGGCTCAAGTAACTAACCTGAATCTGAAATTGGACGCCGCTTCGTCCCCGGCGCAAATCCCCGCAATTACAAATACTTATATCTTTGGCTCACTTTCTTTTATGCCAGGGATTAGTCATCGCCTGAGCAACGAGGCACTTGCGGTCTACGTTGTCTCGGGCCTTTTCTTTCTCGCCGTCACTCCTGAAAAAACACTTGGACTCAGTCTTCTCGCAGTAGCTGGTCTGGGCAAAATGATGCTCGAACTTATGCATCATAAAGCCCGTGTTTATGTTCCGCAGTTGTTGTTGTCACTTTGGCTGGGATTTGTAGTCATGACAGTAGGTTGCGCTATAGCAGGGGCAACGATTGTCGCTCTGCAGGCAAAGCTTTTCACCTATTTGATGATGTCCGTCACGGTAGTTGGCGGATTAAATCATTTGCAGCTGCATAAATCTGCCTTGGCCAATACCGCTCTGATGTTGACTCTCTCCTGTTTCTTTATTGCGCTGTTCAGCACGTTTGTTCGCTTTATTGGTTGAACTTTTGCCTCATCATTTTTTTGACCCGGCTTGGTTTGATGATCTAACCGCCGGGTTTTTTCTTTTGAAACTCCAAGTATTTATACTCATCCTACCTGTAGGATTGTTGCGACTATGTTTGCCGTCAAGTAGCAGGGCATGAAGGGGATGTACAGAATTGTAGGGGTGCCTTGAGAGGCGCCTGACAAATTCCAACAGCAGGACGAGTGTATGGATGAGATAAACGATAACAAGAAAAGCAGTATTTGGAACATTGCTTTTGCCTTGGTAATTTCGCTTTTCGCGTTGTTGTCGATATTTTATCTGGAACCCCAGGTTCCGCAGGAAGTTTCTGTTCCCTCAACGATAGAAGAGGCGCAAGTGCGCTACCCCTGGAAAATTCAGCAAGGCGAGATATTGCGTTATCGATATTCGGAGCATGTCAGCTGGGAGGCGAGCGGAGCTGATAGCTATAGAGTCTCCAATAATGTGGAGATGTATATTGCTCTTGAGGGTCAAGATGTCGAAGGGGAAGAGCTGATTATTGATTTCACATATGAAAGGATCAAGGGACATTTTGAGCTGCCAAGCGGAGGCGCGCTGGACTTTGATTCAGCTGTAAAGAGCAATATCGAGACAGACAATCCGGTAGTTAGATTTTTTGAGGTGCTGGTGGGAAGCAAAATTGCCGTTCGCATGACCTCAGCGGGCGAGATTAAGGAATTTCGCGGCTATGAGGATGTGATGGATGGATTTAATGCCAACTATTTCAGTCCGACAGTGGCGAGGATTTCGATTGGACCTCTGATCGATGCATTTGGTGAAGCGAGTATCAGAATGCTGTTTTCTTCATTCACCAAAATTTTGCCTCCGCCAGGCGTCATGTCAGATACCTGGGAAGGCCGGATATCGCAGCCGCAGGCATTTGTCGGTTCACTCGACTATCCGGTACGTTTCTCCTTGTCAGAAACCAAGCTTGCCAGTGCCGAAACTGCCCTTTCAATTGGAATGATCTCTGACGCCGGTAGTCTGTCCGAAAATGTTGATCAGGGGGGAGGAATTGTTGCTGGTGTGATGCGACGAGGCTCTCGACTACTCGAGTCTTCACTAGGTGGCAGTTTCACTTTTTCTGTTGATAAAGGCCATCTGCTGCAGGGCGATATCAGTTCCTCTGTTAATGCCCTGATTGGTGCCGGAAGTTCGCTCGACGTTCGTAACACCGGAGTTGAAGATGAGATTAGACTGAGTATTGGGACTACCCGTAGTCTGCAGATCATTCGAGACGGTGAGTAGGAAAGATGGGGCGCTGTTTGGGAACCGCGGCTAACGTCGGTTTTGTGGAAATGTTGATAGTGCTTTTTGCCGGTAAGGGAGGTAACAGTTCGGTATATCCTGTGCCTCGCATGATGCAGTGTAAACTTACAAGTTCTTTTTCCTCCAATTGATATAGTGTCTCAGAGACATGGGTGAAGAAATAATCAAATACTTCTGTGCTCATCTGATGTTTGCAGTCATAGCCTAATAGCTCAATCGGGAAAATGAAATTCTCAGGACATTTACTGGTAAAGTAATTCACCAGATTTCTGTCTGCCGGGCTTTTGCTATAGAGTCTGCTCCAGTCAATAAGAGCCTGCTGCATTTCGAGCTTATAAGCTGCTACCGGCTGATTGTTGGCGAAATTGTAATTTTCCATCAGTGCACCGCGGTCAATCGGCTCAAAACAGAAGAGGCACTGGTAAAGGTCGTTGACACGACTGTTTTTCCGGATAGTTGCCAGCATAATTTCAATGCCAAAGTGATAAACGCAGAATTGATACATGTACTTCATCAAAGGAAGGAATAATTTGCCACGATGCTCCTTTTTTATTGAAAGAGCAGAGATCTCGCAGACTGTTTTACCGCTGTAGCGGATTGAGGTCAGATCGACGGCCTTTTCCATAGGCAAGCCAATGTCGTTATCCCGGACAATTGAGACAGTGCCCAGGACCTCGTCTCCTTGTTTTGCGATGAGCATTACGGTCGAGGGAAGTGCATGATAGACAGTGATCCTTTTACCTGAGGGGTGTGGACTCTGATAACCCACTTCAACGTAGGCATCGTGGAGAACGGTGAAGGCTTGCTCAAATTCGTTTCGGGTTTCGGCTGTTTTGAAGGTAATTGGGGCCAATTGCTCATCGCCGGGGATGCGCAACATCCGGCGCCAGAGATTGATGCGGAGCTGGCGGGGCAGGACAGTCATACCAGATTTCATGAGCTGACGTGTTATGGGCGATTTGTGGGAGTGCCTTTTCGTCATGTTGTCCCCATGCGATTTTGCTTAGGTTCGAAGTGCAGTTAATCAATTGTTCGGTAAGGGGTGAGCGGATGTTAACGATTCCACCATGAAGTCTTGGTGTGTTATGCCGATTAATTTCAATTTGCACCCACCTGTGACGGTAAAGTTACACCTATGACAATAGTGTCACATCATTTTCAAGTAAGCCCGCTCCGCTCTCAGAACCATAGTGTATCCAATCCGACAGAAGAGTTTCTTCATGCAGGACATCTAACAGATGTATTGTTCATTCGGATTGCAGGACACTTTTGAAGGTTGGAACTCATGAAAAAGTATTTCATATCAGTAATTACATTATTCGTTATTGGGCTCGTCGCACCAGTGCAAGCAGAAGATTTTGGTATTACCGGAGAGGAGCTGGCGCGGCGCGTATACGATCGCAATGATGGGAGTGATGCTGCGGGACGGATGCAAATGAGTCTGGTTAGTAGCTCGGGCAAGGAAACAGTCCGGGAAATGGAAGTGTTTATCAAGGACTATGAGAAACGGCAGAAGAGGTTGGTGCGTTTTCTTTCTCCGGCTTCAATAAAAGGAACAGGATTGTTATCTTCTGAACTTGAATCCGGAGAGACAGAACAATTTCTTTATCTTCCGGCATTGCGACGCGTGCGAAGAGTAGCAGGGGAACAAAAAGATCGAAATTTTGCCAACAGTGATTTTACCTATGAAGATCTGGAAGGGCGGCGTGATGTTGAGCTCGATACCCATCGCGTGGTAGGGCGCGAAAAGTTGCTTGGTTACAATTGTCTGAAGCTGGAGAGTGTTCCGCGGGACTCAAGCAAATCAGAGTACAGTAAGAGGATTACCTGGGTCATGGGTGATACCTATCTCATTTTGCGCACGGATTTTTATAACAAAAAGGGAGAGCCCAGCAAACGATTGAATGTTGAGCGAATTGAGGAAATCCAGAATATCTGGACCCATCGCCTGAGTGTCATGACTGACTTGCAGAGCAATCATCAGACCAAACTCAAACTTCTTGATATCTCCTATGATACAGGAGTTGACGATGGGATTTTTTCCAAGCGTTATCTTGAAAAGCAGTAATGCTGTCATCGCTTTAAATTGAGTTATCGCAAGTCCAAAATTCTCCCATAGGTACATCATATGAAAAAAGAATTTTTGCGATCGTTAATGCGCAATCCTGTCGCAGGATTTTTGCTTTCAGTCGTTCTCGCTGGAGCTGCTCCGCAGGTAGTTCAGGCCGAGGAGGACAACTTTAGCCTTACCGGTGAAATTCGCGAGCATCTGGCGATGGACATGCAGAACGATTTGCCGAATGAGGATCAGTTTGCCAATCATCTTGAAATTATCGCCGGACATCGTTTCGATCTGGATGATGATTTGTACCTTCAGGCTGAGGGGAAGATTAATTCTTTCTATTATGACCAGCGAGATTTCGAAAAGGCTGATTTGAGGCTTCACAACTTTTTCCTTGACTACGGTCAGGAGAAGTATGACCTGCGGGTTGGAAATCAGATTGTTACTTGGGGGAAAAGTGATGAGCTCAGTGCGATTGACATTGTAAATCCTGAAGATATGCGTCGGGGGCTTGTGCGCAGTCGTACGGAACGGAAGATTCCGATTCCCATGATCAATTTGAGGTATTTTGAAGAAGAGAACGAGGGGCAGGTTGTTTTGATTCCATTTTTCAAGGGGCATGAATTTGATTTTGACGATACTGACTGGGCGGCATTTGGCAATATTCAGTCCGACTTGCCTGGTTTTCGCCTTAGTCGCGATAAGCCCGATAGTTCTCTGGCCAACGCCGAGCTGGGTTTGCGTTTTACCAGCACCGTAGATTCAACCGATTACGGCATCAGTTATTTCCATGGGCGTGACGATATGCCTGGTGTGAGCACCATGTCTGCTCCCGAGGGGTTTTCCATTCGCGGACTCGAAGCAACATCTGAAGACCTTGCCAGATATTCAGTTGCCACAATGCAGGATTTACCGCTCACCAATTTGAGGCAGAATATACTCGGTCTTGAGTTTGAAACAACAGATGGTGAATTTGGTATCCGCGGCGACATGGCTCTTATTGATCGGCGACAATTTTTATCGGCAGATGGGATAAGGCCGCTTGAAAAACCGGTCGTGCAGTATGTTGTCGGTGCTGATTATTCGACAGTGACTGATGTGTATTTCAATCTGCAGTTCTCGCAGCAATATATTCAAAACTACACTGATGACATTCTTTATTTTAAAGAATTTACGAATGGGATATGGTTTAATTTTGCCAAAACGTTCAGCGAAACCGAGTTGAAATTTGACTTGTATTACTATCGTGACTTCTCACGAAGTAGCGACTATTTGAGTCCGAGGTTTGTTTCTACTTATTGGGAAAATCTTGAGATACAGTTTGGTCTTGACATTATTGGTGGGCCGCGTGACTCGTCTCTAGGTTTTTATCGCCACAACGATCAGGTTTTTGTTGCGCTTGATGCTGATTTTTAATGTTTGAAAACATACGCTTGATTGCCGTATTCTGTGGAAGGCCTTCGGTTGAATCATTTGCTGAAAAGGTTTGTTATGAAGATCACCTCGCGAATTGTTGAAGCGATCAGCAGTTCAATTGTCAGGCGCTCCAATATTTGGCTCACGCTTACCTGTCTTCTTGCCGCTTTTTTGCTTTCACGCATACCTTATATCCAGATGGTTGATAACATCGATTATTTCACCCTTGAAGATCATGAAGAGGTGATTTTTTATCAGCAGTTGAAGGAGAAATTTGGCAATGATGAGTTTTTTATCATTGCTATTGAGGCGGACGAAATTTTTTCAGCGCCTGTGATGAAGATAATCGCGGATATAACCGAGGCGATGGAGTCTTTGGCCGAGGTCCACGATGTCGTCAGTCTGACAAACGTCGACGATGTTGAAGGTTTCGAGGATGGTTTTCAGGTCGGGAAGTTTTTGGAAGAGATGCCAGACAGTGTGGATGAGTTTACCAGGAAAAGAGAGCAGGCTTTAGCTAATCCGCTTTATTCGGGAGCTTTTATATCCAGTGATGCCAAGGTAGCGAGCATTGTTGTCTGGCCCGAAGACCATGCCGATGACGGTCAGTTGCGAAAACGCCTTCTTTCACAGACAGATAAAATAATTGCCAGGTACCACGGCCAGGTGAAAAGTATCAGGGTCGCCGGATGGACTGTGATTAACCTTGGATTGAGTGAGTCGATGCAGGAAGACATATTGACTCTGATGCCGCTCACCTATTTTCTATTGATATTTGCCGTGTATTTTCTTTTTGGCAGCTGGTGGCTCACATTCCTGTCTTTTCTGGTCATTACGTTTTGTCTGGGTTCGACTCTTGGTGCATTTACCATTTTGGACATTACGTTAAATAATGTCACTGTGATCGTAATTCCATTGGTTATGGCGATAGCTCTTTGCGATATTGTTCACATATTTGCCTACATGAAAAAAGGTGCCTTGCATGGAAGTACAGACAGTCGTGAGGCGCTACGTTTGATTATTAAGGCGGTGCTCGTGCCTTGCTTCCTTACATCGATTACTACGGCTTTCGGATTTCTTTCACTTGGGGTGAGCGACATTCCACCGATTAAACAGTTCGGTGTTATTGGCTCTGTTGGCATTGTTTTTCAGTTTCTTTTTTCATTTTTCTTTTTGCCGCCATTACTGCTTCTTATCCCCGCAGAAAAAGTTTTTGTTGCCGCCGATCGTAGCGCGCAGGGACTTGTGCAGAGAATCTGTTGTTGGTTGTCCGCTTTTGTTGTTGAGCGGCGCAATTTGATTCTTGTTATTTCCGGCAGTATCGCGGCATTTTGTATTTGGGCTTTGCCGCGGATTGTGGTGGACACCAATCCTGTTGATTATTTTCGTTCCTGGAGCCAGATCCGTAAGGATCTTTCATTCGTTGAGGAACACTTGAGTGGAACTGTCAACATGGATGTCTATTTTCGTGTGGAAGATAACAAGAGGTCATTTACCGAGCCCGATAAACTGCGGGTTATCCAAAGTGTGCAGAATTACCTGAAGACCCTTCCCGAGGTGGACAAGACTGTTTCATTCGTTGATTTCATCGAGGATATGAATGAGTCATTTCATGATGAGCAGCGGCAGTATCGAATAATACCAGACACGCAAGATGCGATTGAGCAATATCTGTTACTATATGATTCGGAGGATTTGAACGACTTTGTCACTGAAGACTATCAGGAGGCGAGAATTAATCTTCGTCTTAATGTCCATAGCACAGGTGACCATGAGGCCGTAGCAAGTCATATACGCAATCATATTGGTGGTGTTGTTCATCCCGGTATTGAGATTCGGGTTGGAGGTTGGGCAGTGCAGTGGGCGGCAATGACAAGTGCTCTTGTCGATGGTCAGGTTATGAGTCTTC
Source organism: bacterium (assembly GCA_028689495.1). Classification (GTDB taxonomy): domain Bacteria; phylum Bdellovibrionota_C; class UBA2361; order SZUA-149; family JAQTWB01; genus JAQTWB01. The sequence goes on along the minus strand of JAQTWB010000002.1, from coordinate 79,644 downwards.
TGCTGGCTCTGGCTGTTATATCAGTGACAATGGTTTTATCACTGGGCTCAGTTCCACTCGGTCTGCTCAGTCTTATTCCTAATGTTTTACCAATACTGATTAACTTCGCGGTAATGATGGTTTGCAGCATCCCTCTAGACACGGGAACGGCGATGATTGCTGCGGTGGTGATTGGTATTGCGGTTGATGACACCATTCACTTTCTTACCAGTTTTAAGCATCGGGTAGCTGCTGGTGAGAGTGTGGAACAGGCGGTGAAAGATACTCTGATTCAGAAGGGCCCGGCGATGGCATCTTCGACGATTATTCTCTGTATCGGTTTTAGCGTGCTGATTTTTGGGAGTTTCACCTCGGTGGCTTATTTTGGTTTTTTAACAACAGTGGTGATGCTCTCCGCTCTTGTTGGGGATTTGCTCTTGATGCCAGCGCTGTTGCTGGTTAGTGGAAATTTGTTCGCCCGGAAATCTGCGTAACATGAATTATGGAAGAGGTGACTTGGTGATGAACTTTGATTATCAGTTGGCTTTTTCACGTAACTGTGGGGTGGTCAGTGAGAGCGAACAGCAGAAGTTGTGTGGTGCGACTTTTGCGATTGCCGGTCTTGGAGGAGTTGGGGGTGATTATCTGATTACTCTATTGCGTGCTGGTGTCGGGAAATTCAAAATTGCAGATCACGATGATTTTGAATTGGCGAATTTCAATCGACAGTACGGGGCCACTGTCTCGGCCATTGGTCGGAGCAAGATTTCAGTGATGCAGAGTTTGTCTGTTGATGTAAATCCCCAGGCAGTTGTCGAAGCTTATGATAGTGGTATCGGAAGTCATAATATTGCGGAATTTCTCGAGGGTGTCGATGTCGTTATTGATGCGGTTGAATTTTTTGAAATCGGTGTTCATCGAATGTTGTTTGACGAGTGTATGTCTCGGGGGATTCCTGTAGTTTTTGGCGTGCCGCTCGGCTTTGGCGCGAGCGTGGTTATTGGTGCGTCTGGCGGCATGTCATTTGACGAGTATTTTGATATCGATATTAATGCATCGCCGGCTCTTCAGGCATTAAAAATGGCAATTGGGGTTGCGCCTGCCGGTTACCACCTGAATTACCTCGAACCAGGAGCGGTAGATTTGGGAGCTCGTAAGGCACCAAGTTTTTCCAGTGGATGCAAGCTTGCCAGTGGAATGGTGATCGGCAAGGCCGTACAGGCGTTTCTTCACCCCGACGAGATCCGGCCCTTGCCCCACTTCACCAGTTACGACGTGCGGCTTGATTCATTTAAAACCGGCTATTTATTCATGGGAAACAGGAACCCATGGCAGAGATTCAAATTCTTCCTGGCGCGCAAGAAGCTGGGCCTCTGAAGGCTCTTTCTGCCGACCTGTTCTGTTGACCATGGGCCTGCTTTGGGCTATTGCAGCAACGTCCGGTTTTTACCGGATTTCTTGTGCTTAGGCCTTGGTGCTGGAATTGGTAGACAGGCATGGTTCAGGTCCATGTGTGGGTTTCTGCGTGGGAGTTCGAGTCTCCCCCAAGGCATTTGTCACATTGTTGGTGGTCATATGCTGATTGCATATCTGATTGCATGTTCTGATCGCATATTCTGATTGCTTTGCTGCTCTCGCATAGTCCTGGCGAAACTACCAAGTGATGTTTGTTTGAGGTGTTTTTTACTTGGTAAACTTGCGCATGAATATTGCGTATTACCACCATTCTGCGAGTTGATTATTGCGATAATTCTTTGAGAGGGATGATGAAGCAAGTTCGCCAGGCATTAATTCTTTTAATTGTGTCTTTAACCGCTCTTGTTGTTGCTTCGGCCTGCAAGAGGGCAGAACGACCACTTGCCAGTAGTGAGGCTCGTATCGGCCAGGTCGCTCAGGGTGACAATGGTTCAGTTGAGCCAACGCTGGTTACTCTGCCTGCTGATAGTCATTTGCTGGCAGTCGCTCCGAAGGGTGCTGATGCGCCGGTTGATGGAGCCGCGCTGTTTGTTGCCAATTGTTCGGCGTGTCACCAAGTTACAGGCGATGGTGTTCCGGGAGCGTTCCCTCCACTTAACGGCAGCGCGTATGTTGTCAGTGATAATACTGAGCGTCTTGTCTCGATTATGCTTCATGGTTTGCAGGGCCCAATTACAGTTAAAGGAACAACTTACGCTGGGATGATGACGCCATTTGCGGCGGTCCTGAACGACAAGGAAGTTGCCGCAGTCGCGACTTATATTCGCTCTTCCTGGACAAATTCTGCATCGGCTGTTGCTCCAGAGACAGTAGAGAAGATGCGGGTCAAATGGGGACAGCGCGGAGCCTTTACAATTTCCGAGCTCGGCGAAGAACCAGGTGCCTGATTATGGTTAGAGTAAGGTTTGCTCCCAGTCCAACAGGGTTCCTTCATTTGGGCAGTGGTCGTACTGCCCTCTTTAATTATCTCTTTGCACGTAGTCAGGGTGGGACATTCGTTCTTCGCATTGAAGACACAGATCGTGAACGTTCGAAGAAAGAGTTTGAAGAAGATATCAAACATTATTTGCGCTGGCTGGGCCTTGACTGGGACGAGGGCCCTGATAAAGGCGGTGATTTTGGCCCGTATTATCAATCGGAGCGCAAGGAACGCCATGTTGCTGCGGCAATGCAGTTGCTGGACAGTGGCCATGCTTTTCGCGATCCGGATGACGGAACAATACGGTTAAACTACCCAAGCGAACCAATTATTGTTGAAGATTTGATATGTGGGACATGCAGCTTCGCCCCGGATTCCCTCGGCCCTGAGCCGGTGATTTTGCGAGCCGATGGTACGCCAACATTTCATCTGGCTGTTGTTGTCGATGATATCGACATGAAAATAACCCATATTATTCGCGGTCAGGACCACCTGACAAATACTGCGAAGCATCAAATCCTTTTTAATGCTCTTTGTGGAGAGGCGCCTAAATTTGCTCATTTGCCGTTGATTCTTGGTGAAGATGGTTCCAAGCTGTCCAAGCGCAATTCCGGAGGCTTTGTTTCGGTGCGTGATTTCGCCGAGAAAGGTTACCTGCCGGAGACTCTGGTGAACTTTCTTATGTTGCTTGGTTGGTCACATCCTGAGGGAGTTGAGCAATTAACGCTTGAAGAAGGGGTGCGCAGCTTTTCACTAGATCGGGTTAAGGGCAGTAGTGGGGCCAGGTTTGAAATACAGAAACTTGATTGGCTCAATGGCTGGTGGATTCGCAACATGCCCCTTGAACGGGCAGCGGAGGCAATCCTGCCATTTACGGGAGAGTACGGGACTGTTCTTAAACAGCGTGGGGAAAAATATTGGCTTGCCGTTGTCAGTCAGCTGCGAGATTCAATTTCGCTATTAAAAGATGCTGAAGAATTGGCACGATTACTGGCGGTTCTGCAGCTTGATTATAGCGATGATGTTTTTACCTTGCTGGGAACGGAAGAAGTTGTTGGCGAATCGCTCACTGTAGTCGATGCATGGATCGCGGCTCTTCGTGATCTCGTGCTGGAAGACGGGGAGGACAGTATTAGCGCTGAGGATTTTACCCGTATCCTGAATCAGATTAAAAAACATTCTGGCTGTAAGCCAAAGATAGTTTTTCAATCTTTACGTGCTGCTGTGACAGGTGCGGTTTCCGGACCGGAGTTGAAGATTCTCGTGCCATTTATCCCTCGCGACCTTCTTGTTGAGCGAGCAAAGGCATTTCGTTCGGCTTTGACTGGACGGGATCGGGACTGATACCGGGTCAGGGTTTAATTACTGGGCAGGAGTCGTAACTATCAGGGGGCGCGGTGTCATTACTGCAGACTATTCAGCTTCGCGGGCATGAGCAGGTATCCATTTTCCAGGACAAGCCAACCGGGATCAAGGTTGTATTTGCAATTCATGACACCACCTTGGGACCGGCTCTGGGCGGTTGTCGCTTGCGACCGTATGATTCCCTCGATATTGCTTTGGCAGACGTAGTTCAGCTCTCCGAGGCGATGACCTACAGAAATGCAATCAGCGGAATTAACTTTGGTGGCGGGCAGAGCGCCATTTTTCCTGATCCTGCCCGACAAGACCTTCCTCGCGAGGATCTGTTTCTTGCCTACGGGCGCTTTCTCGCACAACTTAGCGGAGTTTACATTGCCACTGAAGATATGGGCACGACCATTTCGGATATGGGGTTCGTTCATGCAGTCTGTGAGAATGTTGCCGGGAAGGATGCGCGGTTTGGTGGTGGTGGAGATCCGGCCCGTTATGCGGCAATGGGTGTAATCTGTGGCATGAAAGCCTGTTTGCGTCATGTGCATGGTAATGATTCGATTTCTGGCAGGCGAGTGGCGATAGAAGGTTTGGGGCGGGTTGGAGTGCGTATCGCCAGGTTACTCAAGGAGCAGGGAGCAGAGCTTGTTGTTGCGGATGTCGAGGCTGATATTGCGGCGAAAATCGCGGCGGAGCTTGGTGCGGAAGTAGTCTCCATCAAAGATATTCACGCGCAGCCGTGTGATATCTTCGCTCCGTGCGGAATTGGCGGTACGATTAATTCGGCGACTGTTTTGACCTTGGGGAGTCGTATCGTTGCCGGTTGTGCCAATAACCAGCTTGATAATCCAGCGACCGAAACTGCGTTACTGGCTCGAGGAGTTACTTATGCTCCTGATTTCGTGATTAATGCTGGAGGAGTGATACTTTGCGCTGATGAGCGTGAGCCTGGCGGATTTCGTCAGGAGAGAGTTCAGCAACGTGTGGAAGGAATCTATCAGACCTTGCTCAATGTGTTGAGCCTTTCTAGTGAGCGTCGTATGCCCTCGGGGCGTGTCGCGATTGAGCTGGCGCAGGAAAGAATATATCGCGTCAGAGGCGGAGAGCCAGATTATTCGGTCTAGCCCGGATGTTGCACGTAAGCCCGTCGTGAGGTTGTCGGCATAAAATTACAACTTGAAACGGCCTATGACTCAGCAATTGCCGACTCGCCCATTTGTTATTCACAGCCGTTTTCAGCCTGCTGGAGATCAGCCTCAGGCGATAGAGGCACTTAGCCGCAATTTGCAGGCTGGTACTCGCCGTCAGGTGCTTCTTGGTGTGACCGGTTCCGGCAAGACTTTTACCATGGCTAATGTAATTGCCCGAATAGGTCGCCCAGCGTTGATATTGGCTCATAACAAAACCCTGGCGGCTCAACTTTACTCGGAGTTTCGCCGGATTTTTCCTGAAAACGCAGTGCGTTATTTTGTCAGTTATTACGACTACTATCAGCCTGAAGCCTATCTGCCGAGTAGCGATACCTATATCGAGAAGGACTCAGCGACAAATGCGGAGATTGACAAATTGCGGCATGCGGCCACCCGGGCTCTGCTTGAGAGGCGCGATACGATAATTGTTGCCAGCGTTAGTTGTATCTATGGCCTTGGAGATCCAAAGGCCTATTTTGAGATGATGCTTTATTTGGAGCAAGGGGAGGCAATCAGTCAGCGCGATGCGCTGAAGAAGATAGTTGCCCTGCAATATGAGCGTGACGATATAGACTTTTGCACAGGCAGATTTCGTTCTCGTGGCGATGTGGTGGAGATTTGTCCTGTATCGGAAACTGATAATGCTTTGCGCCTTGAGTTTTTTGGTGATGAGCTTGAGCGAATTTTTGAGTTTGACAGGCGAAGTGGAAAGAATCTTCGTGAATTGAGTAGTTGCTGCATTTATCCCGCCAGCCACTTTGTGACTGACAAGGAGACTATAAAAAGAGCAGTGCGTACTATTCGCGTAGAATTAAAGGATCGGCTCGGCGCTTTGCAGCGAGCTGGCAAGGTGCTTGAAGCGGAACGGTTGGAGCAGAGAACGCTGTATGACCTGGAGTTGTTGCAGGAAATGGGTTTTTGTCCTGGAATAGAGAATTATTCCCGTCATTTGACGGGGCGCTTGCCGGGCGAGCCGCCACCAACTCTGGTCGATTATTTCCCCGATGATTTTATTTGTTTCATAGATGAGTCACATGCCACGGTGCCGCAGATCGGTGGTATGTTTCGTGGGGATCAATCGCGGAAAAGCACGCTTGTTGAATATGGTTTTCGTTTGCCTTCCGCACTGGATAATCGTCCATTGCGTTTTGATGAGTTCCAGTCAAAAGTTTCATCGGCAATATATGTTTCAGCTACACCAGGTGATTTTGAGCGAGCGGACAGTCATGGTCTGGTGGTGGAACAGGTGGTTCGACCTACCGGTTTGCTTGAGCCTCAGATTGATATTCATCCGGCAAGCGCTCAGGTTGAAGATTTTTTTGCCGAAGTCAGTAAAGTCGTTTTACGTGGAGATCGGGCATTGGTTACAACATTGACCAAGCGACTGGCTGAACATCTGGCTGAGTATTATCACGAACTTGGTTTGAAAGTTCGTTATTTGCATTCCGATGTTAAAACTTTGGAGCGAGTTGAGCTGATAAACGCTCTTCGGGCAGGTGAATTTGATTTGCTGGTAGGTATTAACCTGTTACGGGAGGGGTTGGATATACCCGAAGTTGGTCTCGTTGGGATCATGGACGCGGATAAGGAAGGGTTTCTTCGGTCCGAGACGAGTTTGATACAGACGATAGGTCGGGCGGCGAGGAACATAAACGGCAGGGTTATCCTCTATGCTGACCGGGTGACACGTTCCATGCAGGCGGCACTTGACGAAACCGAGAGACGACGGGGCAAACAGGAGCTGTATAATCAGGAACATGGCATTACTCCGGTATCGGCTACCAGAAGTCAGGAAGCGCTTATTGAGGAACGGGAGGCAGAATTTCTTTCGGACGAAGAAAATGATTTGTTTGCCGCTCTTGAATCAAAGCCCGGGAATGCGGCTGAATGTCGGCGGATGATTGAGGCGACAAGGAAAATGATGTTGTCCTACGCGGGTAAAAGCGAATTTGAGCAGGCGGCAGCGCAGAGGGATAAAATGTTGCTGTTGGAGAAGTATTTGTTGTCGTTGTAAAATGTCGGGCCAGGTTGGTCGAAAGGAGTTGGTATGTATAACAGAAGTCAGCATTTACATTTTATTGGCATAGGCGGTGTCGGAATGGCCGGTATCGCCGAAATATTGCTGAATCTTGGTTATAGTATCAGTGGTTCGGATGCGCGAAGTGGACATCTTGTTGAACATCTTTCTTCCCTCGGTGCGAAGATTGCGATTGGGCACGCCCCCGAAAATCTTCTTCCCGAAACAAGCGTTGTCGTTTATTCCTCGGCGGTAAAAGATGACAACCAGGAAATGATTGCAGCACGGGAGAAAGGCATTCCTGTGATTCGCCGCGCAGAAATGCTTGCGGAGCTGATGCGCATGAAATACGGCCTTGCCATTGCCGGGTCCCACGGTAAAACCACCACTACTTCGATGACAGGCAAGTTGCTGGCTGATGCCGGTTATGACCCGACTGTTATAGTCGGTGGAAAAGTAAAGTCAGCCAGTAGTGGTGCGCTTCTGGGGCATGGTGACTTTATGGTTACCGAGGCCGATGAAAGTGATGGTTCTTTTTTATTACTGCGCCCGGCAATAGCGGTGGTAACAAACATTGATTTTGAGCACATGACCCATTACGGCAGTTTTGCCCAGCTTGAAAAGAGCTTTCGTGAGTTTATGGAATCTGTGCCTTTTTATGGTCTGGTGATCGCCTGCTTTGATGATCCTGTCGTGCGACGGTTATGTCAAAATTTCCCCAGACGCGTAATGTCTTATGGGTTGTCAACCGAGTGCGATCTCAGTGCCGGTAATATTGAGACTTCTGGGGAGGGCAGTGAATATGATGTGACTTTTCAGGGACAGCCCCTGGGAAGGTTTTTTCTTCCCGTGCCAGGAGTGCATATGGTGAAGAACTCTCTTGCGGCTATTGCTGCAGGGATAGAGCTCGGGGTTTTTGCCGACGAGATGCGGCAGTCTTTGGCCAGTTTTCCGGGGGTAGCACGGAGATTGGAGATGCTTTATCAAAGCGAACAAGCAATGGTCATTGATGATTACGGCCATCATCCTACCGAAATACGGGCGACACTCGATGCAGTGCGACGCGCTTATGGAAAAGAGCGGCGGATTGTTACGGTGTTTCAGCCACATCGATACACACGGACTCAGGAGTTATTTGCTGAGTTCCTTGAGTCATTTTCCGTAACTGATGTCCTCTTGGTGACCGATGTTTACTCTGCTGGAGAAGAAAGAATCGCTGCGGTTGAGGCAGACAAATTGGTCCAGGCTATCGTTCATGGCGAATCTTTTTATTCGGGTGATCTTGAACAGACATTTTCTCACTTGCTTGAAATATTTCGTCCCGGGGATATTGTTGTTTCACTTGGAGCCGGTTCGATTACAATGCTGGGGCATCGATTTGCTTCATGGTTGAGCAGTGAGGCTGAGAGCAGGGAAGTTTGAGCAATGTTACCCAGCAGTTTCTATTCCGATTTGAGTGAAATTTCCGGGGTGCAAGTTCGCCGGGATGTTCCAGGTAGTGCGTTATCAACTTTTAAACTTGGTGGATCGCTTGATTGTCTTGTTGAGGTAAATTCACTTACGGGTCTTTGTCAGTTTGTGAAGCTTTCAGCTGTTTTTGGGCTGCCGTTTCGTCTATTGGGTAATGGCTCGAATGTTTTGTTCCCGGACGCCGGCATCAAATATCCGGTCGTCAAGTTTGGGCGAGAGTTGCAGCGATATTTTTCACTCGATCGACTTTATTCCGATGAAGATTTACTGGAGGTGATTTCCAAGGACGGTTTGGGATCGTGCAGGGACTTGACTCCAGCAGTATTTGTTTATTCTGCTTTTTCGTTAATGAGTTTAAGCAGGATATGCGCGGAGCAGGGGCTTGCCGGACTTGAGTTCGCCGCGGGCATTCCAGCAACACTTGGTGGAGCGCTTTATATGAATGCCGGGGCTCATGGTTCGGATATCAGTGCCGTGGTCCAGCGGGTGCTGATAGTTAACTCAGATCGTGGTGAGCTATCGTGGGTGGCTCAAGCTGATAGCAAATATTCCTATAGACATTCTGTTTATCAGGAAGAAAAGCTTGTTGTTTGTGGGGCGGAGCTGAAGTTCGTGCAGAGTGAGCCCCAATTGGTCAGTGAGGAGCGGGCTCGTTGTCTTGCTTATCGCAAGAGGACTCAGCCTTTGTCTTTGCCCAGCGCCGGGTCTGTTTTTCGCAATCCCGGTTCGGGGTTGCCATCTGCCGGCGAACTGATTGAGAGAGCCGGGTTGTCCGGGCAGCGAATTGGCGGTGTGATGGTTTCTCCGTTGCATGCGAACTGGATTGTAAAAGTCAGCGATGAAGCTCGGGCAGGTGATGTTGTCAAACTCATTTCTCTTGTTCAGGAGAGAGTGCTTGAGCGAAGCGAAGTTAGTTTGCACTGTGAAATTGACTGCTGGTCGGTATAGTTTATGTTAGCCCGGAAGTGGTAATTAATCCCCCATAGAATTTTAAACCAGGGGGAGGTAGTGGTCTTTGCTTTGGTATCGTAATGGTGTAGGGGCGCCTCGCGAGGCGCCCACGGCTCTTCCGCAGATAGCCCAGAATTCACCGCTGCCACACTGCATAATAGGAATATTTGGACAGGAAGGATGCGAAAGACTCTGACGATAATTTTGTTTCTGGCTTTTGCTTTAATCGCAACGGCGGCTGGTTGGCTTTATCTTGACGGGGGCCGTTCGCTTGACGATTGGCTTAATCGCTTTCGCTTGCAGAAGGTGACAGTCTCGGGCGTTGACCATACTCCGCATGAAGACCTTTACAAGCTTATTCCCGCCAAGCCATATCCGTATGTCTGGTCTGTTCCGGCAAGGCGTTTGCAGAAGAAACTCGACCATCTTCCCTGGATAGCCAGCTCCAAGGTGGAGAAAAGCTATTTCCCCCCTGCTTTGACTATCGAAATTACAGAAGAAGAGCCATTGCTCGTTGTTGATATTGGCAGTCATTCATGGCTGGTATCTCGTTCGGGTGTGCTTTTGCAGCCACTTGAAGTGATTGAAGATGGAGATTTGGTGGTTGAAGCGAGTTCGTTGCCTCGTCTGACAGGTTTGGGGAACCGTAAAGGGAAATCCGAGGACGAAGTTTTTCGTGATGTTATTCGTTTGATTTCGGAAATTGACGCTCTTGGTGGAGTGCCGTTTGTTATCGAACAGTACGAGGTGCTTCCGGGAGATGGTGTGAAGATTATTCCGAGTGATGAGCTAAATATTCCGTCCGTGCTTATTGCTTCTGCTGATGCGAGTGATACAGAGGAGAAGGTGAAAGCTCTGGGTAAGGTTTTTGCTGACTTGCGACATCGAGGAGAAGAGGCGCTGTCTCTTGATTTGCGGTTTTCTGGTCAGGTAGTTGTGAAAAAACCCCAAGATATACTTCCGCGTTAGAAATATGTCTAAAAAAGACAAAAAACCCTCTGGTTCTTTTTCTTTACTTTATGTAGCATGAAGCAACTTAAGCAAGCTAAGAGCTTGAATTTTTTGCTTTGTTTAGGCTGGAGAAATCTGCGGATTCTGATAGTTTCTGCTGTCCTGGACATCAGGGAGATCGTTGGCTGTGTTGCAGTCAATGAAATAGTGCGCGGTTATTACCGACTTGAGTTGCGTCTTTGATCATTGCTGGCATTGCTGGTGGATAGAGGTGTGGTGCTTTTGTTGGCTGACGCGTAAAGAATTTATTTGCCATTTGAGGAGGGACTGGTGGCCTCTAAACCAGACATCATTGTTGGGTTGGATATCGGGACGACCAAGGTTGCAGTAATTGTCGCCCAACGCACCCCAGGCGGGAAAGTCGATATTATCGGGATTGGGACTCAGCCTTCACGCGGTTTGCGCAAAGGCGTTGTTATCAATATTGAAGCAACGGTTGAGTCCATCCAACGGGCTGTCGAAGAAGCCGAGCTTATGGCTGGTTGTGAGATTACTGAAGTATACGCTGGTATCGCTGGTTCTCACATCAAAGGTTTTAACAGCCACGGTATCGTTGCTGTCAAAAACAACGAGGTCACAACAAAAGATGTTGAGCGCGTGATAGATGCCGCACGGGCGGTGGCGATTCCGATGGATCGGGAGATCCTTCACATCTTGCCTCAGGAATATATTGTTGACGATCAGGATGGCATTCGAGAACCGATGGGTATGTCCGGTGTAAGGCTTGAGGCCAAAGTTCATATAGTTACCGGGGCTGTGACAAGCGCACAGAACATCGTCAAGAGTGCGAATCGCGTTGGGTTGAATGTGCTTGATATCGTTCTCGAGCCGCTGGCATCTTCGGAGGCAGTGCTTTCTCCGGAAGAAAAGGAACTTGGTGTGGCGATGATTGACATCGGAGGCGGAACAACGGACTTGACAATTTTTCATCAGGGAGCAGTCAAGCACACCGCCGTTATTCCGCTTGGTGGAAATCACCTGACAAACGACATTGCCGCTGGTCTCAGGACTCCGGCTTCTTCAGCTGAAGAAGTCAAGCGCAAATATGGCACCGCAATGGTTTCCCAGGTCAAGAAAGACGAGACTATAGAAGTTCCGCAAACTGGTGGGCGCCGCGCCCGTATCATGTCGCGACAGGTTCTGGCCGAAATTGTTCAGCCACGGCTCGAGGAGATTTTTACCCTTGTTCATCGCGAACTTATTATTTCCGGATTTGACGAGTTGCTTACCAGCGGGGTTGTGCTTGCTGGTGGTAGTGTGCTGATCCGTGGAATAGCTGAGCTGGCAGAAGATAGCCTTGGTTTGCCAGTGCGCATTGGTTATCCAACAGATGTTGGTGGCCTTGTTGATGTTGTGAATTCCCCTGCATATGCGACCGGAGTTGGGTTGGTCCTTTATGGCGCCCGTGAAGGTGCGGCCAAGGATATGTATAAAACTGAAAATGTTTCCGTATTTGAAAGGATAAAAACCCGGATGCAGGAATGGTTTGCCGAGTATTTTTAGTCCTTCGCTATTTGCACTTTCTGGCACTGTGAACAGTAATCTCTATTGTCAACGTCTCTCGTCTTTCGGTGATGAGCTGGTTACTTTGTGCCAGGACAAACCCGAATTATTTTCACTTTTTCTGCCCGGCGGCTTATTGGCACTGGTTTGCCTTTTCTTGTTGGTCATATTGCGGCGACGACATGCTCAGGTCGGAGTGCCCGCTTCTGATACTCAATCTGCGCCCATAATGGGCATTATTGGCGAATTGGAACGAGATACAGGCGCGGCAAGCCTTGACGATAGACTGGTCAAGTCGCGTAAGTATTTTTTTTCCGGTTTAAGGAAAGTTTTCTCGAGCCGCAAAAGTCTCTCTGCTCACGAGCTTTTCCCGGCTTTGGAGGAGTTGTTGATTTCGAGTGATTGCGGAGTCAAGGCGACACGGGATTTATTGTCTGAGTTGAAATCTGAAAACTCCATTGATCTCAGTGAGGATGGGTTGCTTGCGGCACTGCGGGAAAAGATACTGAAAGTTTTTGCTGATTCCGCTGAAAGTTCTTCGATGGGTAAAGAAATTGCGTCCGCCGCAAGTGCAGGCACACCTAACGTAGTGCTCGTCGTTGGTGTGAATGGTGCCGGAAAAACTACCACGATTGGTAAGCTCGCTCAGCGCTTAAAAGGGCAGGGAGCGGTCGTTGCTTTGGCTGCTTGTGACACTTTTCGCGCTGCTGCTCCAGAACAGCTTCGTGCTTGGGGTGAGCGGGCCGGCGTCAAGGTTGTTTCTGGAGTCGAAGGAGCCAAGCCATCAACTGTCGCTTATGAAGCGGTACATTATGCAAAGAATGAAGCAGTTGATGTGTTGTTTGTTGATACTGCCGGGCGTCTTCACAATCGTTCCAATCTGATGAACGAACTTGAAAATGTAAAGCGCATAATCGAGCGAGAATGCCCCGGAGCTCCGCAGGAAATTTTGCTGGTCGTTGATGGCTCGTCTGGACAGAATGCCCTGGAGCAGGCGCGAGTTTTTCACGAGGCGGTCAAGCTGTCCGGAGTTATTATTACCAAGCTTGATGGCACCCCTAAAGGCGGAATTGTTATCGCCATCTGTAAGGAGCTTGGCATACCTGTGCGATACATCGGTGTCGGTGAGGGGGCTGAAGACTTGCGACCATTTATTTCCTCTGCTTTTGTCGACGCACTTTTTGCTGAACATGATGATGACCTTTCGATTTCCGAGGAGGGATCACAAACTCTCTCAGCTCATGCCGCAGTGCGCCGCCGTCGCCGAAATTAACCTGGAAATTGTATTCGTAAGTTTAGCGTTTCGAATGTGGAAGGGCGGATTCGCATCACTCCCATTTCGCGCTCTTTGATGGCCCTATTGAATTAGTAGATTTCGGATAACGTTTGGTGAGTGTAGTGGGGCAGTGGAGCTCCAGCTCCGCTGCAAAGGTTATGCTGGTTATCAACTCGGCGCCGAGCTGGAGCTCGACACGCCGGCGTGTCATCGTTGAGGCTGAATTCAGGCTTCACCTGCGAATGTAAGAATGCAACGATCGTTTGTAATAGATTCTGCCGTTACATTTAGCGCTCTTTGATGGCCCTATTGAGTTTGTAAATTTCGGGTAACTTTCGGGGGAGTGTAGTGGGGCAGTGGAGCTCCAGCTCCGCTGCAAAGGTTATGCCGGTGATCAACTCGGCGCCGAGCTGGAGCTCGACACGCCGGCGTGTCATCCCCGGCTTGACGGGGACCGCCGCCTCCGACAATGCGGTTACTATTTTACCGACCTGTAGAACTCTATTCCCACTTTTCTCGTGGTGGGGGCTGACATGCGAGATCCGGGATGGATTGCCCTGCGATATTTGTTGGGATCCCATTCAATTTTTTTACATATCGGCAGTTGACATCGGTTTGATGGATGCTCATAGTTGAAAGTATTGATATCTGCATATTACAAGACGTGCATATTTGAGGTGTTTGCCATGGAACATGTTGAAATTTCCTGTGAAGTTAACAAATTCAGCGATCAGTTTCTCGAGCAAGTTGCTGAGTTATTTAAATTGCTTGCTCATCCTCAGCGCCTGCGTTTACTTGAAGTTCTTGCTCGCAAGAAGGAACTTGCAGTTCACGAGCTGATAGCCGAGCTCGGTCTGGCTCAGCCCTGTGTGTCTCAGCATTTGAATCGGATGAGACGGATGGGATTGGTTGCCGGTAGTCGGCGGGGAAAGGAGATTTACTACAGTATCTCCGATGAGCGAGCACTTTCTATTTTGAATTGCATGCAGGGGAAAAAATCATGAAGAAGCTCTTTCTGACAGAAATAGGCATTCGTTTTCCGCGGCTGGTTGTCAGCGCAGTGTTGTTGATGACCGTTGGTTTCGCGATGCAGTTCCCCAAAGTCGTTTTTGATAATGATCCGGAGAACATGCTTTCTGAAAATGAGTATGTTCGGGTTTTTCACCACGAAGTGCAAAAGAAGTTTTCGCTTTATGATTTTCTTGTGGTTGGCATTGTCAATGAGTCCAACAGTGAGGGGGTGTTTAGTCCCGGTACACTAGGGAGAATCGATCGCTTGACAAAAGAGCTTTTAAGTCTTTCTCGTTCTTCGGCTGGAAAGCCAATTGTCATCAGAGATGGGAAAGAGTTTGAGCCTGCTCTTCATCCTGAGAGTGGATTCGAAAAATTGTTAAATATTGCGTTTAACAAAGATCCGGAAAAGCTTTTCACCGAGACCGGCGAGAGTGCGGTGATTGGTCGTGAAATTATATCTCCCAGCGTCGTTGATTCGATTAAACAGGCTGAGCTCGGTCAGCTAAAAATTGAGTATCTGATGGAGAATGTTCCTGCAACGCAGGAAGAGGCTAACGGCCTGCGCGATGAAGCTTTGGCAAACCCGCTGTATCGAGGCACTCTTGTTTCGGATGATGGCCGGGCTTTGGCAGTTTATATTCCTATTGTCGACAAGACATATTCACACAATGTGGCGAATCTCGTGCGGGCTCTTACTGCTGATTGGCCTGCTGTAGATCAGGTGCACATAACGGGCTTGCCGGTTGCCGAGGATACTTTTGGAGTTGAGATGCTCGTGCAGATGGCGACTTCGGCGCCGATGGCCTTTGTCGTAATTTTTTTACTGCTGCTCTATTTCTTTCGTAGTCTGTCGTTGATTATCGCACCGATGGTTTTGGCGGTAGTAACCGTAATTTGCACGATGGGATTGTTGATCGGCCTTGGTTATAAAGTTCACATCATGAGTTCGATGATTGCCATCTTTCTCATGCCAATAGCTGTTGCTGACTCTGTTCATGTGCTCTCTGAATTTTTTGACACCTATCATCGTTATGGCAATCGAGAGCAGACAATTCGCAGTCTTGTTGGTCATCTGTTTATGCCGATGCTTTATACCTCGCTGACGACGGTTGCCGGCTTTGCTTCTTTGGGAACTACACCTATTCCTCCTGTGCAGGTGTTTGGATTGCATGTAGCTTTTGGTGTGACATTGGCCTGGGTGCTGACAATGGTTTTTGTTCCGGCCTATATCATGCTGTTCGTTCCCCAGAAGACGCTCGATGGTCTGATGGGGAAAGCCGAGAAAGTTGAGGCACATGAGACTCATGCTCAGCAATCAGTTATGGGTCGATTCCTCGCTCGTTTGGGCCGCCTGTCTATTCAACATGCGAAAGTTATAGTTTCTTTGTCGGTGGTTGTTTTTGCCATATCCATCTATGGAGTCAGTCGCATTAACGTTAACGACAATCCGGTAAAATGGTTTGGTAAAGACCATGAAATCAGGGTTGCCGATCGGGTATTGAATCAGCATTTTGGCGGAACTTATACAGCTTATTTTGAGCTTACGGGAGTGGATGATAGTGGCAATTGTCGTTGTTTTTCCGATCTTACTCCTTTAAATGTTGTGCTAAATACGGCTGGAGAGGGCTATGGCAAGTCTGAGTTGTCAAAGTTGCGCGGGATGTTGAAGAACCTCAAGACCGAGGCTAAACTTTGTTCAGTTGGGGACTGCTATGAGAATTTTCTGGGTACAGTTGCAGAGCTGGACAAATCGGTTCTTGCTTCATGGCAGTCGGCTGAGGAGGCACTTCTTGGTTACGATGCTGAAATAACGGGCAGAGAGGAGCTATTTAAAGCGCTTGAGAGTGACAGCCGGATTGCTCTTGATACGGCAAAGCAGATTGAATCAGGTATAACTGTTGAAGGAGATGTTGTTGAACAGGCTTTGGCCTATGTCGACTCACGTCTGGCGCAGTCACTTGAGGAAAGATTTCGCTCTGTAATTGGCGATCTCCAGGCACCTCTGTTCAAGAAGCCGGCTATGCTCGCCTATGTCGATGGGTTGGAAAAACACCTTGAGTCATTGTCGCTTGTTGGGAAGGTTAGTAGTTCTCTTGATGCGTTGAAAAAAGCCAATTATGAGTTGATGTATCAGGGCGATGCGACAGGGCTTACCGGTGACGCACTTGATGAGCAGATCCGCAAAAATGAGCTTAACTATGCGATACCCGCTTCCTCTCAGGCGATAGGTCAGGTTTATACCCAGCTTGAGGGAATGAAGAAGAAAGATAGTCTTTTTCACCTTGTCACTAGAGACTACGATGGTGTCAATCTTTGGGTTCAGCTTAAAAGTGGTGATAACAAAGATATGCTGGCTGTCGAGGAGTCTGTAGCCGAGTATATCAAAGCTAATAAACCACCTTTTGCAATTAAGGCGGATTGGGCTGGTCTGACCTACATCAACGTTGTCTGGCAGGACAAGATGGTTACTGGCATGTCGTGGTCTCTCGCCGGAAGTTTCGTCACAGTTGCCTTGATGATGATATTTCTCTTCCGCTCGCTGTCTTTTGGGGTATTGTCGATGGTGCCTTTGACTCTAACGATCGCACTTATCTATGGCATTATCGGTTTGGTCGGGAAAGACTATGACATGCCGGTCGCGGTGCTTTCAGCCTTGACTTTGGGGCTCAGTGTGGACTTTGCGATTCACTTTTTGGAGCGGGCGCGGGAGTTGCAAAAATCACTTGGTGACTGGTCAAAGGTTGTCGAGCAGATGTTTGGTGAACCGGCTTTGGCGATTAGTAGGAATGCGGTGACGATTTCAGTCGGATTTCTGCCGCTCCTCGCCGCGCCACTTGTTCCTTACAAGACGGTAGGTTTCTTTATCGCGGCAATCATGGCGGTGAGCTGGATTGCGACACTTGTGCTGCTTACTGCCGTTCTGACTGTGTGGCCCAATTTGTTTTGGAAAAATAAGTGAAATAACAGAGGATGATATGAAAGCAATTAAGAGTCTATTTGTTTTGTTGTTCTTATGTGCGGTCCTGCCCTCTACCAGCTTTGCACTTACGGCAGATGAAATTGTCGAGAGGGCCAATCAGGCGGCTTATTACACTGGCAAGGATGGTCGGTCGGATGTGAAGATGGAGATTGTCGATTCTCAGGGAGGGAAGCGAGAACGACGGTTTTCGATTATCAGGCTTACCACTGAGGGTTCAGACCAGAAATTCTATGTTTATTTCAAGGAGCCATCAGATGTGCGTAAAATGGCATTTCTCGTCTGGAAGAATACTGCGGAAGGAAAGGATGACGACAGATGGATGTATTTACCCGCTCTTAACCTGGTCCGACGTATTGCCCCGGGAGATAAAAGGACTAGTTTTGTCGGTTCGGATTTTTTCTATGAGGATGTTTCTGGTCGCAGCTTAAAAGCGGATCGGCATGAACTTGTTTCAGAAGATGAAAGCTCATGGCTGGTAAAAAACACACCGGTCAATCCGGGAGAAGTGGAGTTTGCCTGGTATAATGTGCGCATCGACAAGAAGAATTTTCTACCGATAAAAGCTGAATACTATGACAAGCATGAGAAGCTTTATCGTCAGGTCGAAGCTTTGGAAGTGAAAGATATTTCCGGACATCCCACAGTCATTCGTTCGCAGGCAAGCGATCTTCTGGTAGGCAGTAATACAGTTAATACGTTTGAAAATGTCGAATATGATATCGGGCTCAAGGATAATATTTTCACAGAGCGTTTTCTCAGACGTCCTCCTCGGGAGGTGACGAAATGAGCGTGAGAGAATCTACTTTTTGCTCCATTTTTATAAAACCACGGTTGTTGGTTCTGTCTTTTGCTTCGGCCATGGCGGCGTTTGGCAGCGCTTCTGCAGTAGCAGAGGTCAGCACTGAATTTGGTGGTTTCCTTGATTCTCGTCTTGGTGCCCGCACTGTCGATGATCCTTATTCGGATACTTTGTCTCTGGGGGAATCGCGGTTGCAACTTGGCGCTACTGTTTATACTGATCAGTTGACGGGGGTGGTGAAAGGAGATCTTCTGTTCGATGCGGTGGATCAGAACCGAAGTAATCTGAATCTTGAGACCGGGCGCGGAGTATTTGACCTACGTGAAGCCTATCTTCAAGGAAGTCCGACAGACGCACTTGATATCAAATTTGGTCGCCAGATACTTACCTGGGGTACGGGTGATCTGGTTTTTATCAACGATCTTTTTCCCAAAGACTGGAATTCGTTTTTTTCAGGACGGGATCAGGAGTACCTGAAAGCCCCGAGTGATGCTTTACTGGTAAGTTTGTTCCCCGGTGAGTGGACTGTGGATTTGGGAATGACTCCGCGCTTTGATGCCGACAGGTTTATCAACGGCGAGCGATTTTCTTTTTATAGTCCGCTTCAAGGGGGATTGACTGGCGAGGATAATTCGCTGCGGGCATCTGCTCCGGATGAATGGTTTGCTGATGCAGAGTATTTTGCCCGCCTGGCGCGGACTATCGGTTCTTATGAACTGGCCGTTTACGGGTATGATGGTTTCTGGAAGAGCCCTGGTGGTTTTGATTTAAATAGTGGCCAGGCGATTTTTCCGAAACTCTCGGTAGTTGGGGCCAGTTTGCGGGGCCCGTTGTATCAGGGGATAGCTAATCTGGAGACAGGTTATTATCATTCGCGGGAAGACACTTCGGGGACTGACCCACTGGTTAACAACAGTGAGTTTCGCTTTCTGGCCGGATATTCGCAGGAAGTAGTCAGCGACTTGTCAGTCGGATTGCAATATTACATTGAGCAGATGCTCGATTATACAAGTTATAGAGTTTCTTTGCCGTCTGGTATGCCCGAGCGTGACGAGATGAGGCATCTTCTGACATGGCGGGTAACGCAAATGGCGCTGCAACAGAATCTGATGCTCAGCTTTTTTGTCTATTTTTCACCGACTGATTCTGATGTTTATGCGCGGCCGTATGTTTCTTACAAGGCAAGTGATGAGTGGCTGCTTTTTGCTGGTGGTAATATCTTTGGTGGTCGGGATCAGAACACATTTTTCGGGCAATTTGATTTGAATGACAATGTTTATACCGGTGCGCGGTATAGTTTTTAGTGATCTGGGAGGAGATATGACAGTAAATAATGGTGTGCGTGTTTTGGCGGGCTCTATGGTTTTGCTCAGTGTCGTCTTACGGGAGTTTGTACATCCGTATTGGGTTGTCCTGACGATTTTCATTGGATTTAATTTGATTCAATCTGCTTTTACCGGGTTCTGTCCGCCGGAGAAGTTGTTGCGCAAGCTCGGTCTTGATGATGAGGGTAAATCCTGCTGCGGTAAATAATCGACTAGGTGGGGGTAGGGCGGGCGCTTCTCGAGGCGCCCATACAATTTACATAATACACCTCTCCATTGTGTAGTGTGTCCTCCCTCGTTATTCCCCGGTTAGTGTGTAGATGTTGTCGGTGATGCCTGCAGTTTCAATTACGTTCGACATTCGTGCTAGTTTCTAAATAGCTGTTGTGCTACTTTGCGCCACCTGAACCAAATTCCTTCAGGTGTCCCAATGCGCAAACCTCCTCGTCACGCTTTCCAACTTTTGTTTTTTATATCAGTCGTTTTTACGTTTGCTTTGGCTGGTTGTCGCTCGCAGGAGAATGTTGGTCCAACAATATATTTGCTTAATCACAAACATTGGACAACTGTTCTTGTCTTGAATTTTGATACGGCTGTCGCTCCGGTAGAAGATCGGGGGCGGAATATCGTTGAAGGCGCGCCTCAGTTACAGCCTGCTTTTGACGGGGTATGGCGCTGGCAGGACCCATCACGCCTGGTGTTCTTTCCGTCAAAGAAGACAATTTCACCCGATATCGATCTCAAGATCTCGTTGGCTGGAGTGAAGTTTCATCCCAATGCCAAGATTCAGCATCGGACATTCAAATTTCATACACCGAAGTTACAAATCGTACGCCAGGATTGTCGCTGGATTGATAGCCAGGATGCTCCGCTCAGACGGGCGATGGATTTCGCTCTGGAGTTCAATTATCCGCTAGAACTTAATTATCCAAACGCTCAAGTGCCGTTCAATGCCAGTATGGACAATGGCACTGCCGTAAGTATTCATGCTAGTGGGACGACGCTTGTTCGCGGGACCAGCGAGCAGTTTGTTCGTCCGGCAAAAGATATGCAGGTTAATGCCTCATTCAAGTCAGGGACAGTGCGCCTTGTGTCACTTGACAAGTCCTGGCCAGAAGTGAAGCTGGGTCAAGGGGCTCAGTGCCAGCTGAAGTTAAATAGAGCGGACTGGGACAAATTTGATGCACGAAATAATCAGGCTCCAACCGCCAGCGATATTTCTTTGAGTGTGAAGGAAGGCAAAATCTATCTGTCGCTAAAGGGCAAGTCCCTGCTTGAGTCGGCAATGCGAGTAAATGCTGGCCAGGTTCTGACTGACGGAGTGACAATAACTCCTCCAGTAAAAGGAGTCTGGTCTTATGCCGAGTCCGCGACCACGGATAGTGAGGGGAACTCTGATTACGGGGATAATGGTTCTTGTGAGGGTGATAGTTGTGAAGAATTTGACCGTGAAGAATATGCCCGTGAAGAGGATGGCTGTGGAGAATATAACGGCGGCGATGAAACCTGTGACGCTACTACTCCCGAAGACGAGTCTTTGGCGCTGATATTTACGCCTGAATCATCTGATCCGCTTAAGCCTGGTATCAGCTATGATATTACACTTTCCGAGACGGCTTTTCCTAAGATTGCTTTTATAAAAAAACAGCTTGCGGCCGAGTTGCAGATACCGCCGATGACGGCGTTATTTACTGAAACTGGAATTTGGGGGGACCCAAAGCAACCGGGTGTCAAGCGGATCACAGCTACATTGCAGTTTAGTTATCCCGTCGATCGTGACAAATTAAACGCCGGCTTGAGCTTAAAAATTCGTCGTTTGCCCGCTAACTCATTTGCCGAGCCCCTGCCATTTGAGATTGGCTATGATGAAAAGAAGCCGGATTTGGCTTATGTCAAGTCATCGCCCCTGAGGATTGGTAATGAGCCAAGTGAAATTAGGCTGGAAGTCGCCAAAGGACTCCTGGCGGCAGTTGGTGGCGAACCGCTGGCTGAAAAGGTTTGGACTACCCAATTGATTCCCAGTGCGCTTGATTATCTGCAGATTACCGACCTGACTGTAAATACAGTCATCAAGGAGAACGATTCGCTTGAGCGAATTTTGATTATGCAATCAAATGTTGCGCTGAATAACCCCGAGAGACTCGGAAGTTCGGTGCAGGTGTATGTTTTGCCTGATTGTCGGGTCAAAAGTGAGGAGAGGCTGAAGTTTTGCCTGACCAAAGGTATCATCGAATGGCAGAGTCCCGATCAGGTCGATGACGAGATTCTCAAGGCATCAGTTTCGCTTCCGGTCACCTGGCGCGATTCGGGAAGCGAGGATAAAACAATCCAGCATTTTGCTTTTTCTGCTCCAGAGAAACGGCAGTTATTTGTCAGAGTGCTTCATGGAGTTTCGAGTGTTGATGGCTTCACATTAGGGAAGGATGCGCGATTTCTGCGAGAGCTGGGAGAGAACAAGCGTGAGGTGAAGATTCTGCATGAAGGCGCATTGCTGAGTTTGAGTGGAGACAAAAAACTCGGTGTGACTACAAGAGGCGTAAACAAGGTGCATGTCGAATTACAAAGGGTTTTGCCCCACAACATTCATCACTTCGCCAATTTCACTTATGGTAATTTTGCCAATCCCTATTTTACCTGGCCGATAGAGCATTTCGCCGAACACTTTACCTACGACGAAAATCTTCCTGCTGAAGCTGAGATGCAGCGGCAGTTTTTTGCAGTTGATTTCACCAGATTCAGCAAAAGTGAGGAGATGCCTCAGGGGCTGTTTGTCCTGACAGTTGCCGAGATTAAACCCAAGAAGGATTTGAACTGTGAGGCTGATTCAGGAAATGAATCAGGGAGCGATTGTTCGCCTGAGGAAGAAGAGCAGACAGTGGTGCAAGACAAGCGTCTGGTGTTGCTGACGGACCTTGGAATTCTGGTGAAGACGGCTTCGGATGGGCAGCAGAATATTTTTGTCATGTCATTTCGCAGTGGGCTACCGGTGCCCGGAGTAAAGGTTTCTTTGCAAGGTAAGAACGGGGTCGCTGTTTTTTCTGCTGAAACGGATGGTCAGGGGCAAGCAAAGTTCCCAACAACAACAGGACTGCTCGGCGGAAAAACCCCGACAGTATATATCGCCGAAAAAAACGGCGATATGTCGTTCCTGCCATTTAATCGAAGCAATCGGCAGATAGATATTTCGCGCTTTGATATAGGGGGGCAATACGACGAGCCTGATAGTCTTCAGGCATTCCTCTTTTCTGATCGCGGTGTTTATCGGCCAGGAGATCGGGTTAATCTGGGCATGATCCTTCGTCGACGCGACTGGTCAGCCTTGCCCGAGGGGTTGCCGCTCAAGCTGATCATTCGCGATCCTGAGTACCAGGAGATTTGGGGTAAGGTGCTTAATTTCTCCAATACCGGATTTGAAGAAGTTTCGTGGATGAGTTCGGCTTCAGGGAAGACCGGCACTTACCACATGGAACTTATTGTCGCCGATAAAAGCAAAAAGCTTTTGGGCAGCACAAAGGTGAGGGTTGAGGAATTTCAGCCCGACAGGCTTCAGGTCAAAACGGATATTGTCGGCGCTCCGCTGACAGGCTGGTTGATGCCGGATTCGGCAAAAGCAGTTGTTACCGTGCGTAATTTGTTCGGCACTGTCGCTTCTGGCAACGTGGCGAAACTTGAGCTTACGGCCCGTCCCTGGTTGGGGCAGGTGCCGGGTTACAAGGAGTATAATTTCCGTCGTTCGATCCCGGAAAACATTCCTGATTCTCCTCAGCCGTTGGGTGAAGTGATAACCGATGAAAAGGGAGAGGCCATTTTTGAACTGCCTCTTGGGGCGATCGCCGAACCTGTTTATGAGATCACTTTGGCCGGTGAGGGGTTTGAGAAAGGATCTGGTCGTTCGGTTGTCGGTGTTACATCGGCTTTGGTATCACGTCAGCCATACCAGTTGGGTTATCGTGCAGATGGGCCTCTTGATTATATTGGCAAGGGCAGTAAACGCTCAGTCAAACTTGTTGCCATTGGTCCTGATTTCAAGGTGCGCAAAGGAGAAGAAGTCCGAGAGACTATTTCAGCCGAGCTTTATGAGAATCGCTATGTTTCGACATTGGTCAAGCGAGATGACGGTTTGTTCCAATATCAGTCGGTCAAGCGTCAGGAGCTTCGCCAGACTTTCCCGGTGACGTTGCAGTCAGGGCTTCAGGTTGTTTCTCTATCCACCGAGACGCCGGGCCAGTTCGTTCTGGTATTCAAAGATTCTTTGGGCGAGGAGCTTAATAGACTTGTCTACACGGTAGCTGGCGATGGCAATGTCTCCCGCAGCCTTGAGAGAAATGCCGAACTAAATCTTACACTCGATAAGCCGGAGTATGAACCAGGAGATACACTTGAAGTGCAGATAGTCGCCCCATACCAAGGGGGGGGATTGATCACAGTTGAACAAAATGGAGTATTGACGAGTCAGTGGTTCAAGGCGGAAACGACAGCGACGACTCACCGTGTCAGGCTGCCTGAGAATATCAGCGGCAATGCTTATCTTTCCGTGGCTTTTGTCAGATCACTTGAGTCGCAAGAGATTTATATGAGCCCGCTCAGTTATGGAGTGGTGCCGTTTAATATTTCCAAAGCGCGTTACGTCCAGCCTGTGAAACTTGAAGTTCCAGAAAAAGTTCAGCCTGGTAAGGTGCTGGAGGTGAAGTATCAGGTTGCTGAAGATACGCGCCTTGTGATTTATGCTGTAGATGAGGGCATCCTTCAGTTTGCCCAGTATCAGAATCCGGCGCCTCTGGACTATTTTTTCCGCAAGCGGGCGTTGCGGGTTGTCAATCATCAGATCCTCGACATGATTCTTCCGGACTTCGCTCTGGTACAGAAGATTTCTGCACCCGGCGGCGATGGAGATTCGCTGATGCTCGGCAAATACAAAAATCCTTTTGCTCGCCGCAACAAGCCGCCAATGGCGTTCTGGTCCGGGCTTATTGAAGCGACTCCGGGAGAAGGCACTGTGCAGATTCCGGTCCCC
Source organism: bacterium (assembly GCA_028689495.1). GTDB lineage: Bacteria > Bdellovibrionota_C > UBA2361 > SZUA-149 > JAQTWB01 > JAQTWB01. The sequence continues at coordinate 55,367 of JAQTWB010000002.1, read as the reverse complement.
GATTATTTTAACGGGAAGATTCGCGTTATCGCCGTGGCGGTTAATCAGGGCAAACTTGCTACACCGGTGTCGCAGACTGTGGCGAGTCAGGCTTACGTGATTCAGGCGCAACAGCCTTGGGTTGTGGCTCCTGGAGATGAGTTTGAGGTCGGGGTGCTTGTCGCCAATAACAGCGGAAGTAAAATTGTCGAGGATTTGAAGGTCAGTTTGGAAGCTGGCGCTGCTTTGGAGTTGCTCAGCGAAGGAACGCAGATTCTGACCTTGGCGGATGGAGCTGATGGCACGGTGCGATTTAAAGCCCGGGCGAAAGACGTGTTGGGCCCGGTCGCTCTTCAATATCAGGTCCACGGTTCGGAGGACACGGCGGAATTGTCGGAGGAGATGAGTGTTCGACCAGCCCAACCGTTACTTACGACTCTGCAGTCAGGCGTATTGACTATCGAAGAGCAGAGGAAGGGTAAAGGCCATAAGATATCTCAAGCGCGAGAGATGTTTGATGAGCAGCGGTATACAGAGGTCGCTGTCTCGGTGACTCCGGCGGCTTACCTTCGGGGCATGGTTGAGTATCTGAAGAATTATCCATACGGTTGCACGGAGCAGATTACAAGTCAGGCGTTCCCCGGAGTCGTGCTTGGAGCTAATACCGAGCTTGGACTTTCCGAGACGGATGTGAAGAAGCTGCTTGAGAGAAGTATTGCCATATTGCAGACACGACAGAAACATGACGGAAGTTTCGGTTATTGGACGGCATCCGATGTTGGGCAACCATTTTATTCGATGTATGCCACTCATTTGTTGCTTGAGGCTTCCGAGCGCGGTTATGAAATTCCGGGTACAACATTGGCGAGGGCTTTGGCCTATGCTGATAGCTATGCCAGGTCTACACAGTATGATTCTTATTCACATCAATCCCAGGCTTACGCCTTTTATCTTCTGGCGCGTAGTGGTCGCAATGTGGCGGAAAGACTTCGAGCGTTCGAAGCCGAGCTTGGGCGGCAGAGTCGGTTGAGCGGCCAGCCTGTCAGTAGCAGGACGCGATTTTTTCTCGGCGCAGTGTTCAAGCTGCACCATCTTGATAGCGATGCCGATGGTTATTTTGCCGAGTTCCAGCAGCGATGGCTGAAAACAGGTCTTTTGCCGTCGGACATGCAGAATAATCCGGAGGATTTGAGTTTGTATCTCTATCTTGTTGGCAAGCACTTACCGGAAGTGCTGAGTGGTGCAGATGAAAAGTTTGGGCGTTATTTGCAGGAACTTGGCCAGGACCTTGTCAAGCAGCGAATGAACTCCTTTCGCGGGTCGATGGCGTTAATCGGTCTTGGTAATTACTGGGACAGGTTTGCTCAAGAAAAAGACAGTGGGTTTACTGTTGCTGGCGGGAATCCTTTGCTTCCGATAGAACTTGCCGGGAAGAGCGTCAAAACTGCTCAGTTGAGCCCTTCTATCAGTCCACTTGAGCTTGATGGCTCAGGAAAGTGGAACCTTTATTATCAGTTGACTGAATCCGGATACGATAAGACCTCACCTGAAAAAATCATCAATCAACAGCTGACGATTGGACGTCAGTTGCTTGATGAGAAGGGTAATGAAGTTCAGCAGATCGGTCTTGAAGACAAACTGCATATTCGCCTGGCCCTTCATCCTGATAAGGCGATGAACAATATCGCGGTGGTCGTTCTTGTTCCTGGAGGTTTTGAAATCGATATTACAGACCAGGGATTGGCACAGAGAAAATCTCTGCCGATTAAAGACAAACCTTTGTGGCAACCTGATTATATCGATGTTCAGGAAGACCGTATTGTAATGTTCGGTGCGTTTGATGGCAGTGAAAAGTATTTCGAGTTTCGCTTGAAGCCGCTTAACGCGGGGACTTATCAGGTGCCGTCTCTCTTTGCCGAAGGGATGTATGACAGTGAAGTCCTTTATCGCGGTCTGGCCGATGTTGTTCGCGTTATGCAGTGATATGCTTCAGGGCCGGGATAGCAGCAGAATGAAGGAGAGCGCCTAGCTTTGCAAAACGTCAGGTATCTGCTTTTTTTGCTTGTCGTTATTTGTGTCATGCTGCTTGTGGCATTGTTTTCAAGTAGCCGACCACTTCTTGTCAATCGGGCAAATGGTTCATACGCAGTTACCGATCGTGAGGGGAATTTGCTTCGGCTCAGCCTCACTTCCGATGAGAAGTATCGACTCTGGGAGCCTCTGGATCAGATGCCGCAGTCTTTGCTTGAGGCCACACTTAATTATGAGGACCGCTGGTTTTATCGACATCCAGGGGTTAATCCGTTTTCGCTTGTTCGGGCAAGCTGGAGCAGCATAATCAGTCGTGCGCGATGGATTGGGGCGTCGACGCTGACGATGCAGCTTGCCCGGCAGCGATGGCGTTTAAAAACTTCTTCGCTCACTGGTAAGGTCAGGCAGATAGCTTATGCCATGTGGCTTGAGTGGCATTTCAGCAAAGACGAGCTACTTGAGGCTTACCTTAATCTTGCACCTTACGGCTTGAATATCGAAGGTGCAGGAGCGGCGGCGTGGATCTATTTTCAAAAGCCTTTATCCGGGCTTTCTCAGGATGAGGCGCGTTTTCTGGCGCTTATTCCTCAGAATCCTAATGCTCGGGCCCCGAGGAATAAAGTTTCTCGCGATAGTTTGCGGCAGGTTTGGCTGCGGGTTTACGGCGATGAGCGGGGTTTTGATCGCCTCTGGTTTCGCGGGCGAAAAGATCTGCCGTTTCGCGCTCCGCATTTTGCCGAACGCCTGCATGAGCTTTATCCTGAAGCTTCCACTTTGAAATCTGCTCTTGACGGAAATTTGCAGAGCCTTGGGCAGGAGCTACTACGCGGGTATTTGGCGCAGCATAAAATGAAGGGCGTGCGTAATGCCAGTTTGATGATTGTTCACGCACCGACAATGAGTGTGCGTGCTTATGTTGGTTCTGCGGACTATTTTGATCGGCAGATTCATGGGTTCGTCAATGGTTTGAAGGCGGGGCGCTCTCCCGGTTCGACACTCAAGCCGTTTATTTATGCCGAGGCGATTGCTCAAGGATTAATTACACCCGACAGCCGCTTGAAGGATACACCGCTTCGTGTTGGGTATTATCAGCCAGAAAACTACGAACGCAACTTTTACGGCCCATTGTCGGCAACCGAGGCTTTGGTGCGCAGCCGCAACATACCGGCAATCAGTCTTTTGGCCAGGTTGCGTGAACCGACTTTTCATCAGTTCCTTGAAGGTGCAGGGATCTCCCTTCCAAGGAAAGAGATTAATTATGGCTTAAGTCTGGCGATAGGCAGCGCTGATATCTCGCTGGAGGATCTGCTGAAGCTTTACGGGATGCTGGCCAATAACGGCAGGCTGTTGTCGTTGCACTGGCTAAAAGGGGAAGAGATATTTGATAGGACAGACGAGGTTGCGCCGTATCTCTTGCCGGAGGCGGCCTATCTGGTCCGTGAAATGTTGACCCATAACCCTCGAGTGCAGAGGCGTTACGGTGGGCGGAGTTTTTCCGCCGATGATCAGATTGCCTGGAAGACAGGGACGTCTAATGGGCTTCGCGATGCCTGGGCAATTGGCATGATGGGTGAATGGTTGTTGGGAGTTTGGGTGGGTAACTTTGATGGCAGCGCCAACCGACATTTTGTTGGGCGCGAGCTTGCCGGGCCTTTGTTGTTTGATGTTTTTGATGCGATTGCAGTTGAGTATGCAGGAGTTGCCGCAGGGGCAAGACCTACTAATTTGAAGAAGATAGATGTCTGTCCGCTTTCCGGTAAGCCGGTTTCAAAATGGTGCCCGCACCACAAGGAAGGATGGATTGTCCCGGGAGTTTCGCCGATTGCGACTTGCCGGTTGCATCGAGCAATTTACGTCAATCCGGAAACCGGTCTCAGAGTTTGTCGAGAGGATCGAGAGAAAGCCACGATGCGAGTTGCTGAATTTTGGGATAGCGATGAATTGCAAGCATTTCGAGACGCCGGGCTAAGTCGGGCGCCGCTACCGGCCTTTGAAAAGCAGTGTTCAGATGAGATGTCAGCTGGTGAAGAAGTTGGCGGGCCAAAAATCACTTCGCCTCAGGAGGGTGTTAGTTATCCATTTGTCAGTGCTGAAGGCAGTGCAGTAGAGTTTGCTGCTGTTGCTACCAGCGGAGAAAAAATATTTTGGTTTGTCGACGATACTTACGTCGGTGAGGGGGCCAGTATTCACTGGCCCGCCCGGCCAGGAGAGTATCTGGTCGTCGCGGTGGACGGATTAGGTAATGCTTCTCGTGTCATTTTGAAAATTGAGCAGGGGTGAAGCTGGGGAATGGTGTATTGGGGCAGCGGAGCTCCAGCTTAGCTGCAAAAATTACGCATTCTCACCACCCCGTCAGGCTACGCCTGCCACCCCTCCGAAGACTTGCTATTACCCACAAGCTCCCGACCAGATTACCTTGTTGCGATTGGAGATCGAACAGAGTTAAAGTTCTTGCAAAGTGGGCGTATTTAAAATCACTCTCAGAAGACGGCAATACTGGAGCTCTGCTGCCCCACTGAAGCCACTATTTTCGTTCCTGCAGACTTGTGGGTTATAGCAAGCTCCGAAGGAGGGGAATTGTTCACCCTAGCTTCCGTCCATATCCCCCAGCCCCCAGTGACAATGTAGATTAAGGGTGGAACAGGTTTTGCCGGCGAACCTACATGCAACTTCCCGATTAGGGGAGTGTTGCGAAATTAACATTTCGCCAGGATTGACTACCGTCAATCCACTTTTTCGCATCTTCGACACGAAAAAGTCTCCCCTCTATGATTTTTTCTTTTGTAGGACCTTGCAGGCCCTACATCTGCTGCGCTTGGTGTTTTTTTAGCGCGCGCAGGCATCCGGCTTTCGCTGTCTGCATTATGGGCGTGTTTTTCAACACGCCCATAAGATGGTTCGGCGGTCACGTCCTCATTTTCCCCGAAAGACCCACTTCTCCAGTTCAATCAGCAGAAAAAGCAGTGCGCCGCTAGTAATAATCAGAACCCACTCGTCGAGGCCAATTGCGGTGCAGCCGAAAGCCTGTTGCATTGGCCCCCAGTAGGTAATCAGCAATTGCAGGAAGATCATCAGGGTGACACCTGAGACAAGCCAGAGGTTTGAGAACAATCCGATTCGGGCAAATGGTTTGGTCAGTGAGCGACAATTAAACAGGTAAAAAATTTCGCAAAAGACAAAGACATTGACGGCAACAGTTCTTGCCGCTTCAATTGATTCTCCCTGATCGAGCTCGCGCGAGAATAGGGAAAATGCGGCGATGAGCATCAACACGCCGGCAATGACGATGCGCCTGAGGATTTCGCCAGTCAAGATCGGCTGATCTGGGGGCCTGGGAGAACGGAGCATCAGATCCGGTTCTTTCGGCTCAAAGGCCAGCATCAGGCCGAGGAATACCGCTGTGCTCATGTTAATCCAGAGAATTTGCAGTGGGGTAATTGGCAGCAGTGCGCCGCTAAAAACAGCTACACAGATGATCAGGCCTTCACCGATATTGGTCGGCAGTGTCCAGGCGATGAACTTAATCAGATTGTCGAACACACCACGTCCTTCCTCGACGGCTGCGGCAATAGTCGCAAAGTTATCGTCAGTGAGCAGCATCGCCGAAGCTTCTTTTGCCACTTCGGTGCCGTTAATTCCCATGGCAATGCCGATATTCGCCTGACGCAGCGCCGGCGCATCGTTAACCCCATCTCCAGTCATCGCCACGATATGACCACGACCTTGTAGTGATTGGATTAGGTTAAGTTTTTGCTCCGGGCTGATTCGGGCAAAAACATTATATTTCTCAACCAGCTCAGCATACTTCTCCGGAGGTGTTTTAGTCAGTTCGCTACCGCTTATTACACGTTGCTGTTCATTTTGAGCCGGGAAAAGATTTAGTTGAGCGGCGATGGCCAGAGCTGTTCCGGGGTGATCGCCTGTGATCATTTTGACGCAAATGCCAGCTGATTGGCAGGCGGCAACAGCATCAATTGCTTCGGGGCGCACCGGATCGCTCATTGCCTGAAGCCCAATAAATGTCAGGTTGTCACTAATGTGTTCATGCTCAAGATACCTTGAGTCTGCAGGCAGTGTAGTTCTTGCCAGTGCAAGGACGCGCAGACCTCGCGATGTCAGGACATCGACCTGACGATGTATCTCTTCTTTATCAAGAGGAGATACTATCAGGTTGTCATCAAGGCACTCAGTGCATTGTTTCAAGATGGCCTCGATAGACCCTTTGAGGTAGACAGTTGGTGAATTATCACCGTTATCACCGTGCAGAGTCGCCATGAATTGTTTCTCACTTTCAAAAGGCAAGGCATCGAGACGTGGAAACGAGCCGGCAATTTCGTCATAGTAAAGTCCGGCTTTTTGAGCAGAAACCAGCAGAGCGGCTTCGGTCGGATCACCTTCGATGCGCCAGCGTCCGTTATCCTCAAGCAGCCGAGCGTCATTACAAAGAAGCCCTGCTTTAAGGCATTCTGTCAGTAACGGTGCATCAAGGGGATTGATGCGCTGCCCTTCAGAGGCGAATTCTCCAACGGGCCGATAGCCCTCGCCACTAAGAGTCCAGGTTTTGTCTCCACAGAATATTGACTGTACGGTCATCTGGTTCTGGGTCAGCGTTCCGGTTTTATCGGAACAGATGACAGTTGTGCTGCCGAGAGTTTCAACTGCAGGAAGTTTGCGGATAATTGCGTGGCGTTTGGCCATGCGTGAAACGCCAATTGCCAGTGTGATGCTCATTGCTGCGGGCAGTCCTTCCGGTATTGCTCCGACAGCAAGGGCGACAGAGGCCATGAACATGTTGAGCAGTGATTCTCCTTTCCACCAGCCAAAAGCAAAAGTGCCAGCCGCTACAGCAATGATTGCCCAGAGTAGTTGATTACTGAAGCGATCGATTTTTCGGGTCAGCGGCGTGTCAAGAATATTGGCTCCGGCGAGCATTGTCTGGATGCGGCCAATTTCGCTTCGTGCACCCGTGGCGACGACAACTCCGACAGCCGCGCCATAGGTGACGAGGGTCGATGAGTAAGCAATGTTGGTTCTTTCCGCGAGGGGGGTGTCGCCGGGTAGGGGTGCACTGTTTTTCTCGACCGGAAGAGATTCTCCGGTCAGCGTGGATTCGTCGATACGTAGTTCTTTTGTTGTAATCAGGCGCAGATCAGCTGGAACCTTGTCGCCGGAGAGCAGAAAAACTATGTCGCCCGGCACAAGTTCTGCGGCGGGCAGGGAACGCTTGCGATTGTTGCGCAGCACTGTGGCGTTGATGTTCAGAATGCGCGCCAAGGATTCGATGGCTTTGATTGCATTTGCTTCCTGCATGTAGCCGATAACGGCATTCATCATGACAACGCCAAAGATGACAGCTGAGTCAATCAGTTCATTGAGGAAGAGGGTGATCGTTCCGGCAAGGATCAGCAAGTAGACAAGTGGTTGGTTGAATTGTGAAAGCCAGAGTTCGAAAGTTGTTTTGCTCGGTTTGCTAATCAGACGATTTTCACCCCAAACAAGAATGCGTTTTTGCGCATCTTCTTCGGTCAGCCCCTGTGTTTTTTCAACATCCTGCTGTGAAAGTATTAAGTCAGCAGGGAGCGAGTGCCAAGGTTGGTCGTTTATTAGTGTGTGATTCTCTGATGGTACGTTTTCAGGGAGTTTCAGCTTGCTCATGGTTTCTTTGAAAAATAGATGCTTTTTGAAAAAAGGAGACTTTTTATAGACCAGCGGTCTGTGAATGGAGGTGGCTTATTGGTTGCAGTCGTCTGATCCGTTTCTATCTCATTCGCCAGGGGAATAGCCAGTTAAAAGAAGGAACACCACTCAAGTCGGATTTCCCGGGTGCGTTCGCCACCGAGATTGGTTTGCTGGACGTTGAAATCAAGGCGCAGTTCATTGTTGACATTAATCTGGAAGCGTGGCGTCAGGCTTGAAACAAGGCTCCAGCGTTGCTCGTCGATGTTGTACAGCGCTCGGGAAGTAGCGAGTAAGGCAAACGGTTCGAGGTCGGCGAGGATGATAAATTCTGGACCGGAATAAAACGACGTTGATCCGGGGAGTTTATTGGACCAGGCGATTTCGCCGTGAAGTAATGAGGAAATAAGCAGGCGGTCGTAAAGCTGGTAACTCAGACCACTGCTGCCCGAGAAATACGACACCAGGGGACGTTGTTTCAGGTCCTCATAGGTTCTTTTCAGGCCGGTCGCCAGGTGCCAGGAAAGAGGTTTGAAAAAAATATCTCGTGCGGTAAGCGATGTAATGTCTACCAACGCCAGATTTTCCAGCTCCGGTCTGGAGTTTTCGTAGTGCCGTATTTCTGTGTCGAGAAACCGTATTCCGGCACCGTGCACAAAGGCTTCGGCGGGCGAGAGAATATCATGGAAGGCGGGGCGAATTTTAAAAGAGGCGAAATCGCGCCAGCCATCTTTTGTTGTTTTTTGGCTACCTCCGCCAATAGCGAGACGGGAAGATAAATGACCCAGTTCCGGCCGTCCGGCATTGGGAGATACCTCAGGCGTGATCGACTCATGCAACTGGCTGCGTGCCTTCAGCAGGTCAAAAGCCAGTTCATTGCTCACTTCTTTTCCGATATTTCTTTGGTAAGTTAGGTAACTGTAGGCGATATCGTAAATTTCAGCCTTCTGTTGTGTGCTTAGTGTCGAATGTTCAAGTTCTTTCACCGAGACTTTTTTTTCGTAGATTCCCCGGGCCATTTGGCGACCATTTGCGTCGGTCAGCTTCGTTAATCCCTTTAATGTCGTCGCCTGGGCCGGGCGGAAGGTTACTTTTTCAACTGTGCCGGAATCATTGATTAACGCCCTGACTGTGTCGTTGGGAATTGCCCAGAAGGTAAATTTGTCGGTCAGCGATAAACCGGGGCGTCCCGCTTCGAGCAGGCCCAGTAGTTGGTAAGAGCAGTTTTCGTCAAAAAAATAATAGTCAAAATAAAAGTTACGCATCTCCCAAAGATGGCGAACAATCATTTCGACTTCACTTTTTGTGAAATTCAGTTCGTATTCCCAGATATCGCGGTTCTCCATATCGCTGTAGAGATTTACCAGATCGTAATAGGGTTTGACGGTAAAGGCACCGCGGTAGCCGCCAGACAAACCTTTGACGGCAAAGATAAAGCCGTTAAGATCGTCAGTTGCGGCGCCAAAATTGGCTCCGTAGGCGAGCAGCCTGGTTGATTCGGTTTGCCCTTCTTGATCCAGTCGTAACAAAGTGTGGCCAAACATCGAAGCCGGATTGTTCAAATAGGCAGTTGGAAAAATCAGTGTGAGTCGGGAAGCGTTGATTGCCTCTTTCCAGCTGAGGAAGTCCTGGCAGATTTTGTCATGGATTGTTGGAATTGTGGTGCCGAGTTTTTTGGCCAACCAGTGAGCGCGTGCTGGAAACAGACAACTGGCATGTGTTTTGTCGGTTGATGGCGGAGAAAATATTGCCTTGATACTGGCGTCAAGTTCCGCCTGTGGGTCAGTTTTGCCAGCTTTGGCGAGAAAAAATTCCGGATCATCGACCAGGCTCTTCCAGTCAAAAATTCCCAGTTCCTTTTTATAATGTCCAAGTGTCAGCCATTGAGGCTCGTCGGCAAGATTCAGGGCTTTGCTCTTGTCAATCAGAAGAGTGATGTATTCTGATTGGGCGGCCAGAGGGGCCGGGCAGAATGAGGAAAAGCAGAGGAAGATTATGACGTAGAATGATTTCAAGACAACTGATTCAGGGAAATGTTCCAGGAGGGGTTTTGGCCGCTATGTTCAGGGGCAGGCAATTGCCTGCCCCTGAGTTATTCGGTGCTATTTGCTTTACAGGTTCGCCGAATATTTTGCCAGGTCGCTGTTTGCTTCCATGGTGACGCGCAATGCTGCGAGTACTTCTTCAGAGCTTGCCGATGGGCTGCTGAAGATAGAAGCAAAGTTTTCGCGGCTTACAGAAAAGAAAGTCGCTTTGTCAGCGTCCTTGATTTCAAGCAGGCTGGCGAGAGATTCCATTGTTTCGCCCTGGCCGGCTGACATGTCACGAGCTAGCTTGTTCATGTTGGAGCCGACAAACATTGCGGTTCTCCAGTTGGTGCGCACTACACCGTCTTGAGTACAGCCAGATGTTCCGGAAGAAATTCCGAAAGTCTGGTTTCCGCTTGTGCCGTTGGTTGTGACGGCGAGAACCTGTGGAGCAATGCCGCGCTGTCCGTCAAACAGTTTTGAGCCCCATCCGCAACGACCAACATTCTGGGCGCTGGCGATGGCAGGAAGAATGAAAACCGCAGAAGCAATTAACAACTTTTTCATAAGATCTCCTCAAGGGTTGAGTCGAAGATGGCACGTTGGATTATAATTATCATTGTGTCATCGTCGACCATTGTGCATACGAGACCGCATGTATGGCGGCCGCAGGACTGGAAGATAATCATATCGGAGGGGGAAATGAAAGGGGAAAGTGCAGGCGTAATGGAGGGGTAAAGCGCACCCATAATTCATGGGTGCGCTTATGTTTGGAGTGACTTAACTTCTTTGCTTGTACTGTATTATTGTCCGAGACTACCCTATCTGGTTAAACCTCGCACAGATATCTCAGGTTCCCCTGACAATGGTGCAGCTCTTGGCAAACTTGATGAAGTAGAAGTTAATGCCAAAAATATCACGTTCCAGGGATGTGACATTGGTTATACCAGCATTTCTTTTGGCGGCATCAACACTGGCATCACCAACAGCAACGAGTCCGAGAACGCTCATGTTACAGGCTTCTCCCTGACGATTTGTTGGACCATCGGGGCTTGGCATGCCTTCTTTGACGAGCTCCACGATCGCTGGACCTGATTCAGGCAGTCCAGAAGCGCAACCGGTGAGCAAGAAGAATGCAGCGAGGCCCGAAAAGATAACTATTTTATTCATGTTGTGCACCTGGAGCTAGTTGCCAGAGATGATAGTGCAGGCCTTGGCGTATACACCGAGGATAGAATAGAAACTTCTGTCGATTGAAGAAACGCGTGTAATTCCCCCTTGTCGCTTGGCGGTGTCTACTGTGCTGTCTCCAGTCGATACGATACCGAGAATGTTTGTTGCGCACGCTTCTCCACGTCGGGTGGAAGGGATATTGTTATTTGCCGATACCGCTTCAGTTGTCTCTGTAAAGATTGCGCCAGGTCCGACTCCAGGTAATGGAGTTGCGCAGGCGGAGAGCAGGAGGATGGGGGCAATAAGAAGTGATTTTTTCATGGTAATAACCGTAATGATGTTTGCTGATGAAAAAGATTTAGCAACCCCCGATCGGGAGTTATCGACGATTGGTGCCAATGATTATACATTTCGTGACCTGGCACCAGAAAAACTTTCTTTGGCTGGAAGGTTGTCGCTTGCTTCTATAATGTCATGCTATGAGTTGGGAAGGTAAGTAACTTTAGGGTTTGTTGAAAAACACACCCTAAGTGCAGACAGCGCAGGCTGGATGCCTGCGCGCTAAAAAGAATATTAAGCGCAGGAAATGTAGGGCCATTTTGGCCCTACAAAAGAAAAACTAATGGAGGGGAGACTTTTTCGTATCTCCGATACGAAAAAGTGGATTGACGGAAGTCAATCCTGGCGAAATGCTAATTTCGCAATACTCCCCGTTTAGGAATATTCATTAAAATGCAGCCGCAAAGAGTTTTCATTAACTGGGACAACCCATTTTTGCCTCAGGTAGCATCCTGGTTGTTTGTCAATTACACCCGGGAAGACGAGTTCGATCTTTCGGGTCTGAAGCTGGTGCTCTCAACCAGTCGAGCCGGGAGAAGACTGCTTGAAATACTCACTAAAATTGCCTCTGAAAAAGGTCTGCGCCTTTTGCCGCCGCGAATAATTTCTGTCGGAGAACTTCCTGAAATTATCCTTGAAGGGCGACATCAGTTCCCCGCGGCCAATCAGCTTGAAAGACGTATGGCCTGGATTGCCGCGCTTGACTTCGAGGATTGTGCGGGCATCTGGGGAGGAGGAGAAGGGGGCAAGATAGATGCCGCGGCTCTGCCGCGTTATGCCGCAATGGCCGAGCGTCTTTATGCGGAAGTTAGTGGGGCCGGACTTCGTTTTTCAGATGTCGCCGAGCTTATCAGGGAAAACTGCGATCGGGCAGAGGACGTGCGCTGGGAGGTGCTTTCTGTGTTATCCGAGCGGATGAGGCAAGAGCTCGAACAGATTGGTCGCAGTGATATTCACCACGAGCGAATCACTTTTCTAGAGAGAGAAGTATCGGTCACTGAAGCTGAAGTTCGTCCGCCGCAGGAAATTTTTTTGCTTGCGACAATCGACATGCCGGAAATTACCAGACGATTGTTGAGGCGCAGTCTTGAAACTGCCGCTGTGAACTTGCGCAGTTTTGTCTTTGCACCGCAGAGTTGTGCATCCGTTTTTGATGACCTTGGTTGTCTTGTTTCTGAAAGCTGGATTGATCGTGCGGTGCCATTATCTCGGGAGCGAATTATCGCTGTACAGGACCCGGCGTCCGAAGCGGCGGTGGCAGTGAAGTTGATTGCCGATTGGGCTCGAAATTGCCGGGCTGACGAATGTGCGATTGCCATTTGTGACGATGAAGTGGAGTTCTATCTGGCCGAGATGCTGACTGAGCGTGAGGTAGCATTTCGTATCGCCCGTGGAAAGCCACTTGCCGGGGTGGAAATTCACAAGTTTTTTTCTTGCTTGCTGCGTTTTGCCGAGCAGAGACTTTATCAGGACTTTTCGCGCCTAGTCAGAAGTCCTTTTGTCGCGGCATTGCTTGAGGCGGAGGAAGGAGGGTCTGTTGCTCGAGGACAATTGATTTCCGAGACGGACAAGTTCTCCGAGCGACTCTTGCCGATGTTGCTGCATGGTATTCCTTCGGACTTTCCATTTGTCAGGCGACTTGTACGACGAGTTGATGATTTATGTCAGGGGCTTTCAAGTTCACGGCCGCTGTCGCTTTGGGAGGCTGATGTGAGAAGCTTTCTTTGTCGTGCTCTCGGGGAAAGTCAGGTTGAGACGTCTTCTGTGCTCGGCAGGCAGACAATTGCTTATCTTGAGGCTTTGGAAAATTCCCTGAGTGCGATATTTCACTTCGGTCAGAGTTTGCCAGATCGGGAAGTTCCGGTTGCGGCAAATTGCACGGAAAATATAGCTTTTAATGGTTTTCAGGTGCTCGGACTTTTGCTTGGCGAAGCTTCTATGGCCATCTTGCCACCCGAAGCGGATATTGAGGCAATCGAAATCCTCGGTTGGCTTGAGCTTCTTCTTGATGACAATCCGCGTCTTGTTGTGACCGGGGTGAATGAAGGAAAGGTGCCTGAGTCACTGAGCAGTGACGAATTTTTTCCGGACAGCATACGACGGTTGGCGGGAATGACTGACAACGACTCTCGTTTGGCGCGGGACGTATATATTGCCACTGCCCTTAGTTTTAGCCGTGATGTTTATTTCATTGCAGCAAAACAGTCGATTGCCGGTGACCCGCTGCTGCCCGGGCGGATTATTGTGCGGGGCGAGACCGATCAGGAGACCTCGGAGCGGGTGCGGATGTTCTCCGCCGATTCTTCGCTACGGGTGCCATGGCAAATTGAACCTTGTCCAGACGAGTCTCTCGTTCGGGCGCAGTCTTCATACCACTGGCAGCCCTGCAAGCCGGAGGTGGAACAAGGACCTGCTGTGGTGTCGGTAACGGCTTTTCGCGATTACCTTGATTGCCCATACAAATTTTATTTGCGCCATGTTTTGCGGCTGGAAGAATCAAGGGAAGGGGCAAAGGAGCTCGACCTTGCCGCGTTTGGTACCCTGGCGCACGAAGTTTTGGCGATTCTACCGCAGTTATCCGCAAAGGATACAGCCAATACTCAGTGGTTGTCAGTCTGTCTTGTGAGTTATCTGCGAGAACTTGTGGAAAAGCGTTTTGGCCGTCATGTTGAGCCGGGGGTTTATCTCCAGGTTGAGCAGCTTGTGCGGCGCTTGCACTGGTTTGCCAACTGGCAGGTCGAGTGGCAGCAGGACGGCTGGGTGATTGAGCAGGTGGAGCATGAGTTTCGCAATGCCGGCTGTATTCTTGATACCGATGCCGGAGCACTGCAGGTTCGCGGTCGCATTGACCGGATCGATCGTAATTTGCGAAGTGGTGAGCGTTTGATCATCGATTACAAAATTGGCGACAAAGCAGTTTCTCCCCTTGATGCGGTCAGGAGGAAAAAATCTGAAAGCGGGAGTTCTCTTCAATGGAAGGACCTGCAGCTTCCGCTCTATTGGCATTATGCCCGGACGACAGGTTTTGATGCAGGGCTTGGGTTGCTCTCCATCCCAGGTGCGGAGGAAGGCATTAAACTTGTTCGGGCGGAGTGGAGTGAAGATGAATTACTTGAAGCCCTGGAGCTTGCCAGGACGGTCGGTGCCAAAATCCTGCGTGGAGAGTTCTGGCCTCCCTCACCCACCACTGTTCTATATGGACGGATGTCATTTTTTTATGGCAAAGGCATCGTCGAGGAAGCGTCTGTGACAGAGGTTGATAAGGAGGGTGAAGCAAGTGTCAACGCTTGAACAGAATATTCATCTCCTGATTCGCGCCAGTGCTGGGACTGGAAAAACATGGCAGCTGAGTAATCGCCTGATTCGTCTTCTTGTCGATGGAGAGTCGCCCGAAAGGTGTCTGGCAACGACTTTTACCAGGAAGGCTGCCGGAGAGATTCGCGATCGGGTTTATCGACGGCTGGCAGATGCGGCGCTTTCAGACGTGGCCGCTGAGCGGCTTGGCAATGAAATATTCCGTCGAGGGTTGTCGAAGGAAGATTTTCAGCGTTTGCTGGCACGTGTTGTTGATACCCAGCATCGCTTCTCTGTGGTGACGATTGATGGGCTTTTTGCATCGATTGCGCGGAGTTTTTCACTTGAGCTTGAATTGCCTCCCGGCTGGTCACTGCTCGACCCATTGTTGGAGCAGCGTTTGCACAGTGAGGTCTTGAGTTCATTGTTTGGCCAGCTTGATGAGGGCACTCGCGCTGATTTTCTTCGTTTGTTGTTTCCGGGAGAAGCTTCGGCAATGGTTGTCAGGAAGTTGCTCGGTGATATCTCGAGATTTTGCGAGGTGTTTTCGGCTAGTAGGCCTTCGGCCTGGAATTGGTATAAAGCACCGGTGAACCTTTTGTCAGAGAGCAGTTCGACCGAGTGTTATGAAGCGCTGCTGCGAATTCCATTGCCGAGAAACAAAAACGGCAGTGAGAATGCTCTCTGGCGCAAGGCGTTTGATCAGCTGCAGGCCATCGTCAAAGAGGCAAACTGGGAGGCTTTCTGTCGGCACGGGTTTGTCCGGGCAATGCTGGAAGGAAAAGATAGCTACTCGAAGCAGGAGATAAATGAAGAAGTGCTCGCGGTGCTGCTGCCGTTTGTCGAACAGGCTCGAGCAGTCCTTCTTTCGCGACTTGTTACATCCACACAATCGATGAGAGATTTTCTCAGTGCATATTGTCTGATGCTGGACAGGGCCTTGCGCAGAAACGCTGCCGTGCGTTTTAGTGACGTTGGGCGCTTGATATCCAGCAAGGATATAATGCAGAGCATGCCGGAGGTTTATTATCGGCTCGATGCTCAGGCTCGGCATGTACTTTTTGATGAATTTCAGGATACTTCGAGCGAGCAATGGCGGGTGTTGAGGCCATTAGTGGAGGAAACAGTCGCTCACGCTGACAAGTCGCATTCATTTTTTTGTGTCGGTGATGTTAAGCAGGCGATCTATGGCTGGAGGGGAGGAGAGTCCCGGTTGTTTGATGAAGTGTGTGACCTCTGGCCGTATCTGCACTCTGTTGACATGCAGCGCAGTTATCGTTCCTCCCAGGCGGTGATTTCTGCGGTGAATGAAATCTTCACACGCTTACCGCAGGTTGACACAATTGCCGAGTCTGACGATGTCTTTGCCAGAGTTGTCGCTGAGTGGACAAAAGGCTTTATCACTCATGAGACGGCCAAGACTTCGACGGGTTATGTCGAGCTTCGTCAGGTGCAATGCGGTGATGACAAGGAGGCGGGGCTGGTAGCAGAGACCGTATCTTTGGTTCGTTCCTTGCTGCGGGAGAATCCGGATCTTTCTGTGGCAATTTTGTTGCGCCGCAACAAACTGATTAACCGTTTTCTTTATGCCTTTCAGAATCCTCCCGCAGGGGGGGAATCAATTGAAGCAAGTGGTGAGGGTGGGGCATCGTTGATGGATTCCAGGTTGGTGCAAGGATATGTTGCCCTTCTTCGGGCGGCAGAGCATCCCGACGACAGCCTCGCGCGTCAGTATTTTCTCTCTTCACCTTTGTCGGAGTTGTATCTTGGTTCGGCTTGTACGGAGGTTTCCTTGTTCATGGAGCAGATACGGGATCAGATATGTGAGCAGGGAATTGGCCGGGCTACCTCAGTTATTCTACGACGACTTTTAAGTCGCGATGATTCAGGTAGTCCGCTTTATTCTGCACACGATCGTCAGCGTGCAGCCAGTCTGATTGAGAAGGCTTATATTTACGAGCGGCAGCCGGCGGGTGAACGGCTGGATGATTTTGTCCGTTATATAGAATCTACAACTGTCGAGAGCGCGAAACCGGCGTCGGTGCGGGTGATGACGATTCACAAATCCAAGGGCCTTGAGTTTGATGCGGTTATTCTGCCTGAACTTTCCCAACCACTGACGCAGGGAGCAGGAGATGCATTGATAGCCGTGGCTGACAGTGTCAGCGGTTTTTACGACAGAGTTGTTGTGCGGCCGACCAAGGAGCAGCAGTTACTCGATCCTCGCCTTAAAAATGTGGTTGAAGAAGCGAGGAAGAAACAGCTGTCTGATTCTTTGAGTGTTCTTTATGTCGGGGTAACTCGCGCCGCAGAAGCACTTTATATGTTGATTCCTGACACTGGTTTGAGAGGGACGACTTATGCCGGGATTCTTCGGGAGATCCTGGCTTCCGGAGCAGTGGAAAATGAGGAGGGGCAGGGATCGGCAGTAATTTATGCCAGTGGCGATCCACGTTGGTATGACACTTTTTCAGCTGAGGTGCGGGTGTTGGTCGAAGAGCCACCAGTTTTGCCATTTGTTTTTTCAGCTCCGGTTGTGCTGCGGCAGAGGGGGCTACAGCATAAGGCTGCGTCTGATGCTTCTTCAGAGAAGGTGTCCTTGGCGCGGATTGTCTCCGGGGAGGCCAGGCAAGAAACCGAGTTTGGCTCTGTGGTTCATCTGTTGCTTTCACGATTGTCCTGGGTCGAAGATGAGACTGAGTGGCAATCAACAGTTATCCAGGAATTGTCGTTGATGGAGCAGTCGTCTGAGTGGCGATTGGCAATTAAGAATTCTTCGGGTGAGATTCGCAATCTACTGTTTTCGGCCTGGAAGTCTCCGGAGTTGCGCCGCTGTTTTCTTGCCTCCGGTTTTGCAGGGGAGCAACCGCAGCTTTTCCGCGAATTGCCCTGGGTGCTCCGTCAAGGCAATTCCCTGGTTCGGGGAGTTATTGATCGGCTGGTTGTTTATCGGGTTGGCGGGCATCTAAAAGCGGAGGTTTTTGATTTCAAGGTTTCCGGAGAGACAGACCAGGGAGTTCTTTTTCAGCGTTATCAGTCGCAGCTTTCAGCTTATCGCAATGCCGTAAGTCAGATGTGGAAGATAGCAGAAGATGACGTCGCAACCCGGCTTGTGGTCTTGAACGCAGCGGAAGGCGAGAGGTGAACAGAAAAAAAACGGGGCAGTTGCCTGCCCCGGAACAACCAGCTCCAGCGGAGCCGCCTATTTTTTAGTCATCTCGGCGACTACTTTCTGACAGTGCCGATTACGCGACGGTTTTGGGCGCGTCCAGCGTCTGTAGCGTTTGTCGCTACTGGACGGGAGAATCCGTAACCAGAAGCGCGAAGACGGGATGAATCGATGCCGCCTTTGCTGATCAGGTATGCCTTGACAGAGTTGGCGCGACGCATTGACAGTTTGTCGTTGTATGTTTTGCTGCCGATGTTGTCAGTGTGACCTTCAATTTCAGCATTTGTTTCCGGGTGCTGCTTCATGAAAGCGGCAAATTCCTGCAGACGCGCTTCAAATTGTGGCTTGATTGCAACCTTGTCGAAGTCAAATTGAACTTCGAGGTTGATGCTGACCTGGTTGTCTCTTTCGAGAGCTGCAGCAGCTTCTGGCATGACAACTGGCTCAGCTACAGGTTCTACCGCCTTGTGGCAGGTGCGTGGTCCACCGAAGAGCCAAGAAACGCCTGCTGTGTAGCTTCCCTTGTGTGATTCATTTCCGCCATCTGTGTCGACGATCCAGCGGGCATCAGTGCGAACGAGCAGATCTTTGCTGATAAGCCACTTCAAGCCACCACCGACTGGCAGAACAACGCTACCAGTGTTTGCTGGAGAAGGACCATCTTCGGCAATAGCGCCAAGGCCCGCGGCAACGAAAGGAACAATTGAGCCAGTCACTGGCAGGTGATATTGCGCTTCAACTGTTGGCAGGAGCATGTCGCTACTTTCGTCATTGTTTTTTACATCGAGTTCGGAAGAAAGTATGCCAGCTTCGACAGCGGTCTGATCGCTGACGAAGTAACCAAAACGGGCGCCAGCTGCAATGTGCGGTGCATCGACTTTGGAGTCTCCTTCAATCAGCATGCCACCAATCTGGGTGCCTACTTCCATTTGTCCTTTTTTAAAACCTTCAGCTGTTGCCAGTGAAGTCATGCTTGATACGAGCAGCCCTGCAGTCAGCAGACCGAGGGAGAGTTTGTTTGATATCTTGTTCATTTGCCTTACCTCTAAATGAAAGGTTATTTATGGTGCGCGGAGACTACTTTAAAATTTTTAAATAACAAGATTTGGCTTTTTTATTTTGTGCCAAATCACTGACATGGAGCATGAGATTTATGGGCATTATAAAGGAGTTCAAAGAGTTCGCCATCAAAGGCAATATGGTTGACATGGCAGTCGGTATTATTGTTGGTGGGGCTTTTGGCAAGATTGTTTCGTCCTTGGTGAATGATGTGTTGATGCCACCGATTGGTATGCTGCTCGGGGGGATGGACTTTGGTGATTTTGCCCTGATTCTTAAGGATGCGGCCGATGGCCAGGCGGCGGTGAGCTTGAAATACGGGGCCTTCATTCAGAATGGAATCGACTTTATTATTGTTGCTTTTGCAATTTTTATACTTGTTAAGGGAATTAATGCTTTAAAGCGACAGGAGCAGAAGCAAGAAGTTAAAGCCGATGCTCCGGCTCCATCGGCTGAGCAGGTTTTGCTTGCCGAGATTCGCGATCTCTTAAAATCGCGCTAGTTCAAAAGAAGGGCAGGCAAATGCACCTGCCCTTCTTGATGTTTTTCCTGTTTTATTGTAGGGCCCCGGTTGTTCGGGTTATCCCGAATATTCACATAGGCCCCCCTGAATATTAAATCGAAGGGTAGGTTGTGAAGTCTGCGATGAGATGTAGGGCGTAGGTAGCGAGTGTATTTGCTGTCAAGCCGCAAGGGCTAAGAAGAGTAGGGTGATAGTGGAAAGGCGCCGAGCTGGAGCTCGGCACCCCGGCGAAGTATCACCGTTGGGCAGCCGAACTCTAGGTAGGCTGCAAAAGATTTGTAGGGGCGCCTCGAGAGGCGCCCACCAGATCGACCATGAATGTGCGCCCTGAAAATAGTAGGCTTGGGCAGGGCTGCCACTTTGTATATGAGTAGATGATTGACCTGCTGGCCCGGAGCCGGCCTGGTTGCAGTTATTGCTGTCCGGTCTGCCCTGGGTCATTCGACTGTTTTAGGTTAAATTTTGGAGGTTTTTATGTTTGATTCTGCACTTGATTCATCTACGGCTGAACGTTCGTTTCTCATGCAGTCGCTGCTGTATTTTCTTGAGGAGACAAGCGGTAGTCCCAATTGTTACATGAGGAAGCGTTCACAGGAATTGCTGAAGCAATCATCGGAAGTGCGAGATCAACTTCTTGAACATCTGGGGACGGGACGTTATCTCCCTACAACGTTGCGCAATATTGGCTTCGCATTTGCCTGCTGCTTTCGCGAACATCAACCAACAAGAAAATGGATGCTTGAGCGTCTATATCAGGATGAACGTCCTGTCGTTTTGTTTATGTTGCTCACAGCGCTTCGTGACATACAGTCTTCTGAAGATATGATTCCGGCAATGCGGAGAGTTTACGAATATTTGAATTGCAGTGATTTGGAGGGTGGTGATGTCAATTGGAACAATTGCTTTGTTCCCAACTGTGTGATTTCTGACAGCAAACTAGACGACTTGCTACGCCGATATGCGTACTTGGTGACACGCCGTTATTATTGTGGGGTGTAAGTAAAAGTCTGGCTTGTGATTAGGGTTGCCTGTCGGCACACTTAACTCGCAAGCCAGTGTATGCTTCGTTAAGGAAGGTTTAACTGCAGCGAATGACCAGAACAATTGTTATCGCTAATCGCCTAATTATCTAACCAGCGAAAATGGGTTATCGCCCAGTATCTGTTCCATATATTCGGTGATTTGCTGATCCTGGGTTCGCCCTTTGGGGTCGCAGATAAGCCGTCCACTGCCATCAGTGAAATTGGGGACGACTACGGCGGTTGGCGTATAAACTCCTTTGACATATCCGACGCCCTTGGTCGCGCAGGCGGCATCCAGTGTGGCAGTAACATCTGTATTAACTCCGCTGACTTTGCATGGCGGGCGAATTGGCAGGAAAAAGCCATTTGTTTTTTTCGCCAGGTCGGAAATCTGATTGGCTGTATAAAACGGTGTAGCGCTGCTTGCCGAGGCGAGTGTCCCGCCAGTTTTGTAATAAGCGACGCCGCGAACTCGTGCTTCAAGTTCTCCCATACAGACGGTTGGCTTGTCGACACTCGTGGTGAGAAAGGTATGCGGTGAGACGTCGTTGCCGAACATAAAAAGATGAATCGGAATTTTTCTGGGAACGAGCTGTTGATCGGCGTAATTCAGGACCTCTGTCACTGAAGCGTTATAGACGGGCTCGTTATTCTGGCAGTATTTGCCGTCGACTCCGCGAGCGCCAAAAGTGTTGCTACGGACACAGTTTGTAATTCCGTCTGTGAACAGGACAATGAAGTTTTCCGCTGTGGCGGAGCTGCTTTCGTTGGCCAGTTTGCTTAAGGCGACCTCAATTGCTCCCCGGATATCGGTATTGTTAGCTCCTCCGCCAACTACGGGGTCATTGTCAGGTCGCGGGAAAAACATTGCCTGGGCGCGAAGTGCCTTTGCGGTTAAATCACCAGGGTTTGAGACATCGAACATTTCTTTCATGTCAGTGAACTCATCGCTGCCGGGAATTGAGGGTTCAAGAGTTCTGATGTCGATATTGGAAGAACGGTCATAGCCGAGAACTCCGGCGAGGTCGGAGCGAACGGAACGTTGCTCAAACAGGCTGAAGGCGGTGTGAATGCCGCCGAGGATATTGGTTAGCGGTTGCGGACCTACATAGTAGTCAGATGTGTTGGAAGTATTTTGCCAATTCACATCAACGAGGAATTCGCGATGAATATTTTGTTCAGTAGCTGTTGATTTATCGAGGTAATCTACACTGTAGCAGCGGTAGTCATCTTTGAAGTGACGAGTTGGGGGGCCAGTGATAATTCCTCGAATGTCATCCAGTGAACGGGCATACGCAGGAGGAGAGGCGAAGAAGTTGTTATAAGTATCATCTTCTTCGGTATGGAGGAAGGTGCAGGATAAATCGTTTGGACAGACGTTGTTGGCGCCGTCAAAGGGGCAGCTAGAGGAAGATGTGTCCAGTTCATAGCCAACGAAGCCCCGCTGTGTTCCGGGGTCAGCAATGTTTAGTGCTTTCGCCAAATGGGTTTCGGCAACAACAGATTTGGAAAGGTCAACAAGGAACATCCCCCGTCGTGGGGTGAGGGAACCGATGGCGCGGGCATTAAGGCCGATAGATTCCGCGTCGGTTCCTCCGGCCTTGGCGAACAAAAGTGTCAATGGCGATTCGTCTGGAGTTTTAAGGTCAACCTGAAATGCGCTGATTGCTGAATCTTCAGGATCAACCTCTTCAAAACAAGCCCCTCTCCAGGCACCGTCCAGACAAGGGCAGGTAGAGCTACCTTCCGTATAGACAGCGCATGTTTCTGTCGGTTCCTCGGACCACCACCGTCCGGGGATGATAACTCCGGAATTGCCGTTATGTACGCCATCGACTGTGTAGCCATTTGGGTAGGACAAAGAGCCAGATTTGACGATCTCTCCGGAGTCAAGTGTCATGTAAGTCGCATAACCGCCAACGGTTTCGGCTTTCTCAATTGCACTTTGCAAGCGTTTTTGGTGACGGGTTTCAGCTGAATCAGATGGATCAAAGTCGGCGGTATAGTATCCTTCGATTGCCGACAGGGCAATAAACTCGGCATTATGCCGGTGTTCCGAGTCGCTGGTGAAGAGTCGTGCTGTATCAATTGACAAGGCAGCGAAGAGCACAAGTACCGTCATCACGATGGCCACCAGCGCAATGATTGAGCCTTTTTCATTCGGGTGGGTTTGATGGGTGTTGGCTGTGTTTGTAATCATAAGGTGCCTTATCCGCTGTAGGCGCAATAACATGCGCCACCATTATAATGATATGAGCCTCCGGCAAAGTAGCAGCTGCGGCGAATTGATGCGCAGGAGATAGAAGTTGTTGTAGTTGACGTTGTTACAGTTGAGCTGCTGGATACACTTGTTACGGAAGTCGCAACGACGGTTGTGGTAGTCGAGGTTGATGGGCCGGTGCTTGCCGCGCTAGAAGTTGTTGTTGACGTAGATGGCGGCGCGGTTGTTACGGATGAAGACGGCACTGATGTTGCTGAAGTTGCCACTGATGTTGTTACTGAGGTCGAAGTGCTGGTGGTGGTGGTGACACTGGTCGTGACAACAGTCGTCGATGCACTTGGCAGGGCGTAACTTTCGGCATAAGCACCTTTTGGCAATACTTCTCTGTAGCCAATTGCTCGACCGGTGAGAGTCGCGTTATCAAGGAAGGGGATAATTCCTCCGACAATTGTGCTGACTTGCGCCTTGATTTCGACAACCAGCGGTTCGTTTTTAATTGTGCTGTCCCAGTTGGCGGATGCTGCCAGTGGTACTGTGCAGTTTGGTGCCGCGTTATTGCAGTGAGTGGGGTGAGCGAACCATTGAGTACGACCATAACTATCGGTGTACTTCACGCTGGCTCCCGGGCGGAGAATTCCAATGTCACGGGTCAGAATCATATTGCCGGAGGCGTTTTTGTCGTAGATGGTGATTGGTAATAATCTTGCTGCGCTATCTGTCCCCGGTGGCGAGACCAGTGAGGCGGAGAGCAGTTGATTTGCTTCAGCTTCTACCGCATCCAGTGCGGCGGTAAAGTCGTTTAATTGTGCCTGCTGTGCGGCCACTGATGGATTCAGAGTCCTGGTTTCAGTTTGCAGGTTTTCGATTTTCTGGGCCAGAGACAGGGCGTTATCGGCCGCTTTGTTGAGGGTATTTTGGATATAAAAAATTCGGCCGAGATCGATTAGCGCCAGAATGGTTGTGATCAGCAAAAGGCCACTTATGGCGAATTCGACCATCACAGCCCCATGTTGCTTTTTTTGTCTGGCTGTCAGGTTTTGTCTGGCTGCCAGAGGGACGTGCTTGGCGGTAAACAAGTTATGCATAGTTACAACCCCCTGCAGTTAACATGGAGAGAGCCAGTGGGGCAGCCATAATTATTCGAAATACCAGAAGTTGTATAGAGATAAGGGGCGCGAACCGATGTGCTGATGGTCAGCCCATCAAAAATTGGAAATATCGCATCGAATCTGGAGCTGATGAGGAATTGAACGGAGTTTTCGGTCGATCCTCCGGTTTCTCCAATCAACTGTGTCTGGATAAAAGTCTGGCCGGGAGTTAACGGTAAATTGTGCCAGCTTAGCATCTGCAGGACTCTTCTTTGCAGGATTAGGTGATTGAGGCAGGAATTGGTAGTGCCGCCTGATGTCGGGTTGCAATGAAGTTCGTCTATGGCTCGTGGAATATGGGTGTAAGTGCCAAGTTCAAGGTCTTCCATGCTGGAACCGACTCTGGCCGCTTCTCTGCTGATTTGTGAAATAATAAAGTAGGCATTGATCGCACGCGAAAGGTCGGTCATGCCCATTAAAAAGGCGATAAGCAGCGGCATGGTCACCGCAAACTCGGTCATGATCGAGCCTTTTTCTTTTCTGTTGCCCATTATTTTTAGATTAACCTGCGATATTGGTAGCTTGTATGTTGCAGAATCTGCCATTCCCCGGGGTTTGTGTCGACAGGAAATATGGAAAACTTTAGGATTCTGTTGATGGATTTAACCCGGATGTCGCACTTAAGCCCGTCGTGAGGTTGTGATGGCATTGCAAATGTCGTCGGAATTACGGTGGGTCCTTGTAGAGGCGCGTCGTGACGCGCCCGCAGATTTTCAGCTGTCTCTCCTGCTACTCCACCATGAATGAGCTAGAGCCACTATCGCCAGGAGGCAGGATGTCAGCAGGGTTGGCAGATTGCCCCAGGTAGCGAAGAAGGTGAGCCCAGGATAAAGATAAACATTGCTTCGCATTATATTGACGGAGTTTTCCGGAATCCATTTTATCTGTCGTCCTGTGGGGTCACTCACTGAGCTGATTCCGGTATTTGTGACGCGCACCAGAGACTTTCGTGTTTCAATCGCGCGCCAGCGGGCAAGAAGATTATGTTGCTGAAGAGCACTGCTGTCGGAGAACCAGCCGTCGTTGGAGATTGCCAGCAAAAGGTTGGCTTCTTCTTCCACAATGCGTTTGTTGGAGATCTCCGGGAGCAGGTCCTCATAACAGATAAGGATCGCCATTTTGGCAAGGGAGTCTTTCGTTTGTAGCGTAATAATGCCCGGTGTTTGACCAGTGAGTAGCGGCATTGATTTTTTAAAATATTGCTCAAGCCAAGGGAGATAATCGGCAAGTGGTATAAATTCTCCAAACGGCATTAACCCTCTTTTGTAATAACGGCCTGAAATATTCCCCATAGGGGAGCGGAGCAGGGCTGCGTTGTAGAACATTCCATTGTCAGTGGAGATAATGGCACCAAATAAAAGGTTCGTGGTCGCTTCAGGAAGGGGATCATGTTCAGTCTGCTCGACGGAAGTTATTGTTTCGGGGATCGGATAGGGGAAGGTCGTTTCGGGCCAGACGAGCAAGTCGCTTTTTGGGGACCCTCTGCTTAGATCGCGGTAGAGAGATAGATTGATGGAATTAAATTGGGTATTACCTTTTTTTTGATGATCGAGGTTGCCTTGCACAGCAGAGATACTGATATGGCCATTTTCCTGCGACAGGGTATTTTTGTTCATCAAGTGTCCGCCTGCATGGTAGACAACTGTCAGAGACAGGAGGATTGATGCAGGTAAGAGGGAGGCTCGCCTGAGCTTGTGTTGCCATAGCTCTAAAGTTTGATCGAGCAACGACATTAGCAAAAATAAAGGTATGACAAGCCCGTTGACTCCAATTATTGAGGCCCAGGATGCGGATGATGACCAGCCGATTGAAGTGCTGGCAAATGACCAGGGGAAGATATTCGGGATGATTATTTCTGCGAGGAATACCGAGATTCCGGTGGCCAGGTGCAGGGGCCCAAGAATGGTTTTCTTGAGAATGCGATGAATAGAGATAATGATCCCGATCAGGAATACAGTTCGCAGGCAGTAAGCAAGTGTCATCAATCCGCAGATCGCCAGATTATAGCCGCCGAAATTGTGAAGAGTTTCCGGTAGCCAAGGATGAATCAGGAAAGTTGCCGGCAGTGCAATAAGGAGCAGGCTAGTGAGGCTGAAGAGTTCTTTTTTTAGTGCTCGATTGAAGGAAAAGAAAGCGCCGAGGGAAATAATTGGCTGTAGATTATCGGAAAAAATATGAAAACTACAGACGAAGAGTAAAGCGGAGACAATAAAGTAACGATGCGTTCGCAGGAAACTATTGGTTGGGGAGAGGATAATGTGCGGCAGGGATACTTCATCAGCAGTCATTGCCGCGACAATATAAAGAATTGATCAGATTTTTGTCTCTGCGTTCAATTGCCCGCAGGCGTTCGGGGGAGATGCTGCGAAATTCCTGTTCAGACATGCTTTCACGAAGAACGGTCAGTCCAGGTTTTTCCATTTCTGCGGTAGCTTTTTCGTATACTTTCCAGAGGAGCAGCAAAACCATTCCAGCTGCGAAAACTGCGAAACAGACAACGATTCTTTGGGCCTTTTTGAGCTCCCTTTGCCTCTGCTGGTCTTCCTCGACCTGGCTTTTGTGTTTTGTCGAATCGAGACGGAATTCTTTTTTCTGGTTTGTAAGCGGATTGAATATTTCACCCATGATAAATTCTCCGATTGTTGGGCATTGGTTTTGTCGCAGCTTATTGTCCGTTGATTATTGCGGTAACTGCTTCGAGTAACTCTGCTCGGGTAAATGGTTTCCGCACAATTTTCAGAGCTCCGGACTTCAGTGCCAGCGGTAAAAGTATATTTGCTGAATTATCAAATCCACGTAGCCCCCCGGATATGGCAATTACTTTCATCAGCGGATATTTTTCCCGTAAAGTTGTGATTAGTTCTATGCCATCGATACCCGGCATGACTATGTCTGTTATTACAAGCGCCGGGCGCTCAGTCGCCAGAAACTGCATGGCCTCTTCAGCGCTGTTCGCCTGGGATACCGTAAACGAGTCCCGTTCGAGCATCATGGCAATTGTTTCTCGGGCATCAGAATCATCGTCGATTAAAAGTATTTTTTGTGCGTCGTTCATATATTCCCTTCTTTGGTTATTCGGCAAATATTAATCGCAATTTATTACTTACTCGTTGGAGAAATCCCTGGTTTGCTTTTTCAGTCGGAAGTGCGGTCGATTCCTGTGACTTGGAACTGTTTTTCCTGCTGATTGATGTGGCTTCAGATTTCACAGGCACTTCCGGGAAATATCTATCAAGCTCTTCGATGACCTGGGCTGCGTTTTGGTATCGTTGTTCCGGATCGCGCTCCAGGGTTTTAAGGATTATGTTGCTCAGTTCCGGCGGGCAGAGGCAGTTCTTTTTGTTTGGTGCCGGAGGATCTGATGAGAGTCTCATTTGTAGTGTCTGAATTACGCCACCACAGGTGAATGGGAGGCTTCCTGTAACAATTTCGTAGGCCACCATTCCCAGTGAATATATATCCGAGCGATTATCCAGTTGTCCATCCTTGAGATATTCAGGGCTGAGATATGAAAGAGTTCCGGCGATTTCACCTTGTATCCCCAGACTACCCTCCATTCTGGCAGTGCCAAAATCAATTACTTTGACTCGTCCGTCGTGGGCTCTGAGGATATTGTCCGGTTTGATGTCGCGGTGAATAATGCCCAGCGAGTGCATGAAAGAGACTGCTTTGGCAACTTCACGGAATATATAGAGAGAATTTGCGATTGGCATGGAGGAGTTGCTTGCGATCAGTTCAGCGAGATTATCTCCCTCAATATGTTCCATCGTAAAAGCTAGAGAGCACTCTGTACGAATTAATTCATGTACCTGAATAATATTTGGGTGGGACAAGATGCGGGAGATTTTTACTTCATCAAGGAATCTTGCAACATTGACTTCATGAACGCCGGGGCCGAAAAGCTCTTCTTCACTGTGTGACATCAGTTTAACGGCAATTTTTTCTCGTTGTGGTTGCTCCAGGTCAGAGCAAAGGTACACTTCACTGCTGCCGCCAGTTCCGAGGTGCCGGATGACTTCGTATCGATCGGCGATTCGTTCGCCAGGTGCCAGCGTGGCACCGCGATCGAGATGTGTCATTTCGCTGAGGGTATTCTCCAGACTCATGGAATAACTCCGCCACGGTCAGACGGGGCCTTGGTCGTGTTTGGGTTTTCGCAGGAGCGAAAATAGAACGAGAAAGATGCTCCTTGTGCTGGTTGACTGCGCACAGAAACACCGGCTCCCATCTCCTGTAATATCTTCAGAACACTGGACAGGCCAAGACCTGTTCCTTTGTCAACCGCTTTGGTCGTGAAAAAAGGATCGAAAATCTTTTCGATTATTTTTGCCGGGATACCGGGTCCATTGTCTTCAATAGAGAGTTTTACGTATTGTCCGGGAGCTAGTTCGGTGTTGAATAGAGGAGTGACGTTAGTGACGTCCAGATTGATTGTCGATATGACAATTGAGCCACCGCTACCTTCCATCGCGTCAAAAGCGTTTTTCAGGATATTGAAGATAATCTGCTGAATAACTATTGGATCCGCCAGAATCGGCGAAAGGTGGGGACTGAGACTTCTGGAAATACTGATTCGTGGAGGGATAATGCTGTGGTAGAGTTCTAACGCCTCGTTGATTGATTCATTGATGTTTAATTCGACAGTTTTGAATTTGCTTTTGTGTCCGTGAGACAGGATTTGTTTAACAAGTTGTTTCGCTCTAGTGCCGGCACGATGAATCCTCGCCAGGCTTTTGTATATCGGACTGTCTGGTTCAACATCCTCCATCCCCATTTCACTGAGGCCCAGGATAGGTTGGAGGATATTATTAAAATCGTGGGCAATGCCATCAGCGAGCATGCCAATGGCCTCAATTTTTTGTGCCCGATGCAGCCTGTGTTGTAATTCGACACTTTTATTGCTTGCCTCATGAAGAGCTGAATTGTCTTCTATGACCAACGTCAGGTTGTCGGCTCCTCCGAGTTTGCTCGGCCAGAAATGGAGTGTCCCAGAGAGCTTTCGCTCAACGGAATGCACGACGATAGGGCATTTCCCTCGTTCGTTTGCTTGCAGGATTATCT
This sequence comes from bacterium, assembly GCA_028689495.1. Lineage (GTDB taxonomy): Bacteria > Bdellovibrionota_C > UBA2361 > SZUA-149 > JAQTWB01 > JAQTWB01. The sequence goes on along the minus strand of JAQTWB010000002.1, from coordinate 26,645 downwards.
CAATACTATTTGTGGAAGGGAACGAGATGATTTCTCGACTTATTGATTGGCGTATATTGTCATTTGCTTTTGCTGTCAGTATTTTGGCGGCAAGCTCGTTGAGGGCGGTAATTTGTCCGCTGCGATTTAGCAGTAATATAGCCAGAGGGTTAATAGAAAAGACGTGCTCCAGTTCGGTGCATTGCTCTAAATGAATGTCGATAATTGCTTTGATGGTCCGTTGCTGGAAGTAGGCTATTGTCATGAAAACAGCGGTCAGCAGGCAAGGGAAGCTGATGACCAATAACGTAGAAGTGTTGATGTCCTCTTTTATGTAGTTCAGCGTTGAAACGGTTAAAGTGCTACAGATTAAAAGGCATGCGAAAAAAAACAGGCCGATCGATATTGGGGATGGCGTTTTGCCTTCCTTGCTGTCGAGGTAGATAAACAGTGCACTGTGATTGACTGTCCTCTTCATGTCTCCTTTTTGCCGCGTTTTCTTGCACTATTTTTATTTGTTCGTCAGCAATGTAAGGGGGCGTTGTCGAAATAAAGCATCCCCGGATATTTCCTTATGCCAATGATTAGTATCGGGATTTTCGGCGAGAGACTAAAGCGTGAAGTGCTTTTGGGGAGAGGAGAAGGAGTGGCAGGAGCGGGGAACTGCCATGAAAACAGTGTTATTACAGTTTATTTACTTGCCGGGTGTTGCGGCAGTCTGTAGAAAAGGGGATTGAAATCAGTAAGTTTCCTGGTTTTTTATAATAACCTACAGGGAATACCGGGTTTGCTTGAAGGGCCGGGCCTGAATTTCGACGAGAATTGTAACAAAGCTTCGTCGGTTCAGGTTTGGAGAATATTCAACATGCTTTGAAAATATTCGGCTTTGATAACCTGGTGATTGTTCCTTAGCGATAGGAAGTAACAACTATGGCAATAAAGAAAATGTTCGTAACCGCAGTCGGATTGATGGCGGCGCTTTCGCCTCTGGCTGCCAATGCCGAGCATGGCAATGCCCTTGACCATATGATTTCTCCGGTCACCAATCCGACTATTTTTGAAGACCCACGTCCATCGACTGAAATTCGACCAATTTTTGTATATCACAAGTTACCTGCCGAATTTCTGACTGGTAGCGGAGATGCGCAACTTTGGGCGGTGCAGGCAAGATTCAAGGTTAATGATCGCCTTGGTATTATTGCTACAAAGGACGGGTATCTGCAGCTGAACCATGACGCTGTTCTGCCGGATGAAGAAGGGTCGATGAATCTTGCTGGTGGTTTGAAATACGCTTTTGTTCGTGACGACACTGACGGTGTCATTGCAACGGCTGGTTTGCGTTATGAGTTGGCGAGTGGTCATCCACGAGTATTCCAGGGAATAGGCGACGGGCTGATTATTCCGTCATTGTCAGCTGGAATCAATCTTGATGCAGTGAACCTTCTTGGACATACGCAACTTCGTCTGCCGCTCGACAATAGTGATTCCGCTTTTTGGGATGTGAGTTTGCATGCGGACGTACCAGTGGGTGATTTCTATCCCCTGGTTGAACTTAACCTTGTTCATGTAACAGAAGCAGGGGATCGTTTGCCAATTCCTTCAGAGGGTTTTGATGTTATCAATTTTGGTGCATCTGAATCTAACGGTGGAACAGTTGTGGTAGCTGGTGTTGGTGCCCGTTATCGCATATGTGAAGATTCACTTGACGCTGGTGTCGCTTACGAATTTGCCCTTACCGATCGCGAAGACGTATTTGACTGGCGTGTGACTTCTGACCTTATTTTCAAGTTTGATCTGTAGTTCATACAGTTATTCTTGTAGCGACATTTGCATGCCGGATGTTGCAGATAAGCCCCGCTTGGCAGTTATGCCCGGCGGGGCTTTTTTATGCGAGAACCTGCTGTGCCCAGTTTAGGTAATCGCGGTCTCCATCTTTGATTTCAAGCAAGATAATTTCTGGCACTTCATAGCTGTGGAGTTCTTTAACTTTTTGTGCCATTGGAGCCGCTTTACAAGACGAAGTCTTGATAAGCATTATTGTTTCAGACGATTCCTGTACCTCATTTTCCCACTGAAATATTGAAGAAACGGCGGGTATGATGTTGACGCAGGCGCAGAGTTTTTCGCCGACGAGAATTCTGGCGATAACTTGCGCTTCTTCCAGAGACGGTGCGCTGACGATACCGAGAAAGATGTTATCCATGGTCATACTGCTCGCACTTTAGTTTTCCGATCCATAACACCTCAATCTCGAGCAGTATATTGGAGCTGCGCAAGCAGCGACCAGATAACGTTAGTATTGCTCATTGTTCTGCTGTTTAACGGAGATTATTGATTAGGTATCACAAGAGAGTTTTTCAAGACTCTCGGGATCTCTCTTCCAAGCTCATTCAAGGTGAGTTATGGAGTAGGGGATGTATATCATTGAAACGGTATAAAAACAGCCAGAGAAAATTGATTCATTCGCCCAGGTCGATATGAGAACCTTAAGAAAAGCACCCTTTTGGGTTATTTTGTGTCTATCGCTCTTGGTATGCCCAATCTGCCATCCGGGTAATTCTGTTGCACAGCCAGCAGCTTCGGTTTTGGGAAGCAAGATCGAGCGTGTGATTTCCGGCTATAACAAGGTTGATATAGGCATACAGTTTGTCGCTCTTGAAGGTGGGCAGTCTCTGTATGCCAGAAATGCTGACAAACCTTTTACTCCAGCTTCTTTGATGAAAATATTGACTGCTACGGCGGCTTTGGAAACTTTGGGCAGCGAGTTTCAGATCCCGACTGAGGTTTTCATGTCCGGGTCCGGAAAGAATGTTTCCATATATATCCGTGGATACGGTGATCCGGGCCTTGTGTCACGCGATTTGTGGGATATTGCTGAAGTTATTGCAGGTACTCGAGTTGAGGGATTTTCAGGTCTGTATGTCGATGACAGTCTTTTTCTTACTCCTCGCGGTCCTTCCGGGCCAAGGCCATATGAGGCTGGCAGTGGTGCTTTATCTTTAAATCACAATTGTATACCCGTATCCGTGGCGCAGAATCCGGTTGATTCACAACTTTCCGTCTGGACTGTGCCTGGTTTTGATGGATTGCTGCGAGGTGTTCCTGCGGTCAGGAAGGGGGCTGCCGCCAATATACAACTGGCCGGGGACAGCCGGCAGGGCAGTGATTTTTCTTCGGTAGCGGCAAGAGCTCTGGGTGTGACTGGTCTTAGAGTCGGTGGGACAGTGCCACCTTTGGTCGCGAGCGGTGAAGTTGTGACCGAATATCGTACGGTCAAGGACCCCGGCTTGTATTTGGGAGTCGCTCTGATGAATCTGTTGCAGCGGCGTGGGGTCAGTTTTCAAGCAGCAAATCCGCTTCGGGCAGTTGTTCCACAAGGAGCAAAGTTAATTCATACCCATCAGTCCAAGCCTCTTGCCGAGATCATTAAAGAGCTTAACTTTTACAGCAATAATTTTATTGCTGAGCAGCTTCTTAATCTACTAGGTCAAAATGCAGCAGGCCAGTTTGATCGCACTTTGGGTCTGACGCGATTGAGTTCTGTGGTTAAAAGGCAGGGATTTGCCGATCAACAGTTCAAGATCGCCGATGGATCGGGCTTGGATCGGGGTAACAGGTTAACTCCGAGACAGATTGTTGCGGTGCTGAAGTATGCTTCTGGCAACAGTATTATTGCGCCTCATTTCAAAGCTTCTTTGGGGCGCTTTGGCAGTAGCGGGACGGTGAGGAAAAGGCGAATTGGGCGTAATTCCGCAGGGGATGGCGTGGAATGGCAGCCAGGGGATGCTTTTCGGGGGAAGACCGGAACATTAACGGGTGTAAGCGGTATAGCCGGTTATGGATTTTCACATAATCGTCGTGAGGTGGCGTATGTCGTACTTGTTTCAGGTGGAATAGGTAAAAGTGAGGCTGTGCGAATTGAAGATCAGGTGCTGCAAATTCTTGCCGGTACTGATATCTGAGTTTTTCTCATGACGGGCCAGCCCAAAGTGCAATTTCAGGGTTAGCGACGAGTGCATGTAGGGTCGCCTCGTGAGGCGCCCGATAACTTCGGAATTTCAATATAAACTGTCATTGCCAGACTAAAGATTCAAGTAAACAGTCAAGGTGTTTTTTTATGCGGGACTATTTTGTGCAGATGATCCGTAGCTGTTTTTTGTCGTTTGTCAGCTTTGTTTTTATTGCGGCGCTTTTCGTGCCCACACTGGAAGCACAGAAACATCCAGCCTTTGTTGTCGACCCAAGAGTCCGGGCGGATGTTGATTTCTGGAAACTGGTATTTGCCCGTTATGGTGAGAATCAGGTTATTTTCCACCACCGCGACCATCTCGACATTATTTATTCGATTCTTGATCTGACTACTTTGCGTCAGGGGGTTTCCGAAGGGGAATTTCGTCGGCGTAAAGACAGGGCGCTGCTTGATGAAGAAGGTCGAATTCGCAAAGCTTTGACCAACCTCGACAAGGGCCGGCGCCCCAGCAATGAACTGGAGCAAAGAATTTTTACACTCTTTCGTAAGCTGAACGGAGTTCGGAAATATCGAGAAGCCTATGAGGATAAGCAGATTCGCAGTCAAACTGGAATCGCCGAAAGATTCCGTGAAGGGATTGTTCGTTCCGGACGTTATATGCAATTCATGGAAGACATTTTTCGTCGTGAGGGGTTGCCGATAGAGTTGACGCGCTTACCGATGATTGAGTCTTCATTCAATTATGAGGCGAGGAGTGTCGTTGGCGCGGCTGGTATATGGCAGTTTATGCGGGTAACTGGTCGGAGCTATATGCGTATTAACGCCAGCGTCGATGAACGGCTGGACCCTATAATTGCTACACGTTCAGCGTCTCGTTACCTTGGTTCCGCTTATAACACGATAAAGAGTTGGCCGCTTGCAGTGACTTCGTACAATCATGGGGTTACAGGAGTATTACGAGCGATTAAAGCCACGGGTGAACGTGATTGGGTAAAAGTGATTCGTACCTATAAAGGTGGAGCTTTTGGTTTTGCTTCACGTAACTTTTTTATTGAGTTACTTGCGGCCAATGAAGTTTATACCGAGATGAAGCAACATTTCCCCGGGATTGTGCTTGAGCGACCTTTGCAATTTGAAGAAGTGCGTCTTGAGCAGGCAACCTATTTTTCTCAGCTGCTCAAATATCGTGGAGCAAGCGCAAGTAATCTGCAAATGATGAATCCAGCTTTTTTACAGCCAGTTATCAGCGGACGAGGGGCAATACCCGCTGGTTATATGCTTAAAGTCCCGGCGGGTGACGGACGTGCGGTTATCGCCTCCTTGCGACACGGTCGAACGGTTACTCCGGATGCTGCGAGTCAGGTTTATGCTGGTGATGTCCGTCAAATCAGAAGTACCAGTTCGGCAGTTCATGTCGTCAGTCGGGGAGAGTCGCTCTCGGGCATTGCTCGGCACTATGGACTAAGTGCGGCGGAAATTATGAGGGCCAATGGTCTAAAGAATGCAAATAAGATTCGTATTGGCATGAAGTTAAGACTTCCCGGTGATGTTGTAGCTTCGCCTGCACAGTCCGCGGCACCGGTCTCTGTCGCCGCCAAAACACCTGCTGTTTCTACCCCGACAGCAATGACACGAGCGACATCTGCTGGTGCCAAGGCTGGTGCGACCAGTGACATTTCATCATCAGGGGCAGTCCATGTTGTTGCGTCTGGCGATACGCTGGGTGGGATAGCCCGACGTTATGGCAGTGGTATTGATGCTCTTGCAAATGCTAATGGCTTGAGCAGGCAGGCAACACTTCGGATTGGGCAGAAACTCAAGTTGCCGGCAAGTGTTTCGGGTAAGGGGAAAAGAGCGACAGCTCCTGCTGCCGAAAAAACTTACACAGTGAAGCCCGGTGATAGTCTTTATGCAATATCTCGTCGACTTAACGTCTCTTTGCCTAGATTAAAGGCCAGGAATCCTGGGGTCGACAGAATGATTAAGCCAGGACAGAAAATAAAATATTAATAATGTCTGTGGCTGGAGGCAGTGATGTTTTCGTTCGTAATCCATGTGTTTTCTGTGCTGACCACAGTTTTTTATGCCGGAGCATCAGTTCTTTACCTGCGAGCCCTGCGCACTTCTGACTCGGAAGAGCGACAGTTCGCACGTGGGCGGAAAATGCTTCTTGGTGGGTTTCTTGCTCATGGATGTTATATCGCTCAGTTGTACCTGGAGGCTTTTATCTCCCACGACTATCGTCTGGTGATGTCTTTGCCCCATACCGTGTCTTTGGTCAGTTTTATTGTATTGTCTTTGTTTTTTGCCGCTGAGCGGAAACTGCAGTGGAGCGCCTTTGCTGTATTTATAGCTCCAGCAGTGACATTTCTTTTTCTTTTGTCTTCTGTGCTACTTCATCTTCAGCGGGGAGAATCCATTCCCGCCCCTCGTTTCCCGGGTCTGGCATTTCATATCCTGAGTGTTGTTTGCGCCGATGTCGCTTTTGTTTTGGCTTTTGGTGCAAGTCTTTCCATCCTGTTACAGGATTATCTGTTGAAGCGCAGAAAAATAAATTATCTTATCAGGCATTTGCCATCATTGCGGACAATGGATCGATTCAACATTGCCTGCCTGGTTGTAGGTTTTTCCTTAATGCTGCTTGGTGTGATTAGCGGGCTCAGTTTCGTTGGCAGTATGAAGATCGATATGCTGGTGAACGATATGCGTTTGCTTTCTTCCTTTCTCGTGCTCATTGCTTATGCGCTTGTTTTATTGGCTCGATTTTATTTTGGCTGGAAGGGGCGTCGAATTGCCGCTTTGTCGAGTATAGCTTTTGTTTTTGTGCTCGCATCTTTTATCGCAGTAGGGTTTTTAGGGAGGACATTTCATGTCCACTGAGGTGGCCCCGGAAGAACCGCAGATTTTTATTGCTGGAGTCAGTTATAAGTCTACGCCTGTTGAGCTGCGCGAAAAATTTTCTGTAGCTGATTCCGCTCATTCTTCGGTTATTAATGACCTGTGCATGCTGGAAGGCATATGCGAAGCTGCTGTGATTAGCACTTGTAATCGTGTTGAGCTTCTGGTGGTTGTCGATGGTGATAAAGATCCGTCCGCTGTCAAATCTATGCTCGTCGCATTTTTTGAGCGGATGAGCAACGAGCCATCTGAGCGGTTTTCTTCCGGATTTTATCTTTTTGCTGGTAGAGAGGCAGTGAGTCACCTTTTTCGCGTCTCTTGTGGGCTTGATTCAATGGTTGTCGGCGAACCCCAGATCCTCGGGCAGGTAAAAAACGCATATCGGCGGGCGCGAGAAGCATGTTCGGCTGGCCCGCTGATCAATGGTCTTTTTCATCGGGCATTTCGTGCGGCCAAGAATGTGCGCTCGAGTACAGGTATCGGCAAAAATGCAGTATCTGTGTGTTATGCAGCACGCGAGCTCGCGGAGCATATTTTTGGCGATTTATCTGAGGCGTCTGTGATGCTTCTTGGCGCTGGAGAAACAGGAGAACTCGCGCTGAAGCACTTTCTCAAGTCCGGGGTGCGAAAGATTTTTGTTTGTAATCGCAGTGTTTCAAAAGCTCTGATGCTTGCCGAGCGTTATGGTGCAGTGGCGTTGAGTGTCGCGCAGCTTCCCGAATTTCTTGCCGAGGCGGATATCATTATCGGCGCTATTGCTTTACCTTCCGGTTCAGAGCCTCTGGTTAACGCATTAATGACGAGGTCGTCGCAAGGTGTGCGGCGCAATGAGCCACAGTTTTTTATTGATCTTGCGGTGCCGAGGAATTTCTCTCCCGATCTTTCAGTGGTTGAGGATGTGTTCCTCTATAATATCGATCATTTGGAAGAAATAGTTGCCAAGAACATGTCAGGGCGGTTAGGGGAAATTGATAAGGCATCATCAATGCTTGAAGATTATGTCGAAGAGTTTTTTTCCTGGCGACAGGTCAGGGCTCTTGATCCAGAGATCGTCAGGATTCGGCAGTCTTGTATGGAACAGGCAGATAGAGAAATGTTGCGAACGTTAAAATTTCTTCGTCGGCAGGGGATTGACCAAGACATTTTGCAATCGATTAGTGTTCAGTTGCAGCATAATAACAGTGCCCTGGTCTCTCGGTTTCTTCATCCTGTTCTTTCGTTGTTGAAGGAGGAGGGGGTTCATAATCCCGAATTGGTGAAGGTCGCGAGAAAAATGGTTCTCGCGGGAGGAAGGAGTGAAACGTTCTCCGATATCGCGGCCGATGTTGCGAGAGTAAAAGCGGGAAAGAATTATGAATGAAAAACTTTATCAACGACACTTCAGAATCATTAATGAGCATGTCGATCAGGCGTTGGTTGATATGCAGGAGGGTGGGGAGAAAATATCCTGTGGCCCTGGTTGCAGTTATTGTTGTCATTTGCTGGTGGAAATAAGTGAGGATGAGGCAGATGCACTGGCTGATTGGTTCTTTTGCCAGGCGGCAAAAACGCAACAGCTTGTCTGGCAACGCCTGATTTCAAAGTCTGGAGTGTTGCGAGAGTTTTTTTCTTCGCGGAGAGCTACCCAGAAATTTATCACTCCATATCCGGCTCATATTGATATACCGCAGGGGGTTTTTACGCGGTATTTTTCTGAAGTCGCTGCGCCATGCCCATTTCTTGAGGATGGACGTTGTGTCGCTTATGAACATCGCCCCGGGGCCTGTCGTCTGCATATGGTTTCATCAGCGCCTGAGTTGTGTGCGCCTTGTTGTGATGACGATTCTCTCTACCACTTGCCGCCACGGGTCGAACAATTGCGACGAGAGGTTCTCGAGGCTTTGCCCGATCCAGAAGTTACGGTTCTTTTTGGTGAATTATCAATTCTTGTTAGGGCGGCGATTGAGAAAAGACTGGCTGAGACGCATTTTGGCTAATGATTGCCATAAAGATTTCGGCTAGCTGCTCCTCAAGTGTTTTACCTGTGTCGATCACAATATATTGTTGCAGCTCGTTGTCGCTGAGCTGTTCATAATCAGCCGCTTGAAGATCGAGAAGTTCCGCACGGCCTTCTGACAGGGAGTTGCCGGAGGCGCTTCTTTCATCAAGTCGTCTAATCGTTTCTTCTCGTTCGAGTAGGCAATGAATTTTAATTGTCGGGGTGTTGGTTTTTTCGCCCAGTAGATCGACCCGTCTTCTCTGGCTAGAACGGTGAAATGAAGCGTCAAAAATAATACTTTGCCGACAAAGCAGAGGAGAGAGAGCTTCATTGAACATCTGGTCATAGACTTTTAGGCGAGATTCTTCGCTGTAGTTCGCTTGGGCCCAGTTGCTTTTGGCCGCTAGAGATGGAGTGTCTTTTTGGGCAAGGCGTAGTGCATCTGTTTGCAGGTGCGGCGCAGAAAAAACTCGAGCAAAGCGTTTTGCCAGAGTTGATTTTCCAGTTCCCATCAGGCCAGAAAAAGCAATGATTGTGGTCGAAGGAATAAGTTTTAGATAATGAGCGGCAAGGAATATATGTTGTTCGGCCTTCTCGAGCTGTCCTTCCGAATTTGCTGCATGTGCTTTCGCTTGCAGAATATCAACTTTGGCCCTGACTAGTGCCCGATAGGTTTTAAAAAGCGCAGAAATTCGATTATCGTCTGGGAAAAGAATTGGGCGAAATGAGGGCGAAAAACATTCCAGATACGTTTTTAGAAAGCTGTCATTTAGGTATTTCGCAACAACTGGCGCTCCCTGTTCTGTGCATTGAAAATCAATATCCATCAAGAGGAAGCAGATGTCGTTTACGACATCAACCTGGCGCATGTCCCAGTCGAATTCTATGCAATCAATCGCCAAGGCGCTACTGGCGATGTAGAAGATATGTTCACAACGAAGATCTCCGTGGCCATTGACGATGAAGCCCTGATCAGAGCGTGTGATGAGCGTATCAAGGCAACTAATGAGCAACTTTTCAGCGGCTGTTGCTATGAATGGCAGTAGAACCTGCGCTTCAGGTGCAAGCAGCTGATTGTTTTGTTGGATGTCTTTTAGGTTATCGCGAAATAGTTGGGCAAAGTTTTTGATTTTATCAGCCGAATGGTTCGCCGATGGATTAGTAGAGGCAACTTTTATCGGGCGGTTATTGGAATTAATGAGCGCGAAGTGGAAATTGCCGAGCAGTCGGGCGATGATCTCGCTACTTGCTGAAAGTTCATTGTCGGCGGTGAAGATTTTATCATTTGGGCATGGAGGGTTATGTTTAAGTAGGGCAATTGAACGGCGAATAATCTCCTTAAGCGTCCGCTGCTCAGGTAATCTCTTCATTACGACTAAGGGTTCTGCAGTGGCGAAGTCGGAGGATATCTCAAGGAGCCTGGCGTCTAGACTTGAGATGTCAATTATTGACTCTGAATGGTTGGGAAGTGCGACAAGCCCTAGATATATATCAGCGGCCAGTCGCCGGTTGAGAATCACCTCGGCTTGGGCGGAGCGCCATCTGGCTTCAAGCTGGCTATGGTCGAGAAACCCCAGACGAACCGGTTTTTTAAGCTTAAGGACCGCGTGTTCGCCTATTAGAACCAGTGAAATATGAGTTTCGACAATTCTTTCGAGGTTGAATTTATCCGGTAATCTCTGCAGTAACCTGTAATCTGTCAGTAGGGCTAAGGCGGACTCTGACAGGTTGACAAGAAGCGACTGATTCATGACTGGTTCTGAAGAAGTTCGTATGGGTCTTTGCCGCTGGAGTTTGCTTTATCGGCAAGCTCCTTCATTTGGGAGATAAATACTTTTAGGTTTCGCCGCGAGTTTTTTTCGAAGTAGTCATTAAAAAGCCAAAGACGGTCGTGATAGACAATGTGGGCAAGAATAAGGGCGTTATTAATTTTCGCCTTGCCGCCTGTCGATTCACGCTTTCGCTCGCAGCCAGGAGTTTGAATCTTTTCCTGTCGATCGATAAAGTTGGAAAAGATTGTTTCTCGCTGAGCTAGTTTATCCTCGTTGTTTAGTTTCTTATTCTGATAAACGACGTCTAGTTCAGCTTTAAGCTCTGCCAACATTTTGCTGTAGATGAGGCTTTTATTGATGTTGCATTCAGCAAGTGCCGCTTCTTTTTTGTTTATATCAATACTGTCAAAGTAGAGAGCGGCGCCTTGGAGACCGACAAAATTTGCCAGTGTCTCATTAAATTCTGCATGATTTTTCACCCAAAGCGTATTGTGCAGAAGTTCGTGAATAACCGTGTTAGTCAGGTCGACGTCGTCGAAATTAATATAGGTTGAAAGCATCGGGTCGTTAAACCATCCCAGGGTGCTAAATGCGGCGCTGGGACGGAGCAGGATGTCATAACCTTTGTCTTTGAGCGCCAGGGCTGCTTCCAGGCCGTCATCCTTTTCGAAAAAACCTTTGTAGGGCACTCGGCCGACGATTGGAAACCACCAGGTCAGTGGCGTGAACGAAAGTTTTTCTGCTGCTGAGAGAACCCACACAAGTACATCTCGGTCTACTTTCGAGTAACTGTTGAAACTACCTCCAGGAGTCAGACCTTGTTCCTTGGCGAAGGAACGAACTTTTTTTACAAGCTGTAGCTTGGCGGAGATATCGGAATTTTCACTGTGGGCAATAGCTTCGTCCAGTGGTTGCCGGCGGCGCAGGATTTTGAATTCTTCCCAGCCTGCCCGGGCGATGTAGGTTGGCGAGCAGGAACTTGTGAAGCATAACATCGACGCCACGCTGAACAGTAAAACAAGGCTGCCCGATTTCATCGGGCTCAATTTGGCTCAATGGAGAGAGAGCCTGCTTTGACGTTCAGCACTTGTTCCATTTGTGCAATTCCCGAGGCCGTCGTGATGTCGAGGCGCAGCAAAGCGCCAGTTATAGCTTCTCCTAGGATGTCGTAACCTTCACTATTCGGGTGCAGTCCATCGGGGAGGTTTAGCAAAAAACAGTCTTCGGCTTGGCCGCAGGAGTTGATGAACGCCTGATGGGCATTGACATACGGAATTTCATTCGTGAAGGCCAGGGCTTGCATTTGCTGGTTGTATCCGTTGGTGAAATACGCCGAGCCATCGTGCAGGCAGCAAGAGGGCGGAGTGCCAATCAGGATAACTTCGCTGCCGGCAGCTTTGGCGATGTTGATCATTGTCTGTACAGCGCGGAAATATTGGTTATCCGAGACGTGACCAAATACGTCGTTTGAACCGCCGGAGAGCAGGACAACATCGGGCCGTCTTCTGGGGATTGCGGCGGCAAATCGCACGAGTCCATCAGTCGTCAGGCGTTCTCCCGGAACACCGAGGTTGGTGATCGAAACGCCAATTAGCTGTTCCACTCTTAGTGGATAACCTGCTTCTCCAGTCGGGATGCTGCTGAAGAATACTTCATCACCTGGATCGGTGAAGTCGCCAACTCCACGAGTAATGCTATCACCAAAGGCGATGATGTTGATGTTCCCATCACCGTTTAAGTCATTGGCATAGGAATCGGCAAGAATGTTCTTTATTTCGTCAGGGGTGAGAGCAGGTGGTGTGGTTGCCGGTGTGGTCTGGGCCTGAACTTCCATGGGCTGCCAAAGATATGTCGCGCCGATCATGCCCAGCAATAATAAGCGGGGAAGAGTGACTGAGGATAGCTTAAACTGACTAAAGATACGCATGATATATACCGTTTCAGAATATGGTCTTCACAATAATTTAGAAGACGCGTGAATCACAAAGTTCTTACCGCAAATGTGCAATTTGATCATCATTGGGCAAGATAAAAATTGTGTTGTGTCATATTACTCTCACTTTAGTTCTCTCGGCCCAAACACCTTAATCTAGAGCAGCGACCGGATAATGGGAGTGCCGCAGAATGCTAATTTCGCAACACTCCCGTTTTCTGTGCCGGGGGTACTGCGGGCGCTTCTCGAAGCGCCCCTACATGTTATTGTAAACGTCATCAAAATCTCGGTGCGCAATGGTGGTAAATGGCGTTAAATTTTCCGGGGTAGACATTCCAGATTGATGTTGTTTTTTGTGGGGGCGCATCGCGACGCGCCCGACAGAGACCAAACTATTTCTTCTTTATGTCTTCAACTCCACGTATAGCCGCATTGGTGGAACGTGGGAGTGCCGGGAATGGGGACCAGTCCGGGTGGCGAATATTTCCCGGGCCTGTAGCAATAAGCACGATAGTATCACCGGAGCGATCGAGGCAGTAGAGTGCTGTGCCGGTTCCTTCTTCAGGTCCTTCGCCGATGTAAAAAATCAGGCGGTCCTTGTCGGCAAATACTGGTTGTTGTTCAGAACCGATTTCTCCTGTGATGCGTACAGGCTTTGTTCCGCCTTTTTCAAGCATGTAGAGGTCTTTTTCTTTTCCCGTGCCAAAGCTGAAGATGATATGTGTGGCGAGGTAGCTCCAAGTAGGATCGGAATAAGAACCAAAGCCATGTGAAAGGATGCGCTTGCTGTCATCACTGACAGTGTGCAGCATGATGTCAAGTCCTGGCCAGTAGGAATCGGTGGCATAAATTATCGCATCGGCACGTGGTGACCACTGAGGGGATGAGTTTTTGCGCTTGCTGTCGGTAATAGCGACAGGCTTACTGCCATCGGCATTGACGACGTAGATATTTCTTCCTTTGTCACGTTCGCTGGCAAAAACAATTTTTCTCCCATCTGGTGACCAGTCTGGTGAAATGTCGCGCCCATTGGAAAATGTCAGACGCTGAATCCCGGTCCCATCGCTGCTTGCCGAGTAAAGTTCAATGTCACCTGAGTTGTCTGAACTGAAAGCGATCGTGGTGCCATCGGGAGACCATGAAGGATAGCCGGAGCGTTTGAAACCGGTTGGCAGCTTTTCCATTCGTTTCAGGCCGAAGTCGATAATGTAGAGTTCGCTTGTCCCTTGGTAGTTGTAGTCAAAGATTACACGGCCATGGTCGCTGATGGTTGCATCTTTCATGATCGGTTCTGCCACAATCAATGATGGTAAGAGACAGATGGTAGCTACTAATGCGGCAATCTTTTCAGGTAGATACATTGAGTGTGTTTCCTTATCGCGCCTTTATTTCGGAGCCTGGCAGGTGTCAAATACCGTAATGGCTGTTCAGAGCAAGTCTTCTGGCTACGCCTAATTTGATTCATGCGAAAGAGGAAAAGTTACGTAAAATGAACCGGTTTTATGCCGGTTCAAAAAATGGTCTTATCTTTCAGCAAAGCTAGGTCGGTTCGCGGTTGTTTTTCAACGGGAGGGCGATGTGATACTGAAAAACTCAATTTCATGGCAGGTCGATTTTTCCCATCTCTGCCACGTAGGTAAGTAGTTGAATTTACAGCATTTCCTCTATCCCGGTGTTTATGACGGTGCAGATTGACAGCAAGGCCCAGGGTCACGAGAGAACTCCCGGTGGACGGGTTGCTCCGCGTCTTCTGGTGATTGCTCCCCAGCCATTTTTTATGACGAGAGGGACTCCGCTTAATGTTCGGGCACTCGTCAGAGCGTTGGTTGAAGAGGGGTATCGTCCGGATCTGTTGGTTTATCCGCTGGGTGAGAAAATTTCGATTCCCGGTGTTCGTATCTACCGCTCTTTGCGACTTCCCGGTGTCAAGTCGGTGCCGATTGGTCCTTCGGCGACAAAAATTCTGCTTGATGTATTTCTTTTTTTTACTGCCCTTCGTCTTGTGGTTTTTCATCGTTATGCGGCACTTCATGGAGTGGAGGAAGGCGGATTTATGGCGGCGGTGCTGGCATGGATTTCAGGTGTGCCGTTTGTCTACGATATGGATTCCTGCATGGTCCGTCAGCTATGCGATAAGCGTATGCTGCCATTTTCCTGGTTAAGGCGTTTTGCTCGTGCCTCAGAGGCGACTTTGATCCGTCGAGCTGATGCTGTTTTGACTGTCTGTCGGGCATTGACTGAAAAAGCTGCGGAGTTCACGACTATTGACAGGATATTTCAAGCCGAGGATTTCCCTGTTGAAGGTAGTTCGGCTCCGAGGATGCAACTGCTCGAGTCTCTTCGTGAGCAATATGCTTTGTCGGAGGAGGTGAAAGTTATAGTTTATACGGGCAACTTCGAGACCTATCAGGGTGTCGAGTTATTGTTGCAGTCAATTGCTCTGCTCAAAAAAGAGCACCACATTGGCCCGTTCAAATTGTTTCTTGTTGGTGGTGGCAAGAAAGGAGAGCGTTGTTTTGACAACGTCTCGCGCTTGGTCCGCAGTCTGAATGTGGAGGAGAATGTGGTGTTTACCGGGACCAGACCAGCAGACGAGATGGGGACCTATATGGCGCTTGCCGATGTTCTGGTTTCACCGCGGATGCAGGGAGACAATACTCCGCTCAAGATATACAGTTATATGGCTTCAGGTCGCCCGATTGTTGCTACCGCAATTGGAACGCATACCCAGGTTCTTTCTTCTGAGACAGCGTTTCTCTCGGACATTACAGCTGACAGTTTCGCTGCGCAGTTGGCCCGGGCTCTTGATACCTCGCCATTTGGTGCAATGCGCGTTCGCAAGGTGACCGAAAACTCCGCCCGGTTGATTGAGACACGTTATAACTATAACGAATTTCGTAGTCAGGTAGGACGAATGTATGCCCAGGTCCTGGGGCGGAAGCAATTGGCTGTTCTTACTTCTCTCCCCGGCCGGGTGTTGTCGGGTGAGAATGCAGGAGTTTCGGGTGAGTGATCGCGATATCGATCTGTCGATGACAAGGACTCGAGTTTCATATTTTCTGGTGACGTTGGCTTATAGTGGGCTTAGTCCAAAAGCTCCCGGCACAGCGGGCACTGCTGTCGCGGCAATCCTTGCTGTTCTGGCTTATTTTTTTATTGGCGAAGTGCCGTCTTTGACATTTTCTTTGTTCTTTTCTGTCTTCGGATTTTTGGCGACCTCTTATTTGCTGGAAACAGGTGGTAATTTAAGCTCGGCGGAAGATCCGCAGGAGGTTGTTGTCGATGAAGCGGCAGGCTATTTTGTTGCACTGTCTTTTGTTGGCTCAGCTTCGTATGACGTGCAGGGTGCGTGGCCGATTGTTATCGCTTTTCTGTTTTTTCGTCTGTTCGATATTTGGAAGCCTTTCCCGATATCCCGAGTTGAGGCGCTTCCAGGCGCCTGGGGGATTATGGCGGATGATATTATTGCTGGCGTTTTTGCCGGCATCCTGCTTAGACTGCTGCCGACATAGGCGGTCCGGGACTGTCGCGTGGTATTTTAATTTCGATGGGGTAACTTTTCTTTGTAGGAGAATTGGATATGCTTAAAAAAACTTTAACACTTATATTTCTTGGATTGTTACCCGCTTCAGTTTTGGCTGAGGAGGATTTTGCTGCAATGCTCGATCGCGTCAAACAATTGAAAGAAGAGGGTAATTATAGCGCTGCACTTGGCGAACTGAATTGGGTTAGTCAGGAGCTCAGCAAGTTGCACACGAAGAAGATTGAAGGGTTCTTCCCGGTAGAATTGGCGGGTTATAAGCGTGAGAAGGTGGAGTCCAGCAGTGCTATGGGACTTATGAATATTGAGAGCCGATATACAGGCGCAGATGGTTCGGTCAACATTACTCTTGTTGGGAGTTCTTCGGCTGGTGGCCCCGCGTCTGGCCTTGGCTCTTTTGCCGGAATGGCGCAGATGGCAGCGATGATGGGCAATGTGCCGGGAACAGAGGTTGTTCGTGTCGCTGGGAAAAGAGCTACCGTTCAGGATGAGGGTGGCTCAAAGAAGTTGATGCTGACACTTTCAGAGGGGAACCTTCTGACTGTCGAAGCAGCGAATGGTAAGGTGACCTCAGAACAATTGCAGTCGCTGGCCTCTGGTCTGGACATAAAAGCGATGGAGGATTACCTCAAGGCCGAGTAGCAAGGTGCTTTTTGCCGCAGCTCCTGGCTGTCCGAGGGGGTCTTGATGTCCGGGGGACAGTCGACAGGGCAAGATCAGGGACTGCGGCATCCTCGATCGTAATTTTCTTGTGTGACAAATGTTGAGGCTATCTGATGCGCATAGTAGTAATAATGCGCGTGCTGTTTTTTTGTTTGCTGCGGATCTTGTCTTAATAGTTCTATTTACTATTGCGCTTTATCTTCCTGGCCTTGGTCAGCTTGAATTTTTTCGCCACACTGAAGCTGATCGAACCCTCATCGCTTGGGAGATGCTGGAGACAGGAGACTATCTTGTCCCGCATTTGCTAGGCTCGGAGATTTTTACCAAACCACCAGTTTACTATTGGCTGTTGGCTGGCTTTATCGATTTTTTTGGCCATAACGAAGCGACCGTCCGTTTGTGTTCGGTTACTGCCGCCATCTTGCTTTCCCTTTGTATTTACGTTTTTACCTTTCTTTTTTTTACTGAGCAGGATTTTAAGGTGGAATGTTGTCGGGCGCGAGCTCGTTCCGCCGCTCTGATCTTTGCGACCTTTGGCCAGACCATGTTGCTTGCCACGCTTGCCGAGATCGATATGACCTATGCATTGTTCTCCGTGATGGCATTGTTTTTATTGCTTTTGGCCATGCAGCGGGAGTGTCTGCTTTATTACCTGATAGCTGGTGTCGTTTTGGGGCTTGCGATTTTGGTCAAGGGCCCACTTGCGCTGGTGTTGTTTTGTGCAGTGTTTTTTTTGCTGGAACTCACCAGCAGTCTTGTGGGAGAACGAGCTGGTTATACTTTGTCAGGTTATTTGTTCTCAATTCGTCTCCGCGGATTTTTAATGGCACTGATTCTTGGACTGGCACCGTACACTGTTTGGTTGCTGATGATTGCAGGCAATGCAGGATTTGAGCAGGTGGATCAGGTGATAAAAAGTGAATTTATTGATCGCTATTTGAGTGACGGCAGTCGGGCCAGGGGTTCGTTTTTTTACGTCTATGCGCTTTTATCAAGTATGTTACCGTGGAGTTTTATTTTTTTTCTTCCATTGGCGGTTGCAGCTTTATCAACCAGGTTGTCCGGGAGTCGCGGTATAGGTAAAACATCTGGTGAAAGATGGCGAGGATATTTGCGGACTTTTAACCGGCAACCATTGTTGATAACCTTCTCCTGGTTGACCATTCTGTCTGGATTTCTATTCCTTTCTTTGGCTGAGGCCAAGTCGAGCCGCTATATATTTATGCTGCTGCCATTTTTTTCGATAGTGATGGCCGATTATCTTCATTCGGGAGGTGCTGAGTTAATTTGCTCCACGACAAGAAGCTTGGCCGGTTATATTTTTCGAAAGGTTTCCTGGCCGGTGATTGTTAGAGGATGTGGTGATAGTTCGGTTTTTTGCCGCAATTGCAGTGCCAGCTCATTTCTGCTTGGTGTGGTTTTTCTTGTTATGCTTTTTGCGCGGTTAATCTACGTTTATGTTTATGTACCATTTCGGGTTGAGAGATACTCTGTGCGTCCGATAGTGGCGCAGATCGAGTTGTCGCTTCGGGCGAGGGGAGAGGAACAGCAGTCCATTCGCATTTACCAGCTGGATATGTTTCAGCGCTGGCTTACTTATTATCTGCGGCGAAATGGTGTCGAGGTGCGGCGTCTTACTGAAGAGGTGATATCGAGAGATATGTCTCCCAATGCTGTAGCCTACATTTTGCTTGATGCCATTGAGGAAGGCTGGAGAGTAAATCAGCTCGAAGAGTGCCAGATTAGATATTCTGTTGTTTCGCGGTTGTCGGTTGGAAAAGATATTTACTTACTGCTGGAAATGCCGTTTGATGCTTTGGCGGTTTTCCGGCCAAAGCGTTTGATTCCTTCCGTGCCGGAGACCCCAAGGCCGGGGAACTGCAGCAAAGATCGATTCTCGACCTGAACAGGTGAAGCTGATATAGGGAGGTCTCACTAGGGGGTAGCGGTATATTTCCCACTCTCTCCATCTTTTTTAGCCCGGATGGTGGAATCGGTAGACACACAGGACTTAAAATCCTGAGTTGCGAAAGCGACGTGCGAGTTCGAGTCTCGCTCTGGGCATATAAAACACCATTCAATAGCTGCGAAATGTTGGGCGGGATTGGTTTTTCGCCTCATCTCGTTTGATGTTATTCATCCTGCCGGCCCTGATGTGTGGCAATACACGAGTTGGCTGTAAATTCCCCGTACGTTTAGTAGAATCACATTTGTATTTTTCCTCCGTGTGATTTCCTCCGTGTGATTTCTATTGTGTGAATTTTGATTTTAGTTGATTCCATCATGTCTAACCTTACAACCAGGCAGAAAACAAATATCGCCATACTGGTCGCCGCCCTTGGGTATTTTGTTGATGTCTACGATCTTGTGCTTTTCAGTATTCTTCGTGTCGCAAGCTTGAAGTCCCTTGGGGTAACTGGTGATAAGCTGCTTTCCGATGGTGTGCTGTTATTGAATATGCAGATGATCGGGATGTTGGTGGGTGGGATACTTTGGGGTGTTTGGGGTGATAAGCGTGGCCGCCTCCAGGTGCTTTTTGGTTCGATCCTTTTATATTCCTTTGCCAATATCGCCAATGCTTTTGTTACTTCGGTTCCTCAATATGCCGTGCTGCGGTTTCTGGCCGGGATGGGGCTTGCCGGAGAAATTGGTGCCGGGATAACACTTGTCAGTGAGCTAATGCCGAAAGAGACTCGAGGTTACGGCACGACAATAGTCGCGACTATTGGTGTCTCGGGGGCAGTTGTTGCTGGTCTGGTGGGTGATATGTTTTCATGGTCTACCGCTTATATCATTGGCGGTGTGATGGGTCTGGGATTGCTTTTACTACGTGTCTCAGTTTCAGAGAGCGGTTTATTTGAGTCGATTCAGAGGCAGGAGGGTGTTAGATGTGGTGACATCAGACTTCTGTTTAGCTCAGGAGAGCGGTTTTTGCGTTATTTGAGCAGCATAGTCATTGGTATTCCCATATGGTTCGTCGTTGGGATTATTGTTACCTTCAGTCCGGAAATATCATTGGCGCTTGGTGTTGTTGGAGAAATCAAAGTCTCAACGGCGGTTCTGTTTTGCTACTTTGGAATTACCACAGGGGATTTCGCAAGTGGCCTTGTCAGCCAGATTTGGCGAAGTCGGAAAAAAACCATTTTGACATTTATGTTGCTTACTTGCGGGTTGTCGTTGGCGTTACTCAATGCTGGCGGTATTTCTGCCGAAGTATTTTATGGCGGCTTGGCGATGATTGGTTTTTTTGCTGGCTATTGGGCGGTGTTTGTTACGGCAGCAGCGGAACAGTTCGGTACAAATTTGCGCGCGACTGTTACAACAACGGTGCCTAATTTTGTCCGTGGAACAGTTGTGCTGATGACGCTGCTATTTAATTATTTAAAGCCTTTAATTGGTGTAATCGGCAGTGCCGAAGTTGTTTGTCTCATTGTGCTAATAGCTTCATTGCTGGCACTTTGGTGTTTGAGCGAAACCTTTGGCAAGGATCTGAACTTTGTCGAGGGAGATGAAGGAATTTTGGATTACGATGATTTGGCGACAGGCTCCGACATGCGTAAGCCAGTCGGAAGTTCAATATAGCCCTCCCGATTCTGATCGGCACTAACGTTAGCGGGAGGGGAATAATGGTTATCTGGTCGCTGCTCCGCAGCTCCAAATATACTGCTCGGGATTGAGGTGTTCTGGACCGGAAAAATTAAAGTGTGAGCAGTATATACTGGGCCTTTAATCCAATTAAATCAAATGGTTACTAATGCATGCAGCTAGCTGAATAAAGAGATGTATTCAGGACTCAAGATAATTTGTGGTTTGGTCGAAGGACTCACTGGGCAGTGGCAGTAGGGGGACTCCGTATGCCTTTGGTTGGGATGTTTCGCGACACTTAATGACAGGTTTTGGGTTTCTAGGCAGGCGATGTCAATTTGGAAAAAAATCACCGCTAAGAAATCGCCGCAAAAGACACGGCGAACAGATAGAGGTGCGCCCATTGCTAGCCAGGACTATAAAATACCTGAAGTAAAAGGCAGCAAGATATCTGTAACAGGTGGGCCAAGTAATGACACCAGGGAAATCAAGCTCAACGCACAAGTCAAAGAGAGCTTGTTGTCGAGGAACGAAGGAGCAGTTGAGGAACTATTTCAGAATCAGAGTCAGATTCTGCCCAAGTCACATGTCCGTCGTCCACTGAATGGTTCGCTAAAAGATGATTCATTAACGGGAACCCTGTTTCTCGAGCGCTACAAAATTTTGCGGAAGATCGGTGAAGGCGGCATGGGTTCGGTCTATGAAGGTCTGCAGATTGTCGTTAATCG
This sequence comes from bacterium, assembly GCA_028689495.1. Taxonomy (GTDB): domain Bacteria; phylum Bdellovibrionota_C; class UBA2361; order SZUA-149; family JAQTWB01; genus JAQTWB01. The sequence goes on along the minus strand of JAQTWB010000002.1, from coordinate 5,598 downwards.
CCATGTGGCGATTAAGGTAATGCAAGAGGTAGATGGGTTCGGACAGAATTTACGCCATCGCTTCACTCTGGAAGCACAGGCGATTAGCCGCCTTCGTCACCCCAATACTATCGTGATGCATGACTTTGGTCAGGCCAGCGAGGGTTTGCTGTTCCTCGTGATGGAATATCTTGATGGGGTGACTCTTGAAGAGTTGCTCCGTGATGGGCCAATCCCTTGGCGGAGATGTTTAAAGATTCTAAGGCAGATACTGGCGTCTTTGGGAGAGGCTCATGAGCTTGGAATAATTCATCGCGACATAAAGCCTGGGAACATCTTTTTAACAAAAGTCGGTGTTAATAGTGATTTTGTGAAAGTGCTTGATTTTGGTGTTGCCAAGATTATCGATCCCTTGCACAACACAATGACCGCGATAACGCTCCACGGAGCTATCGTGGGCTCACCTCAGTATATGTCGCCGGAGCATATAAATGATGATTGCCTTGACGCTCGAAGCGATATCTACAGCGTCGGTGCGATCGGTTATGAGTTGCTGTCGGGATTCCCGTTGTTCGAGACAGTGCATGATTTGCAGTGTTTGATTTCTCATCTTTTCAAGACACCTGAACCATTGAATGTTCGTGTCCCAGACAAGCAAATACCGGAGGTAGTTGAAGCGTTGATCATGCGAATGCTTTCCAAAGATCGGGAAGTTCGCCCAAAAACAGCGTACCTGGTCATTGATGAGATTGATCGCATTTTACAGCTGTCGGAATCGGAGTTGCAACCTTCTCCACAGGTTAGTGTTGAAGCGCTGTCCGTTGATGCAGCTTCAATTGATATCCAGCATCAAGAGAACATATCTGTCTCGGTAGGAAAGTCGATCGATAGTCAAGAAGTGACTAAAACAAAAACGGCTCTTGGGAAAGATAAAGATGTTAATTCGCTAAACAATGAGACCGGAAAACCTCAATCTGCCGCGCCGAACGCGGGGAACACTGACTCAGAACGTAAGGTAAAAGTGCAAACAGATGTCGGTGAGGATAGAGTTAGGCTGACAAAAGATGTAGTTGGTGCCGCGGATAAGAGAACTTTTCAGTCCCGATACAAGGATAAACCTTCCATACAAGAAAAGACTCAACAGATTGATGCGACGATTGAACAACTGGAATTGCTGGTCGACAAGGGTGATATCGCTTCGGCAATTAAGGGGCTTCGCGAAGTTCTCGATAGAAAGCCTGACAGTGCTCAGATGATTGCTTTGGCGAACAAGATACTGCAGACAAAAACATCATTTGTTATTCCCGATGAGCTGCATCGGCAGATAGAGCAGATTGTTGAAGCTGATAAAAGAGCAAAACGACTTGCCAATATAAAAATCCCTGGTGGTATGGTTTTGGTATCCGGTTGTGAGTTTGAGTCTCATTACAATGGACTCATTAGTATTCCTGATTTGCTGGTTGATATTACACTGGTGACCAACGCGCAGTATGCCGAGTACCTCGCTGCAACAAAAAGCATTTCTCCTCCTTCGTGGATTGCCAACAAACCACCACGTGGAATGGAGAAACATCCAATTGTTGATCTGACAATTGATAATGCCAGGAAATATGCTGACTGGAAGGGTTGTCGATTGCCAACTTCAAGTGAATGGGAATTGCTTGCTCGTAGTCCGGACGGTCGGGCTTATCCTTGGGGTAATGAATTCAATGTGAGCTTATGTCATCAGCCGCGAGAGGGAGTGAAGGGCACCTGCCCGGTAAGTCAGTATTCAACCGGTGCCAGCAAGGCGGGATGTATGGATTTGCTAGGCAATGTCTGGGAGTGGACTGAACTTTCAGAGGTAAATTCACCGCGTGAAAAGGATCATGTTTGGGTATTTGGTGGTTCGTTTCAACATAGATGTGTTGATGATGATGGAAAAATTGCTCGGATTGCTGTGTGGAACAAGAAGTCCTATCCGTATATCGGTTTCCGCTGCGTGCAGGACATTAAATAGAATTGTGAGTTATGAGTTACCTTGATCACGATGCACTGGATGGCATTGGTACTGTTACCAGTCCGATGGAATTAGAGGGTGGTGCTGATGCAACACTGGTAGCGCCTGTGTCTCCGCCTGCTTTGCAAAGAACAGGCATTGCTGGAAGTTCGAGAACACGAATCATAATTGTTGGTGGGTTGATTCTATTGATATCTTTTGTCTTTGTGGTTGTCTTGTTAGCAAATGGGAGAAATGTCACAAGCGGTTCGAAGCCGGCTCTCAACGATGATTTGTTGGCTAAGAGCAATGCTCCAAGCGAGCAGACATCGAAACAAGGGGAAGAAGTTCTAGTCGGTGATAAGAAAAATCGGGAGAATTTGCGTCAGAGGGTTGAGGCGGAAGTGAAAAATGACCTGACTGAACTTTACGGTGCAGATGCTGAAGAGATTTTGGCAAAAGCTTCTGACAAGCTGCCAATTGCTGAAAATTCATCAACGGAAGACTCATCAGGGGAGTATTCTTCAGTAGAAGCGGTAGATGGAATTGTAACAAAAACAATTGCCGTCGAAAGTGATGATTCAGATTTTCCTGTTTCAGAACTCGTTGATACGGAAATGAAAAGCAAACTCGAAATTATCCCGCCAATAGCGACTGGTGAAAGTGAGCCAATTGAATCAGAGGCAGAAGTCGCTTCTGTGACTGATAGTGTAAGAGAAGTCACCCTGGAACCAAGTTTCGATAATCAAGTCGTACAAGATAGTAATCTTCCGGGCAACGATGAGAAAATATTGTTTGAGGTGTTCTTCTCGTTCAATCAGTTTAAGTTAACGGGCCAATCTGCCGAGAACTATCGGCAACAGCTTGGTAAGGTAGAGAGTTGTAGTGGGAAAATCATTATAGAAGGGCAGACCTGTGATATCGGTCCAAGCTCTTATAATAAGCGCCTGGGTGCCGGACGCGCCGAGAGTGTGCTCAAGCTATTGTTGGAGCATGGGATTTCCGAATCGAAAATTGTGACGATGAGTTCTGGTGAAGAGAAGGCGGCAATCGAACATCATCGTGCCCGAGAGAATCGCGCAATAGATAGAAGACAAGAGAGAAAGGTAACGGTGTATTGTAGAGGTTAGTATTTGGTTGATTTAACAATAAGGATGAGGAGAAATCGCTATGTCATTATCAAGAACAGAAAAAAACGAGAAGATTGAAGAGTTGCTTGCTGGGTTAACATTGCTTCGAGGCGTTACATCTTCGGCAATTGTTGATGCTGACGGGTTTGTGACTCACGTCAGAAGAGACTTCGATATTGATGTGGATGCGCTCGGTGCGGCAGTTCAAATCATGTACGGTTCAGCAGTTCGGGGTTCTAAGCAGTTAAAACAGGGCGACACCAACATTCTGATTGCCGAGAACAAAGAAGGTTTGATCATCGTGACATCTTTCGGCGCCGGGTTTATTCTTACTGTAACGGCAGACAGCTCCGTCATGCTGGGTGCTGTGCGTTTTGAAGTGAAGCAAACAATTGCGGAGTTAATTCCATTATTCCAGTAGACAAGAAAGACAGAAAGGTGATGTTCATCTTCAACCTGAGATAAACGATGAACCTGCCGCTATGGAGGCAATATGCATTGGCTTGCCGGACAGTTAGAAATTATTAATCAGCTCAAGGGCCAATATCAACAGCATACCTATGTTGTTGCGAAGGAAGGGGCATCCGTTACTCCGCTACTCAAGGAGTCAAAGGATGCGTTCTTTTTGGCGTTGCACCGCCTTGTAGAAGATATCTCCAAGAGGCCTGGAATTATAGCCTGTTTCATCTCGAACGAGGGGTTGCTGGTAGAGAGTCATGGTGTGCAGGATGATTTGGAAGGTCTTGCGGCCATGTCCCAGTTGGCGATTAACTCTGCTGGAAAGATTTGTGATTCGCTGAATCTTGGTCCTTTACAACAGACAATCGTGGTGGGTTCGATGAAGAAAGTGGCACTATTTTCTCTCGGTGAAGTTGAGGTGGGAATTCTTTCGTTAACCAATACCAATTTAAGTAAGACATTATCCTGAAAATTATAGGACTAATTTGGGCTGAGATAGGTTGTGTAATCTTGCCTGTTGAGCAAAACTTTTATCGAAGTGAGAAATATTATGGCGAACGAATCTGCTGGCGAGCGCGATGTCGAAAGAGAATTCAAGGTTGATGAACTGTTTTTTTCAACAACCGATACCAAGGGCATCATACTTTACGGGAATGAGGTCTTTACTCGGATTGCCGGGTATGAGTTTTCCGAACTCGTCGGTAAACCACATAACATTATACGTCATTCCGATGTGCCAAGATGTGTGTTCAAACTGGTTTGGGATTATCTTGAAGCGGGAAAGACAGTTTCCGGATATGTCAAAAATAAAGCCAAGGATGGTAGTTATTACTGGGTACTGGCGATTCTTATGCCATGTAGAGATGGTTATCTCTCAATACGTTTGAAACCAAGTAGTGAATTGTTCACCACTGTTCAGGGTGTTTATAAAAGTTTGCTTGAGCTTGAGAATAATCTGGAGGCATCTGGTGCTTCACGTAAGGATGCAATAGCGGCAAGTACTGACAAATTATTGGAGGTGCTGACGAGTGTCGGGTTTGCTGACTATGATGAGTTCATGACGACCGCTTTGGTCGCTGAAATGAAAGCGCGTGACGAATTGTCACTGGTAGTGGCGCATGGAAGCAAAGCTACAAGTGGCAAGCTTAAAGAGTTATACGACAAGTGTCATAACCTGGACGAGCAATTGGCACTGCTGTGCGACAAAGTCAGCGCCTATTATCCAATTAACAATGACATTATTGAAAAGGCCGGTTCTATTCTTGAAACAGCAGATTCGGTACGTGAGATGTCACTTGGAGCCCTTAATCTTGTGGGCATCCAGGAGAAAGGTGGTAACGGTGAGGTTGGTGGTCGTAACGTTGATATGACCAAGAGGACCAGGATTTTAAAAAAATATCTCAATGAAATCATGTTTGCGGTGCAGGCTTCGAAATTGAAGGTGGAAATGACAAAATTTTTCATTAACGAGGTCGCAGGTGGTGGGGCAGGTAACGAGAAAGATTTGCAGCACAATATAGATTTGCTGGTAGAAAGTTGTGCATCAAGTTCCAAGGATATATCGGCTAACTTTCAACGTTATATTTTGCGCATTCAGATTGCCCTGCAAGCGTTCGAGTGAGCTGTGCCTAATTTGGAAGTTTTACATAAATTCGGCAGTTGTTTGGGCAGGCCTTGTGTCTGCCCAAACAACATACGCATTATTATTGCCGATCGATCTCACAACGACCGTTGTCAAACAATTTGTGCATCAGCGACAACCTCATCACAGCCGGGCGGACGCAAGGCCCGCGCTCTACGGTAACAACAATAATTTGAACGATACGGTTGATTCTGATGATCGAAACAACTTTGGTGCGGTCGGCCTGTAGCGTGTTTCACTTTTTGCCTGGACTTGAGTTTTGAGCTATACCGTTTCAAAAATGGTCTTAATTTTTAGCTGAAAAAATCAAAGATTTTTCACTCTTTTTCCAGAGCTGAAATGGTATTGGTTATCTTTGCCTAAAATTTGAGAAATTTTAGGCTATGAGCAAGCTACGCTTGCCAAACTCC
>JAQTWB010000161.1 GCA_028689495.1 bacterium | reverse complement strand
TACTGGATATATAAATATATATGAAAGCAACAACAATAAAATCGGTATAATCATTAAGAATGAATGTTTTGTATACAACCATAGATATGAATAACTAGTATTTTCCTTAACTGTGCCTGATGCTGACGACATAAGCCCTAGTAGTGCAGCTGAAACTATAGATATAATAATCGTATAGTCTTTTATTTCATGATAACTTTCTGCTGCTAGTGGAATGATAAACATTAGTGTAAATATGTAAAAATCATTTCTTATATTATAGAATTTAGAATTGTTTTCAAACTTAAAATACGTATTCCTAATAGTGCTATAAAGGTATGGAATATATACTACAGCAATAATCCCGATAAAACATATTAATAGCCCGATAGCAGATATCGTAAATATATTAATTGGATTTATTGCAGATAATAATTTGTGTGACATATTATTTTGTTTAAGATAGTGAATAGATAAATACCCACCCCACATTATGCATAACATGTATAAAATTGTTGTGCTTTTAATTATGATGTCTAATATTTGAGCAAAACATGCATTATCAACACTTGGAAAAACTAACGAAACCCATCCCTTATTGTCCACGTGACATATTCTCTTTTTTGGGTTCAGCCTTTTAGGCTTCATATAATTTCCTTATATCGAAGTCGTTTTAACTATTTGCGACCAACGGGGCCGCGCAGTTGACCCGTTCGGGCAGCATTTCCGCCCGACCGGTGTCCAACTGCCTGGTTGGGACCTCACCTTTTTAGCCTTTTGCCTTTTTACTTCTGTCTCGTGTCAAGGGCTGGTCCCTCTGAGGTCACCGCGAACTTTCCAGGTCTTATTGATTAGACACCAACTATCTCCTTCATTACAATTGGAGCCTTCTCCTCAAAGGCTGTGATCGAATCCAGGAGGCGGTCATGAAATACTTTGATTTCTGACTGCAAGGGGTCAACGGGGGTCAGGATTGCAACTTTGCAACATCTTCCACGGGGTCAACGGGGGTCAGGATTGCAACTTTGCAACATCTTCCACAATTCCTTTAAAATCCACCATTCTCACGGCAAGTTCCGAGTCACCCTTTGCACGTGTCTGTAGGCGTTTTTCTCCGGAACTGAGTGATGTGATGTCACGACTTATTCTTTTTGAAAGTTCCGTAAGCGTTGACGAAGTCATTTCTTTTACCCCCCAAGCCGCCATGCTTCGTGCTTCCGAAAGCCTCCGATCCTGTCCCGGTTTCGACAACTCAACTTCCGTGATTTCATACAACCTTACAACTGCCATCAGGACTACGTCGATATCGGCTTTCTTCAGCGGCTTTTCTTCTGCTTTGTAAAGCACTTCATCAACAAATCTGTCTTCACCAAAAACACGGGGGTCAAATCCTCCCACACCATGAAATTCGGCTCGGTGCCCCTCACCGCTATTGGCAACGACAAACTCCTGGAAAAGAAGGAGTGCTTTCTCCGCGTTTTCCGAGAACTGGGACAGCACCGTTTGTGTTGTCAGCCACGGAATAGGATTGGTTCCAACATATGTTCGATGACTACTCCATTCATAGTCTTCGCATCGTTCGACCATCCAGGCACGTACCGGGTTCAGGTGGATGTAGCTCACAAGCTGAGTGAGATATGAGTCGGTATCGACCAAGATCGCTTTATATCGTCCATGAAATAAGTGGCCAATTCTGGTGAGCCGCCAGTTCACCCAGCGGGTATAGCGGGAGCACAGATTTTGCATGATCCGAGACAACGGCACGTCGCCCACTTGGAGCGCAATGTGGACATGGTTTGTCATCAGGCAGAAACCGTGTACCTGGTACCCAAAGCGCTCTATCCCTTCCTGTATTAAAAGATAGAATCGGGATCTGTCCGCGTCGCTGAAGAAGACATCTTGGCGGGCATTGCCTCTGAGGATGACGTGATAGCATGCACCAGGATAATGGAGACGGGGTTTGCGGGCCATGGCTACATCATACCATCAACTTGCGAACTTGCAATCCTGACCCCGCTGACCCCACAATGATCATCTGGCCGATGGTGAAGAAGTGGTTGATGGTGTCAAAGACGTGGATCGCGCCGGCCCGGCGCACCGCCACCACCCCGGCTCCCACTTTGCGCTTGTACATGTCGCCGTTGGCCCGGCCCACCATGCCGGAGCGGTCGATCAGCGCCTTGGCCTCGGGGCTGATGGCGGCGAAGTAGGTGGGCGAGCCGATGATGATCCCGTCGGCCCCATCCATCTTTTCGATACATTCGTTGGCCACGTCGTCGGTTACCGCACAACGGCGGTCCTTGCTGGCAAAGCATTTGTAGCAGGCGATGCAGCCGTGGATCGGCCGGCCGGCCAACTGCACCAGTTCGGTTGCAATCCCTTCCTTGTTCAACTCTTCACAGGCGTAGGTGATCAGTTTGGCAGTGTTACCGTCCTTGCGGGCGCTGCCGTTGAATGCGATGACTTTCATGGGATGGTTCCTCCGTTGTTTGTGCAGCGAAGACTTCTCGGTTTAAGGAAACAGCGCTAGACGTTTATGCCGATGTGACGGCCATCAGCCAGCTCAACATCCAGTGATAGTTTACCACCAAGCGCCTCAATGTACCGCTTGAGAGAAGAAATTTTCACTTCGTGGCCGCGTTTTTCCAGATTGGCAACCGATGGTTGTGATATGCCGAGTGCCGTTGCCAGATCGTGTTGCGACATCTCTACTGTTTGACGTAATTGAGCCAGGCGGAGATCGAAAATTTCTTGATCCGCCTGGGCACGTGCTGCCGTTACGACAGCTGGGTTTACTTTTTTTATCAATTCCGATAGGTGCTTTGCCATACCATATTCCTGTGCGTATGTGCATTTTCTTAAACAAAAATTGTCTGCGAGCTATATAGTGTTAAGGCTATTTTTTAAGGTTGATTCCATAAACCTGACCGCCCAGTTTGGGTCGCTCAGGGTGTTCGTCAGGCTTTGAAATATGGGAAGTGTTTGAATGCATAAGTAAGAGTTGAAGTGGAAGCCTCCGGTGGTATTGAATAGCTTGTAAGCGCAAGCGGTCGGACCGGCAATGCCGTCCGGAATCAAAATCACGAGGAGGCTTCCATGAATTCAATTTACTACATTGGCCTGGATATTCACAAGAAGACAATCGCTTACTGCATCAAGAGGATTGACGGTGAACTTGTTCATCAAGGAACTGTTGCCGCTGAACGCAAGGCTTTGCAGCAGTGGCAATCTGGACTTCCAGGCCCTTGGTACGGAGCAATGGAAGCAACCATTTTCACCGGATGGGTCTATGATTTCCTCAAACCTTATGCCGTTGATCTCAAGGTGGCTCACCCTGCCATGCTCAAGGCGATCACGGTAGCCAAGAAAAAGAACGACCGGGATGACGCCGAGAAGATAGCCGACCTTTTGAGGGTCAACCTGCTCCCGGAAAGCCACATGATGCCGGAAGAACTGCGGGAGCTCAGACGGATACTGCGTTACCGAAACATGATTGTGCGTACCGCCGTAAAGATGAAAAACAAGATGTCCGGCTTATTGATGGAAGTCGGGGCCCAATACAGCAAGAAGCGGCTTTACGGTAAAAAATACTTCAACACACTGTTAGAGCGGGTCGAAGATGTTCCAAATTCCGTCAAAGAGTTGTTGAAACTGAGCCGCAGAGGCTTTGAACTGTATGATGACATTCAGAAGAAGCTGATGAGTGCACTGCGAGAAAACAAACAGATCAATAATCGAGTGCAACGATTGATGAGCATCCCCGGAGTTGGTGAAGTTACGGCATTAACCTGGGTTCTGGAAATAGGTGAGTTAACCCGCTTTAGCTCATCTCGCCACGTCATCAGCTACTGCGGGTTATGCAGCGCACAACATGAATCTGCGGGAAAAGAACAACGCGGGCCAATTTCCAAACAACGCAACAAGCACCTGCAAACCACGCTGATTGAGGCAGCTAAGCTTGCGCCTCGCTGGAATGAGCAACTCGCAGTGCTGCATGAGAAAGAACTGGCTCGTGGCAACAGAAACCGCGCCACTCTGGCGGTAGCTCGCAAGCTGGTAGAATTCATGATGGCAGTAGATCGGCGAGAGTCTGAATTCGAGACCACGAAGCTGGCTGCCTGACTGAAACAAACATAACCGTCATGTCAAAACGATTTTCCCGCCAGGCCTTGCCGAATTAGGGACTGCGTGAACAAATCCTGTTGCACGCCCTTGGAAGTGTTTCAAGGCTGGCGGGTTGGCCCTAACTCAATCTTCTGCAATGGTGTAGTTGTTGATTGCCATGGCGCCGATTACGACGTCATAGCAATCAACAGGTAATAAAAACCAGGTGCAGCAAATGGATGTCTGGTCGCATGATCATGCGGACCGCTTGGAAAGATTAAAAAGATTGGACGGCATGAAGGATAAAAACAAGGCCACCGGTGAGTTCGGAAGGTTATGGGAAATCTCCGTTTTCCCCCTTGACAAAACTTATCATGGATGTCCCTAGTTTTCACATCTCTATTTTGGATTTGTAGTTCAACGGGGTCGGATTTGACCGGCTTGGCCGGTCGAAATACGTGGTTATGCCATGTTCCGGCTCCTCCGGTTTTGGGGGAGTTAAAAAACTAAATTACTTGATGCTCCTATACTCTTTCTGGTTTTACTTACAGGTATAGAACTAGAACCAAAGGCGATTAGCCCACCAGAAAAGCGACTCTTATTTGTGACTTTTATTTGGGTTTGTTTCTGTCTGTTGCGGTGGGTGTACCGCTCCCTGCTGAATAGCTAAAAACTGATTCATTAGTTGTTGTTTGCCGAGTATTAGTGCTTTGTGATGGTCGAGCTCTTTATTTAATACTTCGAGTTGATGGTCTCCACCGGATTCTTTTGGGAGTGTATTTGTGGATATTTCTTTGATTAAATCCAGAATTTGCGTAGAGAAATCACTTAAAGATTTTGTCTCCATCATGG
>JAQTWB010000042.1:8174-21545 GCA_028689495.1 bacterium | reverse complement strand
GAACTGTAATGTTCAATCCTGATCGAACTTCAGGCATGCCGACAGGAGGGCTGCGGTTTCGTAATGCCCGTTATGTTCAGAAGACAAATGGGATGAATACAGCATTGCTGGTCGCTTTTCTTGTCCTGTTGGCAATAGCAATGTTTTCTGGGGCTATGGTGCTGTTGTTATTTTAGTGTTGCGCTTACAAAATAGACTAACGCAAAACTGACATTTGTATGTCCGGGTTGATAATCTTCATTGTTTTGTCGGTAAGCTGACTTGTTTGACACGGCACAACTTAAGCGTAGTTTCGGATAAGTTGGACAGATTCACCGAGCCTCGTCGTAGCGCATCCATTCAAGCGTGAGAGCATTGGGCGGGGCGGTGGGGCCAGAGGCTCGTCTGTCTTGCTGGGCAAGAATTCTCAAGATCTCTTCGGCCGGAAGCTGTGCTTTGCCAATATTAACAAGTGTTCCGGCGATAATACGAACCATTTGTTTTAAAAAACCTTTACCGATGATTCGTAGTTCGAGTAATTGGGTTTCAGACCGGGATACCTCCGCGCGAAGAATTGTGCGTACGGTTGTTTTGGCAGTACAGTCAGACGCGCGAAAGCTTTGGAAATCGTGTTGACCTTCCAGCAGACGGGCTGCGTGTATCATCGGTGAGACGGATAGGGGACCAGTAACCCAGCTGTTGGCACCAATTATGCCGCCCTTCATGTGTCTGTCACAGATACGATAGCAGTAGCATTTAATATGTGGTGAGTGTCTGGCATCAAAGCTGTCGTCTATCAGGCGAGCTTGTCGTACTACAATATCATGTGGGGTGATGCCATTTAGAGCCATACCGAGCCGCTGAAGATTAATTTGCATATCATCTGGTAGAAGGACGTTTGCTGTTTGCATCAGCGCGTGAACGCCGGCATCAGTGCGCCCACTTCCATTGATATTTACTGATTGAAGTAAATCCAGGTTGTTTTTTTTTCGTTCCGCATTGAGATAAGTGAGAAGTGCTTTTTCCAGTTCTCCCTGAATTGTGGGGGCGTGATCCTGTCGCTGCCAGCCAGAATAGGAAGCGCCGTTATATTCAATTTGAAGAAAAATATTCACTGTTCAGACTCTTGGTAAATTTCCAGAATATGCACCGCACTGATTGCAGAGCCTCGGCGCAGGGCATCAGATGCAGCCCACAGAGATATACTAGCAGTGTTGGAAGATTTTTGTGCCGCAGCACCTTCAATTGGAGTGGAATTACTGGCTCGCAGACGACTGACGCACACACCATCAATAAAGGCAGCTTCAAGTGGTGAAAGCTTTGTTTCAGGTTCTACTTCATCAAACAAAACAATACCCGGACTTTCTCGTAACGTAGATAGTATTATTTCAGTAGTTGTTGTGGTTTCAAAATCAATTGTCACCGAATGAGTATCCGCAGAAAAGACAGGTATCATTGCCGCAGAATAAGACAAACAATTTTTTAGTCCGGGAATAAGTTGAACAAGCTGTCCTATCACCAGATTCTCAAAGCTACTGTTCTGTTTTTCATCGATTTCTCCAATACTTGTCAGGCAATTAAAAGCAAGTTGTCCTGGAAGGGTCACGGCTTCGGTTTCGCCATATTGTAATAGAGAAGTAGTTTGGCCCCAGAGCTCATCCATGGCTTTTCGTCCCCAGGCAGCTACGGAGCAGAGTGATGTCACGGTGATACTGCGGATGGGGAAGAGCTTTTGCAGGGGGTTTACAGTAAGCGCCAGAGCTGTAGCGGCCGGGCACGGCACACGCAAGAGAGAGCCTTTACCTTTATTGGCTCGTTTAAATTGTCTGATTGCATCACCATTTATTTCAGCGAGGCAAACGGGTAGCTCGGATAATGTGGCAAATGCTCCACTTACATCAAGCACTGTTCCGCCCTTTGCTACAAAATCCGGAAGTAGCTCCTTTGCTGTCGATGTTGGCAGGCAGGAAAAAATAAAGTCTCCTGCCTTGATGTCGTAGCGCTCCAGGGGGAAAACCTCCAGGCTGTCACTGCCGCAATCAATTTCTTCGCCAACTGATTTGCTTGATGCGAACAATTTAATCTGGTCTGTTTCAAATTTATATTCTCCGAGGACCGTGGTAACTTCTCGTCCGAGGGCTCCTGAGGCTCCTAATACAATAATTCGCGGCATTGGCTATTATTCCTGCTTTTGATGATTAACCTGGAAAAGGCACAGTATGTTTGATTTTTACTTTAAGCAATCTCAGGCCAATTTGTGATAATTATTTTCTATTCGCAAGGCGAACTTTGCTGGCTTCAGGCGGAATAGTTATTTTTTGATTATATACTTCTCGGGACTGGGGTGTTCCGGATCGGGGGAAATTACGGAGCGAGCAGCAGATATTCCGGTCAAATCCGTAAGAAATTTATTTATGCCGGGTAACACGGCCAGATATTGTGAAATTGGGTTGTTACAGTTGCGCTCCTGCATGCCCTGCTGTGCTCTAATCTATCCTGAGAAAGCCGTGAAATCGGGGTCATCTGCCGGGGGCACAGACGAACGAAAGGCCGAGATCGGAACATTAAAGCCCAATCTCAGCCCAATATTAAGACAAAGAGCGATAAAGCTGGTTCACTTGTGTCTGAGCTTATCCCTCTACCAGATTACGCGGCGGCGCTAGTGCGGTAATCGTCCAGAATTGACATTATTTCGTCCATCCCGGCCAATTTTTGTTTTTTCAGAACAGCAAGAGCGAGCGCTGCACTAGTGGAATAACCTTTTAATCTCTCCAGGTTCGCGGCCTGGCGGTCTAGTTGTTGGTGTTCTTTGTAGAGGTCTTTGAGGCGAGAGTTTGAGTTGATCAGTTCCAGGACTAGTTCTCGGTCGACATTTTCCATAAGCCCGATTCCTTGAAGTTATGGTTATTGATGAACGTTTTGGACTTAACTTCTGTAGTTTATTGAGAAAACTAACAAGCGAGAGCTTAATATTTAGTTTACACCAGACAAACCACAGACAGCCAAACTTCAACTTCTGCAGGCAGTATCCGCTTTTGCGTTTGGCAAAGTCAATAAAATAGTTTGCCCAAAAAGCTAGCCGACTGAGGAAACAGAGGAAAATCAAAAGCGACAAAAGATAGCTGGCGGCCCGCTGCTTCCTTATCCCGACGATAAGAGAACAGACATTCTGTAGTTAGCGTGGATCTTTTATCAGTGTAGATCGCATGTTCCGATATGCCATATCTGAGGCAGAGGAGTGACAGGAATGAAGGGATATCGATTAAATATTTATTCTCGTTATGTTCAGACGATTTATACCAATTTTGCTTTGCTGTAGTTTGTGTCGAGAGCAGTTTGTTTCGGAACTCTGCAAGAACTTCGTTTCCTGTTTCGAAATCTGCGCAACCGATTCCTGGTCCGATCGCCACTTCAATATCTTTGGTGCTTGAACCATGGGTGTGGAATAGAGTCAGGATATTTTCGAGCAACTCACCAACAACTCCGCGCCAGCCGAAATGAGCGATAGAAGCGAGTTGTTGTTTCTGGTCGAACAGGATTACCGGGAAACAATCTGCCGTCATAATACCAAGGGCAATGGAGTTGCCAAGAGAAGAGTTATCATTTGAATCGGGCAGTTGGTCATCGAGAGCAATAAACCATGCATCGCCTTCCGGTCGTGACGTGGGGTGTTGTAAAATGTTTTTGGTGATTTGGATCACCTTGTCGCCGTGAACCTGGTGGAGAAGAAAGAGTTTTGTGTTTTTACCTCTCTGATTTAATTCAGCATCACGAGTGCTGAGATGTATCTCTTGTCCGAGAGGGATTTGACGAAGGTTGAGGCTACGGTCAAGGAAGCCGTGACTAAAACCAGATTCGTGCCAGGAATTTACAAGGCTAAGCCGGTCAACGGAAATTTTTGCTGTGAATCCATTCCCCATAACGTTCATCTCTGGGCTATTGTGTATGTTCTGGTTGGTAGTACATTCCAATGTCAACTGCCTTAATCGAATGGGTCAACTCGCCGACTGAGATTGCATCGGCGCCGCAGGCAAAATAAGGGGAGATGTTGGTTTCATTCATTCCGCCAGAAAGTTCAATAAGGACACTTTTGCCGAGCTCAGAACTTCGTACGAACTTTACGGCTGATTTCACCTGTTCCGGTGACATATTGTCGAGCATGACGATATCGGGTCTGCCTTTTAGTGCAGCGGCAAGTTCATCCATATTGCGGACCTCGATTTCGATTTTGATAGCAGAATCATTTTTTTGTCTGGTTATTTCGACAGTCTCAGTCAGAGTTCCGGGGAATGCGTCGACATGAGTATCTTTAATCAAGACCTGATCAAATAGTCCGTGTCGGTGGTTAAAGCATCCTCCGATACGGACAGCGTATTTCTCCAGCGTTCGCCAACCCGGCGTAGTTTTCCTGGTATCAAGAATTTTCACCTGATGGGGTTTGGCCATTTCGGAGAGTCTGCGAGACTTGCTGGAAATTGCACTTAGGTGTTGGAGGAAATTAAGCAGTGTCCGTTCCAGCGCGAGAATCGGCTGATATGGGCCGGACAGCGAGGCGATGGTGTCTCCGGAATTGGCGTAGTCTCCGTCGTTGATTTGCCAGTCAAGCTTAATTTCTGGGTGTAACAATTCGCAAAGATATTGGGCAACTAGCATTCCGCAAACAACAAGTGGTTGTTTGGCCACAATGATCGCGGTGCCTTTCATGGATGCCGGTATCAGTGTCAGACTTGTGACGTCACCGCTACCGATATCTTCAGCCAGAGCGATACGGACAAGTTCCTTATTGTGGTAGTCGAGATTCATTGTGCCCCTGGTTGTTTAGTGTTTTTCAGATTATGCCGATTAAGTAATTGGCGCGTTCTGATGATAGATGGTGCAGATCCTGCCAGAGTGTTCGTTTGTCCGTCAATTTTAAATCGGTAATACTGATCGGTTGATAAGATAATATGCCTCATACACTGACATGCCGCGATGTGGAAGGGTTGGGATTAGCCGATTTTCTCGATATGCAGCCCTGCGCTTGCATTGTTTTTAATTCCTCCTGCGAGTTAATCGCCGTCTCTGGTAGTGCCAGGCAGCTGTTTCGCACATCTGATGAGTTGCAACCCTATGAATATGCCCCTCTGATTTCTCCGATTTTGCCTATAGTTGAACGAACCTTGATTTTTGGTCAGTGTCAGGCCGTTCATACGGTTGTGTCGAATCAGGAGGGAGTTGAGCTGGCAATTATAGCGTGGGGGGGGTGTCTTAACCTTCCTGGGAAGGGCAAGATTGTCTATATACATTTTATGACGCAGACATTTCTGGTTGAAGTTCAGGCCCTACGTGCGGAGCGAAAGTATTGGTTGCGACAGGTGGCTGGCATAAGTGGTGAATTTGCGCAAATCAAGTCAGGGTCCTTGTCTGGCGAGAGTTGTTCTGACATTCAAACTTCGCTGGCTGGTGCCCTTGAATATGCGGATCGTTTTTTAAGTGACCGGCTTAGTATTGGTATTGCCAGAGAAACGAGCGCACTGGTCTGGGTGCCGGGTTCTGCGCTGACTGAACTTTTGTTACTGTTGTTGTTTGAAGCCAGCGAATTCGCTGGGCAGGTTGGTTCTATACAAGTAATCTCAGGCGTCTACTACTCTGATAGTTTGATTGAGTCAGGGAAAGGCAAGTCCGTGGCCCGAGGGCAGGGTAGTAACGATATCTCTCGTCAGGATACGTCCCGCGCACCAGCAATAGCTGTCGCAAGTGATAGGCCGGGACCTGAAATACGGATTCAATTGATAAGTACTTGTCAGTCGGCTATTCCGGCGCGGTATTCATCAATGGAGCAGTATTTTTTTAAGGTGGCCAGTCGGCCACTTTTCCGTGTCAGCCGCAGAGAACCACTACCGAGTCATTTACTCGAGATGCTCAAATATTATCTACCGTTAGAGCATGAGCAGGATGAAGACTGGAGTGAGTGTCGAACTATTCCTAGCAGTTCCAGTCCGCTGTTGGATCGAGCTTCAGCGATTGCTATTCAGGGGAAAGGACACATCGTGTCATATCTTCCAATATCAGAGTTGTTAATAATTGAGTTGACACTACCTCTTGCCAGGATGTCACATGTCGGCCCTTCGTGAACTCGCATTAGCCTAGCAAGTCATCAGGTAGTTCGCTGCGAGGATCCGAATCGTAAAGTGATTCTATTTGTTTGACCGCGTTAGCCAGAGCTTCTGGGTAGCGTTCGGGCAATACAATATAGGGATCGACAATCACGTCTCCACGAACGATAGAACCGGGAGCTTTGACTCCTTTACCACCAATGCGCAATTTCTTGCTTTTACCGTTTTCCATCGGCGGAATTGTCAACTTGACAGCACCGGCTGGAGTCGGGATGCGCACAGATGTTCCGGAGATTGATTCACCTAGCGTTATAGGCAGTTTGACAATTATATTTGTTCCACGGCGTTCGAAGTATTCATGAGGAATGATGTTTACACGAGCGCGCATTTCGTGTTTTTTTCCATTTTTGCCAGTATGTTTGATACGAATGATGCGCTTGTTGTCAATTTCTGGCGGTATTGGCACAATAACTTTCTCGTCGTCATGAGGGAAAGATACTTCACGTGAGGTGCCGATGATTGATTCAAGGGCATCGATCGTCAAAGTTCGTGTTACTTGTTTGTCTGTTTGTTTTTTCAGCATGTCGCCGACACGCTCAAGTAGCCCTGGTTTGATATCGTCCACCGCAGTTGGGGTTGTGGAAAATAAGGCTCTTATTTTTCCTAAAAGACCTTTCTGCTTCCAGTTACCTGAAAAGCGAGCACTATTAAGTCCTGGTGCGGCTTCTTTAGCGGTCGACCGAGTAGAAGAGGGTCTGTTGTTTTCTCTTTCAGATTGGGTTCTGTCGGATGTTCGTGTCTTGGGTTTTGGCTGTTCTTTCTTGCCACTCAATTCATCAATTTTCTGTTTTAGTGCAAGGCTGCGATCATAGCTGGCACGTTTCTGCGGATC
This sequence comes from bacterium, assembly GCA_028689495.1. Lineage (GTDB taxonomy): Bacteria > Bdellovibrionota_C > UBA2361 > SZUA-149 > JAQTWB01 > JAQTWB01. The sequence goes on along the minus strand of JAQTWB010000042.1, from coordinate 14,579 downwards.
TGAAAGCGTGGAATAAGCATCGACAAGGGATGTAAAGAGTTCTTCGTTCCCGTGGCCTGTCGGAGCATCAGGATGATAGACATGGGCCAAGCGGCGAAAACTTTTCTTTATTTCGTCAAAGCTGGCATGTGATTCGACTTCAAGTAGTTGATAGAGTGAATTGTCTTTCATGAATTGACACTCTTGTGGTTTGAAATGTTTACAGGGGCTCCAGGAAGCAGGATAGAGATAGTTGTCTCGCCGTTTGAGTGGTGTATCAGATCGATTTCACTTCCGTGTGCTCGAGCAACAAATTCTGCGCAGGATAAGGTATTAGATTCAAAGGCGAGATTGTCGTGTCTGTTGCTATTGGAATTTATGAAATACAGTCGAATTATTTCTTCTTGCAGTGAAGCTCCAAATGTAATGCTGCTGTTGTCACAACTGCTACCCACGACATAGTCAGCTATAACCCTTAGCGCAGATTCAATGTGATGTACACTGACTTTAGAGATTATTTCCTTTTGTGGTGCCTCTAGAATTAGTTCGATTTTTTTATCGGAAATGCTTTGGCGTATGTACTCACTAATGCGTCTCAGCATGGGATTGATGGCAACGGTACGTTTTTTTATCGATAGTGCAGTTGGTGGTAATTGAGAGGAACTATACAATTCGCATTGGACGGTCAGCAGGCCGAGCAAGGTATCATGTAAGAGTCCTGTTTTGTCGTTTCCAAGCGGATTATTTGCATCTACTAGCAGCTCCAGATTGGATACCGGCTTTATTAGACTTTGGGATATGAAGTTAAATGATTTTCTAAATTGCATCGCCGCCAATTCAAGTGAATCAACGGTGCTCTGTAGTCTATATACTAGTTGGTTGTTATGAATTGCGATTGCGACATGATCGGCAAATAATCGGGCAAAGTCCAAATCTTCTTCGTTAAATGGACCAGTTGTTTTGTTGAGGACTTGAATTGCTCCGAGTCGCTCCTTGCCGTGGATCGTCAGAGGTATGCAGAGGATGTTTTTTGTAACAAATCCTGTCTCTTGGTCAATGCCTTTGTAAAAGCGGGGATCGTTTTGTGCATCGTCGACAATTTCTGCCTTACGTGTTCTGATTACTGTGCCAACAATGCCAGCTGAAGCTGGCATACGTTGACTGCGCAGAGAATTACGACAGAGATGGTCCAGGGCCCAGAATTCAAGCTCATTTTCATCTGCTAGTAATAGAAAAACAGTAGCACGTTCCGCCTGTAGTTCTTTGGAAAGATACTCAAGGGCCAACTCAATAACTTGTTTTTCACTCATGGCTGAGTTCAGCAGGAGAGGAAGCCTTGCCAGAAATTCCATGCGTTCGGATTTCATTGGTAATGTTTCCTTTTCTTCAGTCAAAGTTAGGCCAGTGGGGTCGGTCCGATAGGTTTCGGTGGCGTAGGAGGTGCCGGAAAGTCAACTGGTGGTTGTGGAAGCACCGGCTCGGGTTCTACTGGTGTGGTTGGGGTACCATCCGTTCCGCCGGTGTCCCCACCATCGGTTCCACCGGTGCTCCCACCATCGGTTCCACCGGTGTTCCCACCATCGGTTCCGCCAGTGTTTCCTTCATCAGTGTTTTCGTTATTTGTGTTTGAGCTATTGGTCTCATTGTCGTTGCCGTTTGGAGCAATTGATGATTCCTCGTTTTCTGAGCCAAAACCGTCTTCATTATCTTGATTACCAAGGACACCATCCGATGCATCTTCGATAAGTGATTCGAAGGAAGGATCGTCCTCACTGATGTTGGTAATGACCTCTTTGCTAGCTGTCAGGGCGCAATTCTCTGCGCTTTCGAAATCATTGTCAAAGTCGACTGAATTGCACTGACTGGCCACAGTGTTTGTGGTCCTGACGCGATCATTGATTGTCTCGTCTGATTCTGTGTTCGCGATTTCTTTTAATGAATCGACAAGGCGAGACCGGCAGGAGCGTTCAGACAGGGATAGCAAAGAATTTGTGGCTGTTGAGGTAGGTGCTGCGAGGAATGTTGCACACCCAAATGTGCGTACTGCAACTGCTGAGCGTCGAATAACTGATGAGATGCTATATCCGATGGATCCTTTTTCGAAGATGGAAGAATTATACGATTTGGTCAGCAAGTCGATAGTTTCCTGTTGTAACGGTACGGTTTTTACCGGATAGGAAATCCCGTCGATAATGGCTTCAACATCCAGAGTCGTGGAGTTGTAATTGCCAAAATTTAGTGTGGCATTTCGTGCCGTTGCTTTTAGCGGCAAGCCGAGATTGTTGACTGAAAGGACAGCGACCTGGCCGGAGTCGCTGGTGTAGAGAATCTGTTCACCTCCCTCGAGAGAGGTTCCACTTGCCATAACTACGACAGTCTCTTTAGTGTCAGTGGCGATACTGACGGCGACAGGACTTGCCGGATCTGTGTTTTGCAGAAGCCTTAGACTTTTTACTGATTTTTGTACATCCGGTGCCGATGAGGGGTCGCCATCGCTGACACGACCACAAGCAAAAAGAGCGATCACGGAGAGCATCAGGAAGGTGGCACGAGTTCTGTTGAAGTTTTTCATACTGGCAACATTTGTCATAGTATTGCTAAGGGAATAGCCCTTTACTCTGGGGTTATCGCCGAGTTAGCAGGTCTGGTTTTTCGTATCCCGTTTCGTAAAAGAAATTTTGAGTCATTAGCGAGCTACTCCCGCTAAATTCTTACGGAATTTATCTATACCGACTGGTATTACCCAAGTTCTAACCGTCTAACCTGGTTTTACCCCTCGGTGTAAGTTTAAGACTTTTTCAAACAACTCTCTCATTAAAAGATGCATCTCAACCTGAAATGGATTGAATGTTCTGCATTTTTGACACTCTTTCCGTGGTTCGTCAGAAGCAAAATCCGGTAAATAGGGGTCATTAGCGATGAAGCTACGTGTGTTCAGTGTTGATTTTACCAGGCTGTCCAGTTTCGCTCGAGCAATTTTTGTCATTCAGGCTGTGCTGCTAGGTGCGGTATGCCCGTCATATGCCAGCAATAATGGAGTTGCTGAGGTGCAGTTTGCTGAAGGGCTGGTCGAGACGCTTCCAAATGGGGATAGCAGTTGGCGTAAAGCTGGACAGGGGACCGAGCTTTACGCGGGCGATCGTATCCGTACAAGCTCACAGGCTCAGGCAGCGATACGTTTTAAGGATGGCTATGTGATGAGAATGCGGGAACGCACAGAGATAGCAGTGCCTGATTCTGGAGTGCGGTCAAATCCTGTGATTGAAGTTAAGAGCGGAGGCGCTTATTTTTTCAGTCGAGTTAAGCATTCGTATCCTGTGGTAAAAACATTGCACGTCAGCGCTTCTGTTCGAGGAACCGAGTTTACGGTTGATGTTAATCCGCAGTCTTCCACATTATCGTTAATTGCCGGTTCTTTGCAGCTTGCCGGAGTTGAGAAGACGGTGACGCCCGGTCAATCAGTGATTGCCAATCTTGGAGGAGTTTCGATTGTCCCATTAGTGAGTTTTGCCCGGACTGTTCAATGGGCAGTACCCTATCCGGTGGTAGTTGATTTAAAATCAACTCTTACGTCTGCTGGACTCAGTTTTGATGATGTTGCTCGTGCACTTTCCTATGAGTCTGAGGAAGAGCGTGAGCGAGCGTTGGTCCATTTGAATCTTCCTGCTCCATATTACTATCTGGCGGATGGTCTCGGCTCGATTTATGCGGGAGATTTGGATAAAGCACAGGAATCACTGAGGTCAGCATTAACAGATAGACGAACCTCTTCGGAAGCTGCCGCACAGATAGCAGTTATTCGCCTTTTGAATGGTGACCGACCGGGAGCAAAAGCTATTCTGAGGCAATATCAAAAGGCAGGTGGTAGTTCATCGCTGTTGCAGGCAAGAGCACTCGTTGCCCAGGCCGATTACGATTTGCCGCGAGCGGAAAGTCTTCTTCTTAAGGCGGTTGAGATAGATTCAGGCAATATTACTTCCTGGACGCGTCTTGCCGAACTGGCTCTTGGGGCGGGCGATGTGGATCTCGCGGAAGATTACCTGGATCGTTCAGAGGTCACAGGCCAGCCAGATTCCTATAGTCAGGTGATGCGTGGTTTTATTGCCTTGTTTCGTCATGAGCCAGGTAAAGCGGAACATTATTTTGCTCAGGCTCTTGGCGATCGCGCGCACGTAGCGGAGGCGACATTTGGTCTTGCCATGACCGCCATAAGCCGCGGGAATCTTGATTATGGGCGGGAACAGCTGGAAAAGGCGGTTGTCATGGCACCAACTCGCTCGCTCTATCGCAGTTATCTGGCTAAGGCCTATTTTGAACAGGACTTGGCAGGAGTTTCTTTGGCAGAGCTCGAACGGGCTGTTAGTTTGGATAGTGCGGATCCTACGCCTTGGCTGTATGCCGCTTGGGCTGAACTTGCGGAACACAAGCCTGTGCGCGCTCTTCGAGCAATAGATAAGGCAATTGAGAAGAATGATAATCGGGCTATTTATCGGTCCAGGGAACTTCTCGATCAGGATTTATCGGCAGCTGCTACAGGGTTGGGTCGTATATATGGCCGCCTGGGATTTGATGAGCTTTCCAGAATTGCAGCTATGCGTTCTGTCATGGAAGATTACAGCAATCCATCGGCACATTTTCTGCTCGCTGATTCTTATCGCGGTAAACATCTGGGCTCAGGAACAGTTTCCACCGAGAATGTAATAGGTAGATTATTAATCCCTTCCAATTATAATAGTGCACGGATTAATCCCGCCGGGGATGCGGGATTAAACGAGTATACTACTTTATTCGACAGACCATTTTCAGACCTGAGTTCCAATGTTGAATATAATTCATTCATAAAAGAAGTAAGCGGGAGCGTGGATTACAGTACGGCTAGCCGGGGGATTGCCTGGCAGACCGGAATTAGTGGTGCAAACCGAGACGGGTTTCGTGAGAATGACTGGCGACGTGAGTATCAGTTGTTTCATCGAGGGCAGGGTGATTTGACTAATAAGTTCAGTCTTGCCTGGGATGCGGCTTTGACTTCGTTCGATCAGGGCGATACTGCGGTTGATTTTGATCCTTACGCAGAAGATGGAGACGTCGAAAGTAATATTGATAGTGCTTTCCTTAGGGTTGGCGCCCACTTTAGTCCCACGGTTTCCAGTGATTTGCTTGCTCAGATGGTAGCTAGTTTGTCTACTAACGATTTTACCGATGACAATAATCGAGAGCGTTTCCCGTATGGGAGATTTACATCTGGAGCACCGGTTGTTGAGGATAAGCCCTTGAGTATCGCGTCGCTTGTTCGCGAGGAAATGAGCAGGGATCGAGATCTCTACCAGGGGGACGTTCAGTATTCACTAAACGGTAACCTTCTTTCTCTGGTGAGCGGTGCGTTTGTGAGAACGGAAAAAACAAAAGCACTGGAAGATGGTACGCTTATTAGTGCAGGTGATGCTCAGGCACTTGATTTTCTATCTGGAAGCAAATTCGGTTCATCGACAGACTTAGACGCGACATCCACAAATCTCTACTCCTATTTGAATTTCAAGCCACTGAAACGTCTCCAGCTGACAGCAGGAGTTACCTGGACGAGTCTTGATATGCCCGCCAATGGAGAGAATGCGCCGTTCATAGAAAAAAATTGGAGCAAGAATTCTGTGGATCCTAAGGTGGGTATATGGGTTGAACCATTGGATGGGACAGTCTTCCGATCGGCCTGGGGGAAGACGTTAAACAGAACAGGGAGAGGTGGCCTTGATAGTCTTGAACCGACCTTTGTTGGAGGGTTTAACCAGGTATTTGATGGAGTCGCCGGGAGTGAGCAGGAGTTTTTTGCTGTGGGGCTTGATCAGCGCTTGGACAGTGGCACCTACATTGGGACAAGCATTTCGCGGCGAAAACTTAGATATGATGCCACGCGTTATTTTGGCGTGATTGAGACAGATCTTTTCTCAAGGGATACTGTGTTTTCGGATCAGGAGGAAACTCTTGATGGTGGTGCTGATATCGATCATGCCGAAGTGTATTTTTATCATGTTCTTTCTGATTCGTTTACCTCCACTCTTAATTACAGTTGGGAGCATTTTGAGGAATTTTCTCCGTTGCCCGAAACCGAAACCTGGAAATTGCAGCCAGAACTTCGTTATTTTTCGGAGACCGGATTATTTGCGTTTACCAGCGGTGTGTGGAGAGTTCAAGATCGGTCTTCTGTATATTCGTTGAAAGAACAAGAAGATTTTTGGATTTTTAATTTCGGAGGTGGATATGAGTTTGATAATCGCCGTGGAGCAATAGAGTTTGCTGTAGAAAATATACTCGATAAAAAGTTCCATTATTCGCCGGTGTCTGATGAGGCCGAGGTCTTCCCCGGCATCGGGTTTTGGACAAGAGCTGGATATCGTTTTTAATGAATCGACATCTTTCATTTCTTGTTTACTC